>JAQAZP010000321.1:0-17693 GCA_032127265.1 Acidobacteriota bacterium
CGACCTGGATGGCGACGGCCACCTGGATCTCGCCGTTGCCTGCGAGCACACCGAACGGGTCCTGGTGGTCCCGGGCAACGGCGATGGGACATTCCAGGCGCCGGTGGGCTACCTGGCCGAGCAGCGGCCCTTCCACGTTGCCGTCGTCGACCTCGAACAGGACGGAAAACCCGACCTCGTCGTCGCCAACTACGGCAGCGATTCCCTTTCGCTCTTCAAGGGACTCGGGGGCGGAAGTTTCGCAGCGGCGCTTTCCTGCCGCTCCGGGCGCGAGCCCTATGCCGTGACCGCCGGGGACCTGGACGGCGACGGATTTCCGGACCTCGCCGTCGCCAACTCGGACAACCGCGGTGTCTCGGTGATGCTGGGCAACGGCAACGGGACGGTCCGTCTGGCCAATGAGCACCAGGTGGGCCAGATCCCGGTGGCTGTTGCCGCGGCGGACCTGAACGGCGATTCGTTTGCGGACCTGCTGGTGTCGGCCGTGGAGATCGACGGGATCTCGGTTCTGCTGGGTCACGGGGACGGCAAGTTCCACCCGCCGGTGAACTACTATTTCGCCAGGTTCACGAACTCGATCGCCGTCGGTGACCTGAATGGCGACGATCATCCGGACGTGGTGGTTACCAGCGCTCACGGGATTGACCATATCAGCGTTCGGCTGGGCAATGGCGACGGGACCCTGCAGGGGGTGAACTACTTCTACGGGGGACGCCACCCCGGTGATGCCTCATTGGCTGACCTCGACGGTGACGGCAACCTGGACCTGGTGGTGACCAACTGGGACCCCTCGCAACTGAATGTGTTGCTGGGTCATGGTGACGGTACGTTCGATGCGCTGGTCGGCTATGAGACGGGTTCAGTTCCCCGGTCGGTGGCCATCGCCGACCTCAATGCCGACGGCATCCCGGACCTGGCGGCGTCTCTGGAAGAGGCCGATGCCGTCTCGATTCTACTCGGCCTGGGTAAAGGGACCTTCGGGCCGCCGACATGGTTCGGGGTCGGTGAGTATCCCCAGTCGGTGGCTGTGGATGACCTGGACCTCGATGGCATTCCCGACCTGGTGGTCAGCAACAACCTCACCGACAACGCCTCGGTTCTCTTCGGGCTGGGGGACGGCACGTTCGGGGAGCGGTTGGTTCTCAGGGTCGGCAGGAGGCCTTTCGGCGTAGCTGTCGACGACCTGGACGGTGATCAATTTCCCGATCTGGTGGTCGCCAGCTACTGGAGCGATACCATCTCCCTGTTGACCAACAAGGGAGATCGGACGTTCCGCCCTGCAGTGGAATACGGCCTGGGCCGGGGGCCTTTTTCAGTGGTCATCAGTGACTTGAACGGCGACCAGAAGCCGGATCTGGCGGTGACGATCCGCGACAGCGACAACGTATCGGTGCTGCTCAACCGGATGGGTGGCAACGGTGCCGACCCAGCGGTCGGGAGACAACCGGGAGGTGTGGAAAGATGAAATTCAGACGGCAATCGTATTTAGCGATCTTCATCATCGCCCTTTCCACCTTATCGTTATGTCCGCCGGCCGACGCCCGCTTGTTCGAGACTGGCGTGCAGTGCATCGCGGGTCGCGAACCGTGGGACGTGGCCGTGGCCGACCTGAACGGTGACGGTTTCCTCGACCTGCTCACCGCGAACAACCAGGGCCATACCGTGTCGGTGCTTCTCAACAACGGGGATGAGACCTTCGCTCCCGAAATCGGTGTGTACACCATCGGCCGCGCCTCATCCCTGGCCGTGGGCAATCTCGACCGGGACGGCATCCCCGACCTGGTGGTGACGCTGAACCAGTCCGGTGCGGTGGTTCTGGGGCGGGGGAACGGGGATGGCACCTTCGAGCCGGCCGGGTGGTACTGGGTCGATGATTATCCCGTCGATGTGGTCATCGGGGATTTCGATCTCGACGGCAACCCGGACCTGGCCGCGGCCAACCCTTATGGCCCCGGGGTCTCAGTGCTGATCAGCAATGGGACCGGCCGGTTTTATCCATCAGCTGAATACCAGGCCGGGGACCGGACGTCATCGATCGCCGTTGGCGACTTCAACGGGGACGGGTATCCCGACCTGGTCGTCTCCTGCCGGGAGCGCGACGAACTGCGGATGCTCATGAACAACGGGGACGGCACATTCCAGCCGGGGGCGGTGGTGGCCCTCGTCGGCTACCCCGGTCCGGTGGTAGTGCACGATCTGAACCTGGACGGAATGGTTGACCTTGCTGTCGCCGGCTCGGAACTGGACATCCTCAAGGTGCTGCTGGGCAACGGTGACGGGACCTTCACCGAACTGGAGCCGGTGCAGTTCAGCGAAACACCCTATTCCATCGCCGCGGGCAACCTGGACGATGACGGTCTCCCCGACCTGGTGGTCTCCTTCGGCGGCGAGGCGGAAGCGTGGACACTGATGGGGAATGGTGACGGCACGTTCCGGGCCGGCGGCAAGTACCTGGCCGGATACGGGTTCAGGAAAGTGGTACTGGGGGACCTCGATAACGACGGTCTCCTCGATGCGGCGGGCACGCTGGACGATTCTGACCGGGTATCGGTGCTCTGGGGTGAGGGCAATGGTGCGTTTGTTTCCCCCACGGACTACGACTCCGGCACCTCCCCCAGGCAGTGCGCCGCTGCCGACCTGAACAGCGACGGGTTCCTCGACCTGGCCGCGGCCAACACCGGCAGTGACAATGCGGGTGTGTTGCTGGGCCGGGGCGACGGCACCTTTCACAAGGCGGAACTTTTCAAGACCGGGGACGCCCCCTATGCGCTGGCGATCAGCGAGTTCGACGGGGACGGCGCTCTCGACCTGGTGATCACCAACTACAACAGCGACGATGTCTCCATCCTGCTGGGGCGGGGGGACGGGACGTTCGTGCCGTCGGGGACGCATGCTGCCGGTAACCGGCCGCTCTCGGTGGACACCGCCGACCTGGACCATGACGGTTACCAGGACCTGGTGGTGGCCAACGACACCACCCCCGGCCTGTCGATCCTGTTCGGCAACGGGGACGGCTCGTTTCAGCCGCAGGTCCAGTCCGCGTTCGGCGCCGGGCTGGCGGCCGTGGCTGCGGCCGACCTGAACGGCGACGGCCACGTCGACCTGGTGGGGGCCGTGGACAGCCGCGACCGGGTGCTCGTCGCCCTGGGCCGGGGGAACGGCACCTTTCTCCCCCCGACCCGCAGATACGTCGGTGACCATCCCACCGCATTGGCCGTTGGTGACCTCGATGGCGATGGCATCCCGGACCTGGTGAGCGCCAACCAGTACTCCGACAATGTCTCGGTGATGCTGGGCAACGGAGACGGGACTTTTCAAAATGTTGTCATCTACCGTGTCTCCAACTCCCCTGTTTCGGTGATGATCAGCGATCTGGATGATGACGGTTATCCGGACCTGGTGACCGCGAACAACCACGAGGAAGGTGTCTCGGTGCTGCCGGGCAACGGCGACGGTACCTTTCGGCCGCGGATCGATTTTCTGGCCTGTAACGGCCCCCGCTGGCTGACTGGCGGCGATTTCGACGATGACGGCGACCCGGATCTGGCGGTGACCGGGGCCTACACCAACGCGGTCTCGATCCTCTTCAACAACAGCCGCGGGGGTGAGACCGTCTCGGCCAACCTGACCTGCCTGCCGCTTTCCGGCCAGCTGCCGTTCAGCACCGAGCTCACGGTAACGTTGGAGAACCGTTGCACGACGGCCTCCCGGCGGTTCGCCGCCCGGATGGATCTCGAACTGGCGGACGGCCTCGCCATTTCCGGCTGGCGCCACGGCTTCGCCAATATCGACGCCGGCGCCGTACGCACGATCTCCTGGTCCCAGGCCGTTCCGGCCCTGGACCGGATGTTCGGCGAGAACCGCTGCCGGCTCGCCGCGGAGGATGTGACCCCGGCGCCTTACAACCAACCGCCATACCCGCCTTCCGGGGACCGGGCGGGGGATGAGTGCACGGTGATCGGGGTGGCGCCATGATGGCGTCCCTCACCTGATTCATGGACAATACGATTATCGAAGGTTGTGCAGATCCTGTCCGGTGGAAATAACCCTCTTGAGGAGATCCAGATCATGTGCAGAATATGGCTCCCGTCCATCGCCTGCCTGCTCCTGGCCCTCACCTCGCCACTTTCCTCCACCGCAGATCCCCTCTTCGATGCCCGGCTTTGTTTCGGTACTGGCTGGTATCCAATCTCGGTCACCATCGGGGACCTGAACAGTGACGGGGTCGATGACATTGTTGTGGTAAACGATGGTACCGAAAGTCTTTCGGTGCTGCTTGGCGCCGGGGACGGTACATTCCTGGCGGCCAACAGTTTCAACATCGGGGACGATCCGGCATCCGTGGCCATAGGGGATCTCAACGGTGACGAAATTCCGGATCTGGCCGTGGCTTGTACGGCGTGGAGTATCGGACATGTCCGGATACTGCGGGGATTCGGTGATGGAACGTTCGTATCGTACGGAAGTTATCCCGCCGGTGGACTTTGTTCATCCATCGCCATCGGCAATCTGGATGGCGATGCTGACGCAGATTTGGTGGTGACCAACCGTGGCAGTGACGATGTCTCAATTCTTCTGGGGAACGGAAACGGTACCTTCCCTGACCCGGTGAACTATCCCGTTGGCGATCAGCCCCGATCCGTGGCCGTGATCGACCTGGACGACGATGGCCATCTCGACCTGGCGGTGGCCAACAGCGACAGCGGGGATGTGTCCGTCCTTCTGGGTAACGGTGACGGTACATTCGCGGGGGCGGTGGGCTTCATCACCGGAGAAGAACCCTGGTGTGTCGCGGCGGCTGACCTGAACGGAGATGCCGTCCCGGACCTGGCCGTGGCCCACCGGTCGCCAGGCAGCGCCTCGGTGCTCCTGGGCAATGGCGACGGGTCGTTCCAACCGGCAATACACTATCCTGCCGGTGAGGACTCGTACTCTTTGGCCATCGATGACCTGGACAGTGACGGTATCCCGGATCTGGCCGTGGCCAATGTGTCGAGCAGGGATGTCTCGGTGTTTACCGGATACGGTGACGGTACATTTCATGACGCCCACACGGTGGTGACCGATGCCGTGGCATACGCCATCACCACCGGAGATCTGGATGGCGACGGTACCGGCGACCTCGTCCTTCCGGACCGCTGGGATAACGTGGTAACCGTGCTGCCGGGCAACGGTGACGGCACGTTCCCGCTGGCTCCGCAATACCCGGCCGGTGAGATCCCCACCTCGCTGGCCATGGGCGACCTCGATCTGGATGGCCGCCAGGACCTCGTGGAGACCAACCGAAGCACCGGTACTGTTTCCGTTCTTCGTGGTCTGGGAGACGGCGTTTTCGAACTGGTGAACGAACATCTGGTCGGCCAGGATCCGCGCTCGGTGGTCATCGAAGACCTGGACGGGGACGGATTCCCCGACCTGGCGCTGGTCTGCGTGGATGACGATGTGGTGGCGGTTCTGACTGGAGAGGGCGATTGCTCCTTCGGGATTCCCTCATATATCCCCACCGGTGTCGAGCCGCGATCACTGGCCGTGGGTGATCTCGATACCGACGGTGTCCCCGACATGGTGGCGGCCAATTCCGGGAGCGACACGGTGTCCATATTGCTGGGTGTGGGAGATGGCACCTTCGAACCGGCCGTGGAACTGGTCACCCGGGAAAGCCCGTGGGCCGTAACCCTCGACACCCTCAACGTCAGCGACCAGATCCCCGACCTGGTGGTGACCAACGAGGGTGACCTGAGCGTTTCGGTGTTTCGGGGGGTGGGCGATGGCACGTTCGGGCCGGCGGATCATTACGGCACCGGCATCTGGCCCCGCGCGGTGGCAACCGGTGACCTCAACGGGGACACCTACCCCGATCTTGCCGTGGGTCATAACAGCGGTGGCGGGGCGGTGGACGTGTGGCTGGGCGATCGTTCCGGCCGGTTCCGGGACCGGGTGAGACATAAGACGGGCGGTGTGCCCGAATCGCTGGTCATCGGTGATTTCGACAGGGACGGCAGGGGAGACCTGGCCGCGGGGAGCAACCTGAATCACTTTGTCTCGGTCCTTCGTGGCGATCATTCGAACGATCTTCACCCGTGGGTCGGTTATGGCGCTGGCCGCGACCCCTGGTCGGTGGTGATGGGGGACGTGGATGGTGATAGCCGGCCAGATCTGGTGGCGGCCAACACGTCCTCGGCCTCCGTCTCAGTGCTGATCAACACCGGGGATTCGCGATTGCTGGTCACCGGTCCCGGGTCAGGTCCTGAAAACGGCCCCCTGGTGCGGGTGTTCCCGGTGGCCGACGCGGCGGTTCACAGCTCGGAGTTCCCCGCCTATTCGGCGGAGGGGTATGGCGTCAACGTCAGTTGCGGCGATCCGGACGGTGACGGCCTGGACGAGATCCTCACCGGCACCGGGCCGGGGGAGACCTACGGCCCCCATGTCAGGGGGTTCGATACCGGGGGCACTCCACTGCCCGGACTCAGTTTCCTGGCTTACGGCACGAACAGGTACGGGGTGAACGTGGCCGCCGGTGACCTGGACGGTGACGGCTTCGACGAGATCATCACCGGTGCCGGGCCGGGCGCGGTGTTCGGGCCCCATGTGCGCGCCTTCGACTATGACGGCACACCGGGCGTGAACCCGGTCCCCGGAGTCAGCTACTTCGCCTATGGCCCGCCCAAGTGGGGGGTAAAAGTGGCCGCCGGCGACATCGACGGCGACGGCTATGACGAGATCATCACCGGTGCCGGGCCCGGCGCGGTGTACGGTCCCCACGTGCGTGGCTGGAACGTGGATGGCGGCAGTGCCACGGCCATTCACGGGGTGAGCTTTCTGGCATACGGCACCAACAAGTACGGCGTGAATGTCACTGCCGGCGACGTGGACGGGGACGGCATCGACGAGATCGTCACCGGTGCGGGACCGGGTGCGGTGTTCGGCCCCCATGTGCGGGGCTGGAACTACGACGGAGCAGCTGTCACCTCACTGCCCGGATTCAGCTTCTTTGCCTGGGATACGTCGCCCCCTTCCTTCGGGGTCAATGTCCATGCCGGGGCAGATCTGGACGGTGACGGGCGGGACGATCTGGTGGCCGGTCGCGGGCCGGATCCCACTGCCGACACCGAAGTGAAAGTCTTCACATACGAAGGGTCGACGGTGAGTCTGTGGCTCTCGTTGGAGTCCTATCCCGGCTTGACCCACGGGGTCAAAGTGGCCTCCGGCCGATTCTGATGGCCGGCGGTTCCAGGCGCCAATCCCGCCTTCCTCCTCTTTCCAGTTCTCGATAGTGCGACCCCCGGACAGACCTGCCGGGAATATACGCCTCAATCCCTATCATTTTGCTCATGGAATCCCTCTGAACTGCCGATTTCTTGAAAATACAAAAATAAAGAAAAGCACCACGCAAGTGAATATCGGAACGGGGAACAGCAGGGGGCGAAAAACATCATGAACGGACAAGGAACCTGTTGGTCGGGTGTGCTCGGCCGGGGATTGTACCCACCGTTGCTGCTCAGCCGGGTCCATCGGCAGAAGATGAACGGGGAGCTTTCTCTTCGCAAGTCGATTTCCCGCTTCACCTTTCATTTCGAGCAGGGGAATCTGATCAGGTGTACCACCGGCAAGCCGGCGGTTGAAAAGAAGCCCCGAGAGGCGGTGGGGGAGGTGTTCAGCTGGGGGAAAGGAACCTTTTCGTTTGTGGCCTCGCCCCCCGGGGGGAATCCGGAATCGGTGGACGGCTGCGCCACGGCGAAGCTGATCCTCGACCGGGTCAGGGCGATTAGGAACCTCTTCCTGGTGGAGGAGGCCCTGGGGCGCTCCGAAGGGCTGGTCCAGCCGGCGAAAATACGAGCAGAGTCCACGGCCTTCCCGTTCCTGCCGGTGGAGAGTTTTCTGCTGTCACGGGTCCATGGCCCGTGCACCGTTGAGGAACTCTGCCTGGTCAGTCCGGTCCCCTGGCCTGATACGCTTATCGGAATTTACGTCCTGGTCTGCGCCGGCGTTGTGGAGAGCGGTTCAGATCCGCTGCTGCAGGAGCCAGTGGCCAATCTCTGTGTGGCCGAAGGCGGACTGCCCGGGGCGTTGCGGAGCTTTTCCGGTTTTGGGCCTACCAGGCCGCCGGTGCAGGTTCACCCCTCGTTCAGCCGGGCCCGGCAGCGGGTTCGCAGCGACACGGTGGTCGTTGGTACTCCTTCGAACAACCAATGGCGTGAAGAAGCTGCTGCGGTTTACGGGGCGGCGATCACCGAACAGGATGCTGCTGGAGGTCGGGAACAGAGTGGGCCGGCGGATTCTCTGGACATGGCCCGCTATCACTTCGAGAAAGGTCTGGAACATTACTCCAGGGAGGACTTTCACAGTGCAGTTCAGCTGTTCCGATTGGCGGTGAAGATCGATGACCGGAAGGCTGAATATCATCGCCACCTGGCGTTGGCTCTCTCCCGCAACCCGAAATGGGGCAGGAAAGCCGAGCAGTCACTGCTCCGGGCGGTGGAACTGGAGCCTGAACACGCGGAGACCCACTATTTCCTCGGGCGGATCTATCTCGACTCGGGGCTGCCGGCCCGGGCCATGTCACGGTTAAGGGAATCGTTGCGGATCGATCCCGACCTGAGGCCGGCACGGCTGGAACTGGCGGTGATGAACGGGGCGGCCCGTGAGGTGGAACGGGATCCGGTGTCCCCGGCCCTGCTGTGCCGGAAATAAAAAAAGGGGGCCTGCCGCCATGTGGCGACGCGGCCCCCGCACTGTTTGAGGGTTACTCTTCCTCGTCCCTGGTGACACTGACCATGATCTGACGCTGCTCGTTGTCGCCGTCAGAACGGCAGAGACGGTTGCAGAACTGTGCCAGATACTCGTGGTGCGGCTCGAGCATCTCTGCAAAAGCCGCCCGCTCTTCAGTTGTCAGTTGCCTGGTCATTGCGTCGTATCCGGATTGGAGCCGATAACCGCGGTATTCACCCTATTAAGACGAGCGGGGCCCGGGAAAGGTGGCAGGATATTTTACTTTGATTCGAACCAGGGGGGCACGTCGGTGTGCCGCGGACGGCGGCCGTAGAAGAGATTGTCCAACTGGTGGGCCAGCCGGCGGGCCAGGGGATTGGCCGTGCAGGCCTGGCGGACCAGGCCGTGGTAGCAGGTGGCCGGCTTGGAGTAGGGGCAGACGGCGATACAGAGGCCGCAGTCGGTGCCGGCCCGGAGCCAGTAGCGGTAGCAGTCCTCCTGGCTCGACTGCCATTTGAGATAGCCGTTCACTTCATGGCGGCCATCGTGGGAGATGGCCTGGCCCGGACAGCAGTGGGCGCACTTGAGACAGATGCGGCAGAACTCCTGCACCCCGAACGGCCGCGGTGCGTCCGGCACCAGGGGCAGGTCGGTGGTCACCGCGGCCAGGCGGACCCGCGGGCCATGGGTCGGTGTGATCAGCAGGCCCAGCCGGCCAATCTCGCCCAGGCCGGCGTCCACCGCTGCCGCCGTGGCCAGCACGCGGTAGTTGCCGTCCACGTGGGCCCGGGCCCGGTAGCCCAGGCGGGAGCAGTACCCGGCCAGCGAGGCGGCGATCATGGTGCCGCGGAGATACTGCACGGCGCTCTCGGCGATGGCCGGCATCATCGGGGCGTTGCGTATCAGCTGCTGGTCCATCTCCACGGTGAAGACGATGACGAAGCGGTGATCGAGGGTCACCGGCTCACCCCAGGCGCCCTGGCCGCGCCCCACGTGGGAGTAGAGATGGTGGTCACGGAGCGGGGCGACCCCCACATCCAGGGCGCCGAGATGCCGGGCAAAGGCCTTGATCCGCCTGGTGGCTTCCCCGGCGGAGAGCTCCAGCGGTTCGGGCCTCCGGGGGGTGACCACGTCGCCCAGGTGGTGGATCTCCTCGATGTAGTCGAAGAGCGCTTCGAAATAGGCGGCGTCCTGTTCGATGTAGTAGCGGCCGCCGGCCTGGCCCAGCCGGGGCATGCGGCGCAGTTCGTCGTCCACCTCGGCCAGGTCGGGCCTCAGTGAGCCATAGAACTCTTCATAGGGTAGTGTCCCCTCCTTCAGCCTCGCCCGGGCAAACATGATCTCCCGCTCGTCCAGGCGGCGCGCCTGCTCCTCGGCTACGGCAGGCAGCGTGTTTTCGCCCATGGGGTAGAGCAGCAGCAACGCGGCCACGGCGGCCGCGGCCAGCAGGCCCACGGCCATGGGAAATGTCCAGAGGGGCAGGAGCAGGCCGAGGGCAAACCAGGCGGCGAGAAAAGCAACGCCGGAAACAGAGGCGGCCAGGGCGGCTCGCCGTTCCCGTTCGCGGATGCTGACAGCGCTGAAGCCGAGGAGGAACAGTCCGGTCAGGCTTCCGGTGATGATGAACAGCATGGACATGGGGCAAGCCTAATCGCTTGCCTTCCAGCATGCAATACCAGTAACCGAACAACAGTGACGGTCAGAAATAAATTGGGGTGCTGGTGGCTGTCACCGTTGGGTCAGCTGCCGCAGCAGCTCGAGGTTTCGCCGGTCCTCCTCCAGTTCCGGGCCCTTGTGTGTCTCCAGTATCTTGGGGATGTCCATGAGCCGCTGGTCCTGCATCAGGCAGCGGAACGCTTCGATCCCCAGGGCTCCCTCGCCGATCTGGTCGTGGCGGTCCACCCGGGAGCCGAGGTCCTTCCTGCTGTCGTTGACGTGGATCGCCTGCAAACGGTCGAACCCCACCAGCCGCTGAAACTCGTCCATGGTCCTTCCGTAGGCCTCGGGAGTGCGGATGTCGTAGCCCGCGGCGAAGATGTGACAGGTGTCGAGGCAGACGCCGAGGCGCTCCGGCTGCTCCACCTGCTCGATGATCGCGGCCAGGTGCTCGAAACGGAACCCGAGGCTGGTGCCCTGGCCGGCGGTGGCCTCGATGAGCACCTGGGCTTCGAGGCCCGGGTGCTGTTGGTGGACCATGTATAGGGATCTGGCCACCCGGGCCAGCCCGGCAGTCTCTCCATCCCCCTTGTGCGCGCCCGGATGGGACACCACAAAGGGCAGGCCGAGATGTTCGGCACGCTCCAGTTCGTCGCCCATGGCGGCGATGGATTTCTCCAGCAGGCGCGGGTCGGGCGAGGCGAGATTGATCAGGTAGCTGTCATGGGCCAGAACCACGCCCAGCCCGCTCTCCTCCCGGGCGGCGAGAAAGGTCTCCACGGTTTCATCGAAGAGCGGTTTGGCCTTCCACTGGCTGGCGTTCTTGGTGAAGATCTGCAGGGCCCGGCAGTCGACGCTCAAAGCCCGCTCGATAGCGAGGTGCAGGCCGCCGCTGATCGACATGTGGGCGCCGATGTACGGCCGCTGGCTGTTTTTGGCGGTCACCCGGATCCTCCTCTCTGAATTTCCGTGCCGAACCCGTAAAGTATAGAAAACCTCCGGCCATGTTGTCACCGGTGCATCGTTGTCCGCACCAGGGGAGCATGTTAAACTTTACCCAGGTGAGATGAGACCAGCCACCAGGAGATGACTCCGATGATGCCACGCCACATCCTGTCGCGGCGGACGGCCGTGTTGTTCCTGCTTCTTCTGTTCCCGCTGACGTTGACCGCACTTCACGCTGCTCCCCTGCCTGACGAATTCCCCCCCGGCAAGGAAAAGGGCCCGGTATACGGCGACCCGGATGACGGACCGGTGCCCGGCGCTCCGGTGATGGAAGTGCGGCGGATCGAGAAGGTGGTGATCACCGGAAACAAACGCACCGTGGAGCGGGTGATCCGGCGGGAGCTTCTGCTGGAGGAGGGCGAGGTCTTTGACGAGGTGCCGGCGAACATTTCCCGGCTCAGGCTGCTCCGTCTCGGCTTCTTCCGCCGGGTGCGGATGTCGCTGAGCAAGGGCTCCACCAGGGACTGGGTGGTCTGGAATATCAGGGTGGAGGAGCGGCCGACACTGCTCTTTACCACCGACTCACAGGGGTTCGTGGGGCTGAGCGGTGCGGATCTCGGCTTCGGTCTGGGGGATATCAACTTTGGCGGCCGCGGCCAGACGGCGCTGGCCGGGTTCAAGCTGCGCCGCGACCATCTGGTGGGTTCCTTCGGTTGGAGTGATCCCCATTTCCTCGGTTCGGATACCATCGCCGGAATCCGGTCGGACATCTTCCACATGGAGCAGCGGGTCAACGGGCCGGACGGCGACGGCTCGGTGGTGGAGGCCGAGGGATTCAGCGTGGCGCCCTTCGTGGGGCTGCATACTCGCAGGTACTCGCGGCTGGTGGCCGGCCTGAAATATGCCCGGGTGGACCAGGAGTACGTGCCGGAAGGCCTGCCGGCCTATCAGCCCGAACCATACGAGCCGCACGCCCGAATCGTGGCGCTGGGCCTGGTCTACAACTGGAGCCGCAAGAATGACCTCTTTCTGCCCAGCGAGGGGATGGAACTGACCCTCTCCTTCGAGAACGCATTCGAAGTTCTGGGCGGCAACTACGCTTACCGCAAGCTGATTTTTGACGGCAGCGCCGTCTACCCCGTGGCTCCGCGGCAGCTGGCCCAGGTCCGCCTCTATGGCGGTGTCATCGGCGGTGAGGCGCCGTTCTTCGAACAGTTCCACGTGGCCGATCTGGTTCGCGGTATTCGCAACCATCGTGACTACTGGCAGGATGCCGCCCTGGCCCTCCAGCTGGAGTACAAGTTCATCTTCCCCCGCAGCCGGTTCCGCTTCGTCGACCACTGGGAGCTGCTGGGCTTTGTGGACGGGGGGAATGCCTTCCCCAGGGACCGGGTGCGGCTGGGGGACCTGGTCTACTCCTTTGGCATCGGGGCGCGATTCGACACCGGCATCGGCATTATCAGCCTGGTGGGGGCGATTCACACGACCCACGAAGACGACCACTGGTAAGCAGCACCTGGAGTTGGCCGGAGCACGTCTCCGGCCCGGAAACCGGATGAACCACCGCCGGCAGCCACAGCGAACCGCTCCGACGCCCCGATTCCGCGGCCTGCGCTGTCTCCTCGGGCTGCTCCTTCTCCAGGCCGCCGCCGGCGGGGTTCAGCTGTGGGCCGGCGACCCACCGCCGGGGGAGGCGATCTGCCGCCCTTACACCGAAGAGGGAATGTTGATGGTGGACATCGAGGTGCTGACCCTGTTCACCGATGAAGTCCGTGAGACTCTGGGCAGCGGATTTACCAGCACCGTGGCCACTCGCCTGTTGCTGATCGAGGTGGAGAGCAAGCGGCCGGTGGCGGAGAACCGCTTCTCGAGGGAGATCCGCTTCGATGTCTGGGACGAGACCTACCTGATCACCACCTTCTCCAACCAGGGCACCGGCCGCCAGTTGGCCGGCACACTGGAGGAGGTCGAGGAGTATTGCCGCCGGACCACCGAGTTCCGTTTTTGCGAGCTCGAACGGCTGGCCGAGGGCCCGGCCTATGAGTTCACCATGGAGATACTGCTGGTCCCCATCTCACAGGAGCAACTGGAGCAGACCAAGCGCTGGGTGGAGGAGTCCGGTTCGGGGGGAGAGGACGACCGGCAGGGCGGGCTGGGCATCTTTTTCGGCTCGATGATGAACATCTTCATCGGGCGCTCCACCGGGGTCGAGGAGGACCGTTTCACCTTTGTCACAGCGCCGTTTCGGCTGTCCGATGTGGAGCGGCCGGGGGAGGAGGCGGGCAGCGATGAGTAGGATCGGCCTGCGTATCGTCACGGCCCTGCTGGTTGTCTCGGTGGTGCCCCTGGTCTTTGCCGTGCTGACCTTCCGCTGGACAGTGGCGCAGACCCTGGAACTGGGATTGAGTCCCGAGGTGGAGGCGGTGCTGGAAACCGCCACCGCGTTCCCCCGCCGGATTTACGAGGCCCAGTCGGCGCGGCTGTCGCTGCTCACGCGGCTGCTGGACCAGCGTCTGGCCGGACTGCCCGTTACGCCGGAGGCCGGTGAAGGGCAGGATGATCTCACCGGCCTGGTCCGCGGCCTCGACGTGCGGCCCGGGCCCGCCCTGGTGGGTCTGCTGCAGGACGGAGGCTGGCAGGTGGCCGGCGGGGATGTGGAAGCGCCGCAGGTGGTCTGCGACACATTTCGCCGAAAGCTGGAGGAGAATGCACCGGGCGAACCGTTCCTCTTCAGCGTGGGGCCCGGCGTCTCCTTCATGGGGCTCATCGGCCCGGAGGAAGGGGAGCGGGGCCGGGTGGCCGCGGCGGTCTCGATCCGGGCCGACCTGCGGCTGGAGGCCGAAACACTGCAGGGCACGCTGATCACCTACCGCCACCTCAACTACCTGGTGAACCGGCTCAAGTTCCGCATCACCCTCTTCTTCATCGTGGTGATGTCCCTGGTGATCCTCGGCAGTCTGGCCGCGGGTATCGGCATCTCCCGCGGCATCACCGGGCGGCTGGCCGCCCTGGCCGACGCCACCCGGCAGGTGGCGGTGGGGGACTTTCTTGACCTGCACTTGCCGGCCGGTGGATCGGACGAGCTGGGACGGCTGATCAATTCCTTCCGGGGCATGGCCGGCGAGCTGCAGCAGAGTCGGGAGCGGATCATCTACCTGGAAAAGATGGCGCTGTGGAAGGACATGGCGCGCAAGCTGGCCCACGAGATCAAGAATCCGCTCTCCCCGATTCAGATGGGGATTCAGGAACTGCGCGACCGTTATCGGGTGTTAACCGGCGGTGAGGCGGGTGAGGCCGGGCGCGACGATTTTGGCCGGCTGCTGGAGGAGAGCGCGGAAATGGTGCTGGAGGAAACCGGACGGCTGAAACGGATGGTTCAGGCGTTCTCCTCTTTTGCCCGGCTCCCCGATCCGGTCCCCGAAGCCCTGGACCTCAATGAGGCAGTGCGCCGCTTTTTCGACCGTCACCCGGAATACGGTGAGCGGCTGGTGGTTTCCTTCAGCCTTTCCGAGGGGTTGCCCCTGGCCTGGTTCGACCCCGACCAGCTGGTGGGCATTCTGCGCAACCTGGCCGACAACGCCGTGCAGCTGGGGGTGCCGGGTCTCCAGTTCAATGTGTCCAGCAGCAGTGCCGGTCCGGGGTGGCTCCTGCTGACGCTGTCCGATAACGGGCCCGGTATCCTGTTTTCGGAAAAGCAGCGGGTATTCGAGCCTTCGTTCAGCGGTCGGCCCGACGGCATGGGTCTCGGCCTGGCCATCGTCAAGAAGAGCGTCCTGGACCACGGGGGATGGATCAGCGTCGAGGACGCCGAGCCTCGGGGCGCGCGTTTCGTGATTCGCATCCCGGCCCACAGGGAAGATCAGGAGATCGTTGCCGCGGGCCGGGAACTCCCGGGCGGCAAGAGGGAGGTCTGATGAGCGGCAAGGCGAAGCGCGATCACACGATCGAAGGAGCGTCCAACGGTGTGATCCTGGTGGCCGACGACGAGCGGAACATCCGCCGGACCCTTTCCCTGGTGCTGGGCGGGGCGGGATATGAGGTGCTGGAGGCGGCCAATGGGCAGGAAGCGCTCGACCAGGCCGCCGACCGGGAGTGCGACCTGGTGCTCCTCGACCTGAAGATGCCGGTGCTGGCCGGCCTCGAAGCGCTGGAACGGCTGAAGAAGGACAAGCCGCAGCTGCCGGTGGTGGTGATTTCCGGCCAGGCCACCTTCTCCGACGCGGTGCGGGCCACCCAGATGGGGGCCTACGACTTTATCGAGAAGCCGCTGGAGAAGGAACGGGTGCTGCACTCGGTCCGCCTGGCCCTGGAGTCGAGCCGGTTGCGCCGGGAGAACATCGACCTGCGGGCCCAGCTGGGCGAGCCGGCCCGGATGGTGGGCAGTTCGCCGGTGATCGAGGCGCTGCGCGAGGCCATTGGCCGGGCCGCGCCCACCCGCGGGCGGATTCTCATCGTCGGTGAGAGCGGCACCGGCAAGGAACTGGTGGCCCGGGCGATCCACGAAAAGAGCCCGCTCCGTGACGGCCCCTTCATCAAGGTCAACTGCGCGGCTATCCCCACCGAGCTGATCGAGAGCGAACTGTTCGGCGCGGAGAGAGGCGCGTATACCGGGGCTGAGCGGCTCAAGCTGGGCAAATTCGAGCTGGCCCACGGCGGCACACTCTTTCTCGACGAGATCGGTGACATGGGCCTCTCGGCACAGGCCAAGGTGCTGCGCATCCTGCAGACCGGGGAGCTGACCCGGCTGGGCAGCAACGACCCGGTGAGCGTGGAGGTGCGGGTGGTGGCGGCGACGAACAAGAATCTCGAGGAGGAGATCCGCACCGGCGGGTTCCGCGAGGACCTGTTCTACCGCATCAACGTGGTGCCGCTGGTTGTGCCCCCGCTGAGGCAGCGCAAGGAGGACATCCCCGAGCTGGCCGGACACTTCATCGGCATCTTCTGCCGCGAGAACGGCTTTCCCCCGATGACCCTGCAGCCCGAGGCGCTTGCGCTGCTCCTGGACTACCACTGGCCGGGCAACGTGCGCGAGCTGCGCAACGTGATCGAACGGTTGGTGATCATGGTCCGCGAGCCGCTGATCAGGGAGTTCCACGTTCGGCGGCACCTCACCGCCCTGTTCAGCGGGCGGCCCGGCGACGACGGCGACTCGCGCAGGCTCTCCTCCATGCTGGGCAAGATGAGCCTCAAGGAATTCCGCGAGGAACAGGAGAAGGCTTTTATCCTCGCCGCCCTTGACGAGAGCGGCTGGAACGTTTCCCGCGCCGCCGCCCTCCTGGGCCTCGAACGCACCAACCTGCACAAGAAGATTACCGGCTACGGGCTGAAGAAATGAGCCGTTGGTGGCAGGGGCGAGAACAGGGACGTACTTGCAATATTGCGTTTCTGATCCAAGGCCGGGACTTACATAAGACTATAACTTTCGCTATGCGGAGAGTGCCCAGTCGATCGAGTATGGTCAATTCAATCGACTAGCCCGCCACTTCGGCCTCGCCCCGAATACAGGAAGTAATAATCCTATGTACATCCCTTGAAATATTCATAAATTCATGTACGTCCCCCATAACGCAATAACGCAAGTACGTCCCCGACAATCCCCAAAAAAAGGGACCGGCGTGAGCCGGTCCCCGTGGTGTTTCCGTACCTGCGGGAGAGCTATTCCCCCTTGTCGAAGATGGCCATGTCCACGTCGCCGTCCAGGACGTACTCGCTGAAGGCGATGCTCATGTAGTCCTCGCCCTCGAGGCTGATGGTGACCAGCGCCGGTCCCGGGATACCGTCATAGTCGGCCCACTCCCGTACCACTTCGGTCAGCTCGCCGGGCCCCGACATGGTCTCGCCCACAAAGCGGCGGCCGACGACTCGGCCGTTCTCCGCGGAGAGATAGACCGTGGTGCTGCGTTCGAAGCGGTCACGGATCACCACCCGGTGAGCGGCCGTCCCTTCGAAGTCCATGTCGTCGACATACTGGAAGGTCCAGTCCCCGCCGTCCACCCCGCGCAGAATGTGGTCCATGTCACGGGCGAATTCCTTGGTGAACTCCTCCGCCGCCGCCGGCTGTTTCTGGCCGCCCATCTCCTGCCAGCCTTCGGTGCCGTTGAACACGCGGATCATCGAGCCGAAGGGCAGGGTCAGCCTGGACCAGCTCTTCAGCCAGCTCAAGGACGGCGAGCAGAAGGCGGTCAACCTGGTCATCAAGGCCGATGTCCAGGGCAGCTTGGAGGCCCTTCGCGAGTCCCTCACCAAGCTCGCTACCGACGAGGTGAAGGTGATGATCGTTGCCTCCGGCGTCGGCGGCATCACAGAGTCCGACGCCAACCTGGCGGTGACCTCCAACGCCATCCTGCTGGGCTTCAATGTGCGTGCCGATGTGGCTGCTCGCA
>JAQAZP010000322.1:0-2636 GCA_032127265.1 Acidobacteriota bacterium
GGTCCAGCCGGGGTTGCTGCTCATGTCAAAGGCAATCTGCAGTGTCGGCACGCCAACCGTCAGCTGGCAGGTGCGGGTGCAGTCACCGTCGTGGTTGGTGGTGTTGACGAAGTCGATGTCGCCGAAGTAGGCCCCGTTGGCCATGGTGTCGGCGGCGCCGGTGATGGAGACGGTGACGTCCACGGAACTGTTGGAGGGGATGGTACCCGAAGTGCTGTCCAGATCGAGCCAGACCGTGCTCTCACTGGCGGTGAAGTTGATCGGGATCTTCTCGTAGTTGGTCAGGGTGAAGGTCAGGCTGTTCGGCGCGAACGGACCGCCATTGGCCCCTTCGGAAATCAGGCCGTTGCCCGGGGTGACCTTCATGCCGGTGGGCGGAGCGGTGGTGCCCACCACCCGCAGGGACGGATCACCGAAGACGTGCCAGGTGTCAAACATGTCCACACCGCCGCTGCCGTACTCGTCGATCATCGAGCAGGAACCGGCGAAGCAGAGGGCGCCGTAGGTGTTGTAGGTGCCGGCCAGGTAGGCGGCATTGAAGTGGTCCTGGCCTTCCATGGGCGGATCCCAGGACTGGTTGATCGTGCTCATGTAGGCCCCGACAGCGCCGGTGGGCACACCGCCGTTGGTCGCCCGCAGCCAGGCCTCGGCAAAACAGGTCTGCCCGGGGAAGTTGCCGTTGACGCAGGCCACGCTGAAGATGAAGGGCAGCAGGTTGTCGTTGGTCAGCGCATTGACATTGGTGTTGGAGAAGCCGGTGGAGCTCCACGCAGTGTCCGAACCGTGACCGCAGTAGTTGATGATCCCCCGGCCGGCGTTGAGCCCCGTGGTTACCATGGCCGCGGTTCCTGAGGGGTCGTAGATCTGGTCCACCAGGGTGTAGGCGCCGGCCAGCATGTCGGTGCGAATGTTGCCGATGTGCACGTTGTCATACTCGCCGTCGTCGCCGGGGCCCTGGTTCGAAGCGATACCCATGCCCTGCCAGAACCAGGTTTCCATGGTGACCTGGTTGTCTTCGTATTCCACCGAGCGCAGCACCTGGGTGTCCACGTCGGCGGCGGACTGGGCGGAGAAACGGCCGACGAAAATGTCGGGATAGTCGTCGCCGCCGGCCACCTTGGCGTAGCTGGGGTCGGACGCACCGCCCGCGGAGGAGGGGCTCACCACTTCGACGGAGTCGCCCACCAGCAGGACAAAGGCCAGGTCGCTGGTGTTATACAGGGTCTGGATGTAGTTGGTGATCGCCGTGGTGGTGTTGCCGATGACGGAGACCGCCACCACCGTGGCCGGGATGCCGATGGAGGTCTTGTGGTCGGCCAGCGCCTGGGCATTGGCGGTCCAGGCGTCATGGCAGATGATCAGCATGTCGCCGTCCTCGTCCAGCGGAGCGTAACGGCCGTCGAGGTTGTAGTTGATGAAATGTCCGCCGTAGATGTCGTGGAACGAACCGTTGAGCTTTCTCTGGTAGGAGCGGTCGAGCACATTGACCTGGCCCGGACCGTCGCTGACCAGTTCCACGGTCATCGCGGTATACACGCGGAGCACGCGCTGCACCGGGTTGTACTGGAAGGGGTTCACCGTGACCACCACACCGCGGTGGTCACGCATGATGTAGGGTGTGCGCAGCTGGGCCAGGTCGGCAGGCCAGAAGGCATCCTGCTGGTAGGCTTTGTCAAAGCTGTAGGGCACACTGTCCTTGTCCACGGTGCGCAGCACAAAGCCCTTGGAGGGGGCAACGTCCAACTCAGTGATCTCGTAGTAACGGCTGTTCAGCACCCGCACCGCCATGCTGGCGTTGTCGGGGATGATCACGCTGCGTGAGACGTCGGGCAGTGCCGGCAGGCCGGCTTCGTGCTTCACGCTTTCTTTGCCGAGACTGAGGGTCGAGTAGGGCGTGCCGTCGATGAGCACCTTCTGCTGGCCGAACTGATCGAAGCTGTAGTCGATAACAACGCGATCGGCACTGTTCTCCAGGACGGTGACACCCACCTGCTCACCGGCCCAGGCACTGGCCGCAAGGCCGAGGGCCAGCAGGAGAGCGATGCAAAGGGAAATTCTGCTGCGCATGGGAAAGACCTCCAAGAACGATATTATGATCACTGCTCATTGGTGGACCACCTGGAATGATGGCGGGCGGTCCCATAGATTTCGAACTGGCCGGGTGACCTATCCTCCCTTCCTGCACCACCGGGATTTTGTAAAGCAATACTGTTCCTGTCTGTTTATGCATATGCCAGGTCCGCCGGCAAAAAAGCGGCGAACCATCGTACCTGCCGTGTGGAGGGACCGGATGGCCAATTCATGGAGGGAGGTCAGAAAATCGAATTGTCTCGAGTTCATAAGGCCTGTCTGGAATATGGAGCTTCGCCTCCGCGATCCGGATCACGGCCGGCGAGCGAACCCGCGGTTCTTAATCGGGTTTCGGAAGCACTGAAGGTGCTATGCCACTTTCTACTCGTCTATAAAATATAGTCAGATTCCCCAAAAGTCAATACCTTTTCAGGCAGTTAGCGACCAGGGATAAACTGGTTGTTGATAAGATTGTTCCGGAGTTTGAATTTTGGATAGAGAAAGATGACGTAAGGAACGGGGACTAATGCATTAATTCGATCTTATCAACCACGACACGGGTCGGC
>JAQAZP010000323.1:0-28176 GCA_032127265.1 Acidobacteriota bacterium
GAGGGAGAGGAAGCGGAGGAACGACGGGCAAAGTCGCTGCAAAAACGCGGCTATGCGGTTTGGCAGGGGTGAAGACTGCACACGGATTGCTACCGCATTAAGATGACTAGAGAAAGACCGTAGGAAGAGCACTGCCGGGCAATTGACCGCGCTAGGATGGCAGCCAGAAGGTTAACGAGTATTGATAGGCAAGAGATGCTTGTCAAATTTAGTAAATGGATCAGGATCGCCGCCATTCTTCTTTAAAGATTTTAACGCTAGGCTCTGGCTGCTCTGATTCAAATGAACACTTCCATCTGATTGCAGGCGACTCAAGTAAACAAGCATTAACGGGTATCCCTGATCGGAAGCCCCAAGGTAGAGCTCTGGTTTCTCAACCGACTCATCGATCCCAGAAACCGTCTGGGGTTCGGACCAGGAACCATTCTCATTGATGCGGTAAATCAGGGATGAAACGGTTCGACCACCCTCCACCGATGTTGCCACATAGACAAGATGCGCTATTCCGGCCAAGCTCATCTCCATCCGAGGATCGGTGTGATCCACATTCCCCTCAGGGTTCGTCAGAATAGTAAAGGGATGGATCCAAAGCCCACTGGCCTGATCGTAGATGGTGGAGCAGATTTCCATTATACCCGTGTCCACGTTCTCACGGCTCCAGACGATGCCGATCTTTCCCGCTGGCGTGAGAAATACATGTGGTGTTGTATCGAAGATCTTATCCATGGTGATGAACTCACCATAGGGCGCCTCCTCTTCGTCGAGATAGATCTCCTGACCCACCATGGGCAAAGGACTCAGCACTGACCGAACACACCAGACCCGGCCATTCGAGTCCACTACACTGTTCGCTGCCAATACAACGTCCGCGCAGCAGAGAGCAAAAACGCAAAGAACTACGATTGCAAGTGTTCTTATGGATTGCATTTTACGCTTCTCCCAGGCTGGTACCGCGTGAGTTGATGATATCGATATCGAGCTCACTTAGAAACTCGGCGCTCAACCGCCCATCAGCATTAGACGCTTTCTTGAAGAATACCTCGGCCACGTCCTGCTGTCCATGATCTTTATAGTATCGACCGATCTGGTAGCATACATCACGAACCACATCTCGATATTCATTTTCATAAGCGATCTTCAAACATTCAGAAGCATAATTTTTAGCTGCGTTCAAATCTCCTCTTTTAAAACTTGCGTACATCAATGTTTGAAGATTCAATGCCTGCCAAAAGAAATCACTGGCTTCTTTGCTTATGGCGAGGGCCTTTTGAGTTAGGGCGACACCTTTCTCAATATCACCTGAGGCAATAAAGACCTCTCCCAAATTATCGTAAGTCTGCTGTAATTGTCGTTTATCCTGGTAAAGATCACACAGCTCCAATGCATGTGAAAAGCACTTGATTCCTTCTTTCAGATCACCATGTTTATAGTGGACTCGCCCTTTAACGATTGCTAGATACCAGTATTTGGAGATGGGGAAGCTTCCATCATAAAGAGATTCCGCCTCCTGTATCGTATCAATTGCTTTCTCATAGTCCCTCTGGCGATATTCAATGAGCGCTCGGTCGAGGTACGCAAGTGACACATAGTAGCCGCTGTCGAAGTCATACCCCGCAATATAGTCGATCAAGTCCAGGGCCGCCGAGTAACTCTCCATCCGGCGATAGACGCAGACCAGCTCCAGCCCCACCTCCAGGTGGAACTCCGTAAAATCCTCCGAAGAGTTGAACGCCTTGTAGAGCTTGATCTGGGCATCCTGAAAGAGGCCCTTCTTGCCCAGTTCAACCCCTTCCTGGCGGAGGGCTTTCAGTTCTTCATACTTCATCGATGGCTCAGCCATTCTCGGTCAGGTTCCCGCAAGAAAAACGCAGAAATAGTGGATGGCAATGACTTGCGAGACAAATCTCCCTCACCGATTACACATTATTGTTTTAGTTCAGCCATGAAAAAATGAGAGACATCGTAACCTTATAAGCTACCCTGCCATAAAAAATACATACAGTCCCGGATTCTGTCAAGTTTTTGGGCAGTAACAGGAGTCGAATGATGAGTTTGTGAAGAATTACTGCCAGCTTTTGGCCGCATTTTCTCACCATAAGAGGCGATCGGCCTCATGGTCCATCCAAAAATCTCTTCTCACCCTCTCCCGCACTCTTTCAATTGTTTCCAACCAATGGTAGTTGTTGCGTTACGCGCCGATTTGACCACTCAGCTTGCGGGCGCTCAACAAATAAGGCTAAAGCGAGAACGGGAACGTCTATCCAGCCCGCTTTGGCCCCTATCAGCCGGAGCGGGCTTTTTTCGTGCCCGCCCGGTGGACGGGGCGGCACGGTGCCGTCCCGCAACCACCACAAGGAGGGACGGAAAATGGCCAGAATGGGACGTCGAGCCACATGGCTCAATAATCAGCTCACCGGACGGACGAATGCGCACCAGAATGAGAAGAAGATCCACCGGGAAAAAGGCATGAGCCTGAAAGAACTCATGAAGCTGGACGATTACGAGCGGTTCGAGGTGATCGAAGAGGTCGGGGAATGTCTCTTCGCACACTACTGGACCAGCGACTGGCCCGGGTATGGCTCGGACGTGTCATGCGTCTACGAGTACAAGAATGTCTACTTCAGCACTTGCGACAGTGTCGCGTATGGTCCTCACAAAACGTATGAAGAGGCCCTTGAGTCTGGCGGAATGTTCCAGGTCAACAGCACCACCCGCGAACTCTGCTCTTCGGAATTTAGAACCGAAGAGATCGCGGCGCGGTGCGAATGCGACGAGGCGGGGCTCAAGATCCTGATCAACGACGAGGAATGCATCTCCAACAAAAAGGGGAAACTCGAGTTGGTGGAATATGAAGGAGACGCTGAAAATAGCAAACGCAACTGAACTGGGACTGCCGGAAACCCTCGGCTTCGGGAAACTGGACATCCACTCGGTGAGAACGAGAAAAAGGGTATTGCACGCCAGCTACTTCGCCAATGAGGACGAGGTCTACCAGGTGAAAATCGGCGACAAGTGCAGCCTCAAGGAGTTCTACCAGGGTCGGCTGGTCGCCTGGACAGACCACCAGGGGCTTGAAGACTGCTTCCTCCACCACATGATGGCCGTGCAGCCGTATCACCATCCGCGTTTCAAGGCCCTGCTGGAACGCATCACCAGCGCCCCGAACATTTTCATGGTCTATGAAACCGCCGATCGGATGGCCTGCTATCCGGGCGGGTCGGCCTTCCTCCTGCACCAGCCGATTGTGCCCGAGAACCGCGAGGTGCGTGATGAACTGCAGCTGTATATCAGGCACAAGGGCGCTCTCTCACCGGTCCGTCACCTTGCGCCCTCGCGCGGCCACATCTTCCGCTGCACCGCCGAAGGGATCGTGGACATCGAGGAGTTGGAGATCCAGAACTACGGAGCGCAGCTCATCGACCTCTCCGCTGCAATCGAATTACTATGGGGTAACGGCCTTGTCCCGGCACAGAAGGAGTACCGCATGGAGGTGGCCGAGATCCCCGTTTCGCTCAAGGGGGATTGTATCCTTCACGCCACGGCCCCGAGCAGCCTATACCGCACCTACGCCGTAATCAGGGAGGAGGAAGGCGAACCCACCGACCTCGAAAAGACCGCCGACGTCATCAGCGCACTGTCGATGCGGTATATCAAGAACAGGGAAGCGGAAGCGTCGTGAGGGGAAGTACTTCTGGCTTCATGGTCCGAGGACCCACTTGCGCGGGATGATAGGAGTGTCACCACTCATTGACAGTGACATGCAAACCCAATGTGTCACCCCCAGCCGCAAGGGGCGGATAATCAACCGGCATTCAGTCACTTACGTTTTGGCCTGCGGTTTGCTTCATATCCGCATGTCTTCCGGACAGCTGCGTGGATACATTTCCGAATCACCCATTGACAATATGCATAATTGTGCATATAACTGAACATGAAATTTGACTGGGATCGGGACAAGGCGGCTCTGAATAAACAAAAGCACGGCATCGACTTTTCGGATGCCGTGTCGGTTCTTGAAGACCCTTTGGCCTTTACGATCTCTGAAGTCGTTTCAGGAGAAGTCCGCTACGTTTCGATGGGAATTGATGGGCTGAACCGCCTTCTTGTAGTGGTATTCACAATACGCGGAGATCATATCCGCCTGATATCCGCCCGAAGGGCCGACAAACTCGAGCGACGGCAATACGAAGAGCTGCCATGAAAAAGCACTACGACTTCAGCAAGGGGAAGCGTGGCCCGGTGGTCACCCCGCCTCCGGGCAAGACCCGCATCACCATCAGGATCGATGATGACATCCTTGACTGGTTCCGTGCTCGTGTCGATGATGCCGGCGGCGGCAGCTACCAGGCGATGATCAACCAGGCGTTACGGGACTTCATCCATGCAGATCGTGAAGACCTGGAGAAAATGCTTCGCCGGGTGGTTCGAGAGGAAGTGAAGCAGGGGTGAACTGCCCTCCCGGCACCCGGTCCACCGCTTCACTCACTGGACGAGGTCAACGTCCTCGTCATCATCATCGTCCTCGTCATCCTCGTCGTCCTCGTCGTCCTCCCAGTCGCCATCATCGTCCTCGTCGTCCCCATCCTCGTCCTCATCATCGCTGTCATGCAGCATATCCGCCGCCATGTCGATGGCTTCGGAAGCCGCGGAAACGATGTCTTCATCATCCGAGTCGAGGAAATCGCCGAGGGCCACCGTGGCCTGCTCCGGGCGGATGGCGGCCGCCGCTTCGATGGCGGCAAGCAGCAGGTCCTTGTCCATATTTTCGTTGGAGAGGATGTCGGTGATCAGCGGCCAGGCGTCGGCCACCGGCCAGCTCCCCGCGGCCTCGGCAGCCTCGATCCGCAGATCCCGGTTGCCGTTCGCCAGCGCTTCGAGGATCTGCACATCGAAGCCGTGAATGTACTGCATGCAGAAAACGGCTGTCAGCTTCCAGGCCGAATCCTCGTTGGCATACGCGGCACGGACCGCATCCGCATGCCAGTCGCGCGGAGCCCGCACCGCGGCCTCCAGGCAGTGGCGACGGACCAGCTGGGGTGCGCTGTCATCAGCGTAGAGGTCGTGGAGCGCCTCCTGGATCTGCTGGAACTTCGCCCAGGAGAACGGCGCGTCCTCGAAATCCTCCTCGTCCTCCATGTCCGCGGCCTCGAGAGCCGGGCCGAGCGCGATCGCCGCCCCGGCACGCAGATCCTCCGGCTCGGTTTCTCTGCGCATGATATCGAGGAGGAGGCCGGCGAGTCTGTCGTTGATTACGGTGTATTCTCCGGCAAGCCCCACCGCGATGAGGCGGTCTGTTTTATCAGCACGCTTGTCCCGCAAAATATCGTATAAGAACCCGTCGGTTTCAGGCGGCCAGTTCCAGGGCCGTAATGCTTGCAGTTGTCTCAGGTTCATCTGGTGATGCCTCAATGAAGTGTGTTGCCTGCCTTGCAGCGTAAACTCGTGTCCATGTGCGTTGACGTGATTGATGACCCATTCGGTGATCGTCCGGTCTCCCCGCCGCTCAGGGCCCGGTCGGTCCCGGCCCGGTGATAGGGCGGCGCGGCAACGGACAGGAGAAGATAGCCGAAATCGCGACGGTTTGCTAGTGGAAAATGCGGCGGCCCTAAGACAGCCCGGAGAGCTCGTGAAGCCGCTCGGCATAGCGCTCGATGACGTCCCGCAGGGCCAGCTGGGCGAGCCACTCGGCCGGGATGCCCTGTTCGCCGTAAACGGCGCCGGCCAGCTGGCCGTAGACGGCTCCGGTGGTGTCGGCATCGTCACCGAGGTTGACGGCGAGGAGGGCGCCCTCGCGGAAGGAACTGGTCTTGTAAAAAGCCCAAAGGGCTGCTTCGAGCGACTCGACCACGTAGCCCGAGCCCTTGATCTGGGGCGGCTCCTTGCGCCTGAACGAACCGGAGGCCACGTCGCTGATCTCGGAGCAGAGCGGGTGCCGCTCCCAGTAGCCGTGAACCGGGGCGTAGCGGGTGGAGAGCAGTTCGTCCTTCCCCGCCCCCCTCACCGCGCCGGCCAGCAGCGCACCGAAATAGCGGCAGCCGTCCACTGCAGCGCGGGTGCCGTGGGTGGTGCGCGAGCTGGTGCCCGACATCTCCGAGGCCCGGCCGGGATCGTCGGCGTAGAAGAGAGGGACCGGGGCCAGGCGCATGATCGAACCGTTGCCGGCGGAGCGCTCATCGGTGGGACCACAGTACGCCTCGCCCGTCTCCTCGAATTTGACCAGGGCCTTCCGCACCGTATTGCCGATGTCGAAGCAACTCCCGGTGGGGCTGAGGTAACCCTCCCGCCACCAGCGGAGGTAGCGCAGCAGCTGGTCCCGGGGATCGAAGCCCATCCGCTCGATGAGGCTCTCGGCCAGACAGAGGGCCATGGATGTGTCGTCGGTCCACTCCCCCGGTGTGAGCTTGAACGGCCCGCCGCCCACCATGCCGTCGATGGGGTCAAAACTGCCGGGGGGCTTGAACTCGAGGGTGGTGCCCAGGGCGTCGCCGGCGGCCAGGCCGAGGAGGGCGCCGCGGAAGCGGGAGAGGGTGAGGTCAGTGATGCTGTAGTCAGCGTTCATGTTCGGCCCATGCTGACCAGAAGTCCTGGAACAGTCATCACCTGAGCAAGTTCCTTTGGCGTGGCTCCCAATGCGAGCAAGCCACGGATAAGAAGGTCAAGAGATACGGTCGGGTCGCCCGCTTCCATCTTGGCAATCCTGGACTGACTGGATTTCATCATCTCTGCGAGTTCGACTTGCGTCATCCTGCGTCTTGTTCTTCGCGTCCGGAGGCTCCTGGCAAAAGCAAGTTTGATTTCGATGTATGCCAGTTCGTCATCTGAGAGCCCTAGAAAGTCCTTTGCATCACCAACCGTCCAGCCCCTTTTTGCCAGTCGCCTGATCTTGTCTTTGTCCACTGATCCAACCCTCAGATGCAGAAATCGTATTCTGCGATTCGACGGCAGCAGGCTTGAATGACCTTATCCGGCGTTTTTCGCGTCTTCTTCTGGAAGACGTCCAGGATAATGATGGCGTCCTGGTCAATCCGATAGATGATGCGCCAGGTCGAATTACCGTCCCTGACTCTCAACTCGTGGCATCGGGCTCCAATCACCGGCAGTGGCCTTGAGTGAGGCATTGCCAGCAACTCACCATATTGAAGAGCCCGAAGCAAGTACCCTGCCTCCAGGCGAGCCCCCTTGGAAAATGGAGGCGACTTCACCTCACCGGCAAGCCAGATCAGAGGTTTTTCGTCTACCCTCATTACATCATATATGTCATTTATGACATATCGTCAAGTATTGATTCAAAAAACAGCCTTGTCATGGACACCCCGATAAGTGCAGGAAGCAAGATCGACAACAGCAGACGGTTCAACACTCGTGCACCAGATCCTGCTATTCCTCATCGAAATCGCAAGCTCAATCGAGCGGTATCCAGTCGATGACCGAACCCCCGCTGATCGGGTAGTAGGGGCTGACCAGCGCATTCATGCTGCCTTCACGCACGACGCGGTAGTCCTTCACGACGAACTTCCTGTCTTCGTGGATGTCGATCATTACCTCGTCAAGGGACGGAACAGGGACAAAGGGGTAGAGCAGTCTGAGCACCACCTCCTTGTGGTCATCGGGGATGATGTATTCCTCGATGATGCCTCCATGGACTTTCAGGGGACGAGTGGGAAAGGGCAGCCTCTGGTCGTGTAACTGGTCGAAACGGATCATTTCTTCCTCCTGCTGGTTGGCCCCAGGGACCGTTCGATTTCCTCGATGGTGGGCAATGCCGAATTCAGTGTCTGGGGACCCACCTCATCAGAATACAGAGCCAGCATCTCCCGATTGGCGGAAAATGCCGCCCTGGTCCGGGCCTGCCCGATGCGGGTTTTGATCTCGCCAAGCAGCGAGGTGTATTGGGTCAGTTCTTTTGACATCCATCACCCCCTGAACGTCGACTGCCGACACGCACAGTTTCCGACTGGCACCCGTCGTTTTCAGGCCCGGTTTACCCCGAGCCTTTTGGATTCATGATGTGCAGAAACTGCAGGGAGTGATGTTGCAACTCACGTGCCGGGTTCAGCCCGTTCCGCCGGATCGACCCGCACGTAGATCTTCTCCGGCGCCTGGTCGAAGTATTTGAAGAGGGCCGGGCAGAGCCAGCCTTCGGCGGGCGGTTCGTCGGTGCGGTACCAGTTCCCGCCGAACTCCTCGCGCAGGCGGGTCAGCTCCTGCTGGAACCCGGGGAAGGGCGCCGCGGAAAAGGTCAGGCGAAACCCCGACCGCGCGTCGGGGATGTCGCCTACCATGCGGTCGATCATTTTCGGCACACCGGATACAAATGGCTCCCGCACCAGGTCCACGGCCGGGTCGTCGAAGACCCAGGTCCCCTGATACCAGTAAGGAGCGATGACTCGAATGGCATTGGTCATTGTCTGTTTCTCCTTATTGCTGAAAGCGCTCGGTAAAAGCGCGAGTGGTTTCGGATAATGGGTCGTCGAGGAATTCGAGGACCTGTGCCTCGATGCTCCCGGGCACCCCGCCGAAGAGGGCCTCGGCGATCCCGCCGGCGACGCAGGCGACGGTGTCGCTGTCCCCGCCGAGGGAGACTGCCTTGCGGATGGCGTCCTCGACGCTCTCCGACAGGAGAAAGGCGGTGATCGCCTGGGCCACCGAGCCCGGGCAGGTTGTGTCGGGCTGGTAATCCTCCCGGATCCGCTCCAGCGAGCGGTCGAGGCGGTAGCCGAATGTCGTGCCGATGTATTCCTTGATCTCGGCCTTCCCGGAGCCGGTCCGGGCCATGAACACGGCGGCCGCCACGGCCTGGGCGCCCTTGATCCCCTTGGGATGGTTGTGGGTGACTTCGGCGCTCTTCCTCGCCTCGTCCAGCACCTCCTCGAGCGTATCGAAAGCCCAGCCCACCGGGCTGACGCGCATGGCCGACCCGTTGCCGAGGCTCCCGTATGGCCCGGCCTGGCCGTCGGCCGCCCACTTCCGGAACATCGGCCCGTAGCCCCGGTCCGGGTAGCGGCGATAGTATTCGCGGTAGGCGGCGGCGTAATCGCCGCC
The DNA here is from genome assembly GCA_032127265.1 of Acidobacteriota bacterium. Classification (GTDB taxonomy): domain Bacteria; phylum Acidobacteriota; class JAQAZP01; order JAQAZP01; family JAQAZP01; genus JAQAZP01. Next base: position 9,043 of record JAQAZP010000323.1, read on the forward strand.
GCCCAGGATCGCGTCGGCCGTGGCCACGGTGAGCACCGTGTCGTCGGTGAAGCGGCACCCCTCCCCGAACAGCGGGAAGTCGGTGCGGTGGATGTTGTGCCGCTCGTAGATGCTGCCGACGATGTCACCGGCTATGGCGCCGAGCATGGGGTCCCTCCTTTCGTGAATCAGTTCCCTGGGGCGAGTCGGCATTGCTCCGCCCCGCCAGATCAGCAGTACTCGTCATCGTCGTCGTCCTTCCTCACGAAGCGGCCGGACTCCGTCCAGACGTAGGGGATGTAGTTGAACGAGACCTCGTGGCCGAGCCGCTCGTCTTCACCATCAACGACTTCACCGTTGAACTCGGCCCTGCTGGCCAGTTCCTCATCGTCGTGAAACGAGGATTCGATCAACGTCGAGGCCTCGTTGACCATGAGCAGGTCCCCTCTCACCGCCTCGTCCAGGGTATCGTAAGGCCCGTAGAGGCCGGCCCAGTCGCAGGGGTAGTAGAACCGCCCGGCCAGCTCGTACACGCACTCGGCGCCGGCCCCGGCGCCGGGCCCCCCGCTGTCCCACTCGTGCCTGAAGACGACCTCGCCCTCGTCGTGCAGGACATAGAGGAACGTCTCGTCATTGCAAATGCCGGAATCTTCATCGTCCAGCGCCCGCTCGAGTTCGGCACCGCAGGGGAAGACCGTTGGCTCGTGCAGCCGGCCGTAGCGGACGACGCGGTACAAGGGGCCCTCGCCGTCCGCGTTCTTCCCGATGACGACCTCCACGATCCCGTTGGGGTCGGGCGAAGGCTCGTGGCTCAGGGCCCGGGCCCGGTTGAGCGCCACCTGGTACGCGGGATCCTTCCAGAGCTCCTGCCCGCTGTTGCCGGGTACGAGCGCCGCGGCGAGCTCCGGCCACAGGCAGAGTTGGTTGACCGCGTCGTCGCCGGCATTCAGGCCCGGCCGGTAGCAGTTTATCCTGCCGCATTTCGGGCATGGGATGCCGCCCGTGTCGGCGGTCGCGCCGCCGATTCCAGCGTGAACGGCAATTGCGCTGCCGCCCTTACGGGTCACCTGCTCCGGCCAGGTGGCGCTGTAGAACTCACCGCAGGTTTCGCACCGAACGTAACCGGTTGACATGTTGCTCATCGTGGCCCTCCTTCTTGAAGGATGCAGCCGGGAGGGCATACAAAGCCTCTCCCCGGCTTGATGGGGCCAAAGCAGACTGGATGGGAGTTTCAACACTCGCTTTAGCTGCATTTGTCGGGCGCCCGCAAGCTGTGGGATCAAATCGGCGCCATTCCAGCCGGTGCTGCAACATCTATCCTCGCTTTAGCCGTATTTGTTAGGCGCAGGCAAGCTGAAAAATTCAAATCCGCGCCATGCTCACTCTCTTGTGCTGATCAGTTCAGGCATGAAAAAACCCGCTCCAGCCTGCTGGGCCAAAGCGGGTAGAGATGTTCGTCTGGCCGCTTTAGCTGGATTTATTACGCGCTCGCAAGCTGAGTATCAAATCAGCGCACTGTCAATATAAAACCTGGATGATCCGGAGTCAAGTCAACGGGTGAAATAATCCCTCTTCAGCCGTCCTACCCCATCGGCCCGGCCGCCACCGCCCAGGCGCGAATCACCGTGAGGTCGTCGCGGGAGAGCCGGGCGTCGGGGTGCAGCGGCAGGTAGAACCAGAGCGGCATGTCCCCCGCCTCCAGCTCTTCCCAGATCTCGCTCTTCATCTTCTCCCGCTTGTCCTGGTCCAGCAGGTCCCAGTTGGAGAAGTTGAGATGCTCGCGGCCTTCCTTGACGTCGTCGGCGACGAGCCAGGAGACCGGGGCGACCCTCGAATACCAGGGCCAGGCGGTCTCGTTGGAGTGGCAGTCGTAGCAGGCCCGCTGGAAGACAGCTGTGACCTCGGCCGGGGCGAACTGTCCGGTTCCCCCCGGTGGGTTGGTCCGCTTGACCGGAACCAGCTGGATCAGGAGCAGGGCAGCGACCAGAACCCCGATCGCCCATTTCACGAATCTCTTCATGCGTATACCCTCCCTTCCGGGACGTGTGGAGACCATCGCTGTGCGTGCGTATACGGGGATTATCTCAAATCGACGACCGGATTTGAATCTGCAATACCTGGAGTCAACCACGGATCACCCGGGGGAAACCCCGGCTGGCGGCCCCGTCCGCGGCCCTCGATGCCGGCAGCACAGAGTGTATATCATATTCACAAAGCCGTGAACCAGACTCACCCGCTGAAACCCCGGATGCACATCCGGCGGTCCCGCGCCACTCATTAATTGTTGCATTTGAAAGACTTCCCACACTTCCTTCAATCAGGGCCCGGGACTCGCTTCCATTGGCACGATCATTGAAGGAGCAATCTACCACTGCAGGACTGCATCCGATCTTTGCAAGATGACAGGAGGGATGACGAATGAGACTGAACAGGAAAAATGTCGCTGCCTTGCTGCTCGCCGCCATGTTGCTGTTTGCTTTTGCCGCCTGGTCGGACTCCGGCACGGCAAGCGCGTCGGACACCATCGCCGGCAGCTACACCATCACCAAGCAGAACGGCCAGCGGGTGACGGTCCAATGGTCGTGCGGCAACTGCGGGAAGTCGTGCGGCAAGTCCACCCTGACCTGGCCCAAGGAAGGCACGACCAGCAGCAGAAGCTTCAGCTGCGGCACGTGCAAGAAGCGAAACAAGGTGACGATGTATGGGAGGAATTACTGAGAGCAGCTCATGAGCCGGCAGATCACCAAAGGAACCCCCCTCACCACCCCAGCACGAACAACCGGTGCCTGGCCCTGGTCGCCCCCACATAGTAGAGGTGCGGGTCGATGGAGTTGAACTGGACGTCCACCAGGATCACCACGTCGGCCTCCAGGCCCTTGAAGCGGTGGATGGTGGAGTAGATGATGCGGTGCGGGCCATGCTCGTCACCGAGCTTGATCACCCTGAAGTTGCCCAGCCGGCCCTCGCCGGCCAGGCAGGACTTGCGCTTGCGGTGGGTACCGAGGATCGCCACCTGCCGCTCGTCCAGCCCCTCCCCCACCACCAGCTGGTGCAGCAGCTGCTTGATGCGGCCCACCTGTTTCGTGGGGTCGTCGAAGCACTCCACGGTGGGAGGTTCGCCCTCGACCACCGCGCCGGGGGCCGGATCATCACCGATCAGCTGCCGGGCAAAGCTGTTGATCGCCGCAGTGGAGCGGCAGTTTCGTTCGAGGTTGAAGCAGTCCTCCTCCTCAAGGCACCCGGCACTCTGGCCGTAGACCCGCTGGTCCCGGTCGAAGAAAACCGTTCGCGAGCCGCCCCCGTCGGTGATGGCATCCACCACGATCCACCACTCGTCCTTGAAGTCCTGACCCTCGTCCAGCACCAGGGCTTCGTATTGGACATCAACCGTTGACTGGGCCTCGATGAAGAGGTCTATCGCGCCGGTGCGGAAGAACTCCGCGTCGGCTTCACCCTTGCGAGGCCAAGTCAGCCCCGCCTCTTCCGCCTTGAGCCGGATGAAGTGATGGAAGGTGTGTGCCTCGGCACCGGTGCCCTCCAGTTCGCGAGCGGCATAGACGGCCAGGGGATCGTTGAAGCAGAGGTAGAGTGTCTTCTTCCCCGAAGCGGCTTCCCGGCGTGCCTTCTCGATGGCGAGGACGGTCTTGCCCGAACCGGCAAGGCCGCTGACGTAGGCTCGCTTTCGCTCACCGAGGAAATCGAGCAGCCGTTTCTGCTCTTCGGTGAGCCGCAGGAAGACCTCCTTCTCGTCACGGATGTCCCAGGAGAGCTTGCGCACGATGTCGAACGCCGGGTTGAGCACCTCCATCGCCCCCTGAACGTCCCGCGGCTCAAGCCCGGGCAGCATGGGGTACTTCTGCTGCCAGAAGCCGAACACCTGGTCCAGGGCCGCACCGATGTCGCTAAAGGCCGTGGCATCGATGATGATCTCCCGCGGCATCCCGGGCGTCTCTTCGTTGAACGGCACATCGGGGAAGATGACGCAGTGGCCGATGGGCGCGGGAAAGCCCCGAGCAAAGCGGCGGTGTTTCTTCAGTTTCTCGAGGATGGTGAGGGCCGAAGTGCGGGCCTGCTTGCCAGGGTCCTTGATGGGATGAGTATCGTCGCGCTTGTCGCCACTGAACCACTTCCCTGTTCCATCACGCCGGAAGACCACGCCGCCCTTCACCTCGCAGACCAGGATTCCCCTCTCGGGGTGAAAGATGAGGAAGTCGATCTCGCCAAGCGGCTGGAAGTCGCTCTTGGCATTGACCCACTCAAGAGAGTGGAAGACGGTGTAATCGTCGTTGAGCTGGTCCTTCAGTGCGAGGTAGAGCTTCTTCTCGGCATTCACGATGCCGGATTCGATGATCTCGGTTGGAGGGATGAAGGTTGGCAACGGAGACTGGTTCCTCCCTCATCAGGTTGTGGCCACAATGGTTGATCGGCTGAAGAGAACGGAAAACGTATCAACAGCCTCAAAGGTCTGTGGATTGTAATATAGCGGCCGGGATTGGGGAAACAGATCGGGTGAGGATCTATGGATAAAGCAAACTTATGACAGGAAATTCGCCCTACAGAATATCTATATATTATGTTGATTTTCGCACAAAATATCCATATTATATAAAATGACCAGCGACGGAACGGAGACGTCGCCCCCATGCGGTTTACCAGAATAAGGAACGGAGCTCATGTCGACCGTTTACATCCCCCGGCGGCGGGACAGGGAACTGGACGAGTTTATCAAGCAGGAGACCCTGCACAAGGACGTGCTGCTGGTGGAGGGAGCCCGTCAGGTGGGCAAGACATCCCTGGTCAAACAGGCGCTGGCCCGCTCGTCTCATACGTCCACTTCACTCAACCTGGAGCGTGACGCCGTGATGCGGGCAGCCATCGACCGTTGCGCCGAGTGGAAGGAGTTTGGGCAACTGCTCGAGGACCGCTGCGGGTTTGATGGAGATGCCAGGCAGCTGCTGTTCATCGACGAGGCCCAGGAGAGCCTCAAGCTCGGCGGGTTCGTCCGTTTCATGAAGGAAGAGTGGCCGAGGGCGACGGTTATTCTCTCCGGGTCCACACTCCGGCGCCTGTTCCGGGGCGACGTGCGATACCCGGTGGGACGGGTCCGGCAGTTGACCCTTGGCCCCTTCAGCTTTACGGAGTTCCTCATGGCCATGGGTGAGGACCGTCTCAGGGACCGCCTTTTCGCCGAAAATCCTGATCTGAGCGAACAGCGCCACCAGAGGCTCCTCGAGCTGTTCGACACATTTCTCGAGACCGGTGGCCTGCCCGAGGTGCTCCTGGCCCACGCCCGCGGGGAGGACTTCCGTGCGGTGCGGGAATCGATCATCGCCGGATATGAGCAGGACTTTATCCGGCTCTTCGGCGAGGAGGCGATCCACATGGTGAACGCCTGCTTCAGCAGCGTCGCCAATTTCGTGGGTGGGGTGTCGAAGAACACCGCGGTGATCCCCAACCCCGGTTCGACGATCAATGCCATGATCAGCGAAACCTTTGCCAGGCTGGAGTCCTGGCGGCTGATCCTGCGCTCGGACCAGCGCGGCCCCAACCCGGAAGCCGGGCAGCACTTCCTCCCCAAGCGCTACCTCTTCGACACCGGAGTTCTGCGCCACCTCCGTGAGTCGTCCGTCCCCTCGATCAGCATCCTGCACACGCTGGACGCAGCGGCACGGACGACCCTCGGCGGGGTGCTGGAGAACCAGGCCGCCATCGAGCTGGCCCGCACCAGGGACCGCCTCACCGGCTGGAAGAAGACGCCCTCCGGAGGAGAGATCGATTTCGTGGTCAAGATCGGCGGATCGACCATCCCCGTCGAGTGCAAGGCCTCACTGGCGATCAACCGCCGGCACATGAAAGGGCTTTTCTCCTACCTCTCCGCCCTTGATCAGCCCACCGGCGTAATCGTCAGCTTTGCCCCCTGGTCATCGACCACATCCGGCTCGGGCCATCGCGTGGTCAACATCCCGGCCTATCTGCTGGAGCGGCTGGGGAAGATTATCGCTTCTTCCCGCTGAACGGCCCGAGCGATCGTTCAATCTCCTCGATCGTGGCATGATCAGGATCGAGTGCGTCCGGTAACACCGGCTTTCATTTCTCGCAGGTCACCTGCACGGCCACCGCCCAGACTTGGCGGAGGCAGGCCGTGCACTTGATCATCCGCGGGATCGTTTCCCCTTCTTTTCCGCTGCAGTCTCGATCCGCCTCACCTCTTTCTCCGCCTCGATGAAGTGCTTTTCGACCTCGGTCGGTTGATCGAGCTGGGCCTTGTGGTATTTCTCGTATTCCTCATGGGCTTTGAGCATGGCCGCATCGTGGCTGATCGTTCCGGCGTGGGTGAGGATGTCGCGCCCCGACAGCTTGAGAAAGTCGTCCAGCTTCTCTATCCAGTCCCGCATCGTCATCGCCCTGCGCTGAACGGCCTGAAGTTCGGCGAAGTCGAGGTAGAGCGTTACGATCCGGTTCAGGACGTCGAGTTCCTCCGCCGTCAGGTAGTTCTTGGCGATCTCGACTTCGCTCTTGCGGATGCGAGACCCCGCCCAATTGGTCATGCCCAAATTCGGCCGGGAGGCATCGGCCCGGCCATGGATCACCTCGGCCGCGGTCCGGCCATGAGCGGCCCAATGCATCTTGTTCTGGATCACCCGGAAGAACTCGCGCGATACATCCGCGTCGGGTTCGTAGTCGATACTGGTCGCGTAGATATCCAGCATCTTGCGCCAGAACACCTTTTCGGAAGACCGGATGTCCCGGATGCGGGCCAGCAGCTCGTCAAAGTAGTTCCCACCGCCGGACTCCTTAAGCCGCTCGTCGTCCAGGGTGAAACCCTTGATGATGTACTCGCGCAACCGCTGGGTCGCCCAGATGCGAAACTGTGTGCCCCGGATGCTGTTGACGCGATACCCCACCGAGATGATGGCGTCCAGATTGAAGTGCTCCACATTGTAGGTTTTACCGTCGGCGGCAGTTGTTGCAAAAAATGCAACAACTGCATCGCGCATAAGCTCACCGGTCTCGAAGATGTTCTTCAAGTGCCTGCTGATGCCGGACTTATCCACGCCGAACAGCTCCGCCATCTGGTTGATGCTGAGCCAGACCGTCTCATCTTCCAGCCGGGTCTGGATGCGGACCCGCCCATCTTCAGTCTTGTAGAGCAGGAATTCCGTCGTTGCCGGCAGCCCCACCCCTGATTTCTCTTTCCCCTTGCCCATCGGCAGTACCTCGCTTTCACCATTCGGAACACGATAGCAGTTTCCCTGACGGCGTGGAAGTCGTCTTGGCTGACATCGGCAGCAGGTTCAGTCAGACATTTTTCACGCACTGCGTGCACAATCTGCGGCCGGTCGCAACACATGGTTTCCACACGGAAACCGTGCTTGCCGGCGACACCGCTCCCGAGCAACGAAATCTCAGCGTTGATCGCAGATGCAGGGATGACGAGTGCAACTCGCGTGCCGGATGGACAGGTGGGATGAGGCGTGATTGAGGCGGGTCTGGTACGGGTCGCGCACCTTGGCGCCGCGCTTGTACCCCCGTGCTCGATGGTTGGACCACTTGCCGTTTCACATCTGCAGGTCCGTGCCCCAGGCCAGGAGCACCGCGGCCATGTTCATCATTCCCTGAAATCTGAACTCGATCAGTGATACCGGCACCAGGAAGGTGCAAGCCATGCCCCAGTGCCAATTGAAGTGCGAAATGCTCACAGAATGGCGCGCGAGCATTCCTTGCGCCATTCCAGCCTCGAAATGGCGCAAGAAATGGCGCATTCCATTCGCGTGCTCATTCTGTTGCTTCGTTGCCATAACACCAGCGAGCACCACGCCCGCTCCCGTTCAATCGCACGCCGCCTTCTGTGCGAAGCTCATCCATCAGCCGTTTCACCTGCCCACGATCCAAATATGTGACCTGGCGGATATGGACGTTGGACAGACCCGGCTCCCCGCGCTCGGCGCGCTGCTTCAGGAATTCCCTCATCATTTCAAATACTCCGCCGCAAGACGAACTTCAGGGGAGGGCCAGTAGCGCACCAGCCGGCCGACGAACCAGTCGAGGGTGCCGAGCGAGATCGGATTAGGATCGAATGGATTTCGCGACAGATTCCACCGTGAGAACAACTGCGAACCCTCCGTTCAAAACATATGTCATGGTGAAGAACAGTCATGACATATATCAAATTGATGATATATCTCATGACAACATCAGACAGAGAAATGCTCGCGAATCTCGCAAGATCGGTGGTAAAAGGCATTAACCACCGATTCCTCGCTGGGGCAGCAGGCCTGTGATCTCGATCGGGAGTTTTGAGCTCAAACACCGGCCTCCTGGGGATTGTCAGCTTCATCCACTGACAAACAATGTTTCCGCCTGAAACCCTGGGTGGTCATGACCAGAGTGTCTCTACCATCAAAAAGGGGACTTCCAGCAGCCACGGGAAATGATAGGGGCCTCGCGCCGGTGAAGAACGAGGCATCAGTAAGGGCGGTATGCGTGCTCCAGTTCTCCAGGCGGCACATCTCAGCGTAGAAGTCTCTTTTCAAGGGACCGTCCAGAGCGATGATCTCCTTGAATTGGCTCCAACCCAATTGTGTCCGCGGTGCGGACACAATCTCCAAATCGGGGAACACCTCAGCAAATCGCATCATTCGGGAGAGGTTTCGTCGCGAGTAGCCGCGCCCATACTCGGCTGTCAATTGTGTCCCCAGCGCGGACACTATCTCCTCCCCGTATGCTGCCCGTTTCTTTTTCAACACATCATCCCGTATGCGCTTTCCTACCTGCCAGTAGAGCATGACGAGCGCAGAATTTACGCTTCGCGCCACATCCGACCGGGCCTGCTCGATCAGGCTCCGCACATCGCCCAACAGCCCTGCTGGAAGCCTGACCGACATCTTCCCTCTGGAAGATAGTGATTTCTTTGCACTCATCTCGTCATCTCAGCAGCGGGCTCCAGCAGCAATTGTGCACGCACTGCGTGCACAATCTGTGGCCGGTCGCAACACATGGTTTCCACATGGAAACCGTGCTTGTCGCGGCTGCGGCTCCCTGAGCCTCGAAAATTCAGGGTTTTTCGCAAATACAGGGTAGGAAGGTGCAACTCACGTGCCGGAAGACCTCACCCGTCACATCACTGTTGAGCAATTGGTGATCACCTGGCGTCCAATAGCCCCCGCCAGCCCTGATCCAGAGGCACGACCTCACGGTCCCTGAGCCAGACGTGGGCGCCGGCGTTCTCCGCCTGCCGGTAGGCCCAGCGGGCCACCTGGTGTGAACCGTCAAGGTTGTGGAGGAGGGATCGCTCTTTAAACCTCTGGGCCAGTTCCTGACCCTGGTCCTCGTTGCGCTGCCGCCAGCGCTCAAGGTGCGGCAGGGCGGCCAGCAGGTCGCTCTTCCTGCCGTTGCATCCACTGTGGGCGATGACGAAGTTGTGGCCCAGGTCGGTGGGATAGCGGGACCAGGGTATGAAGTGGTCCACCTCGGCCTGGCCGCTGATCGGCCGCCGGCAGTAGAAGCAGTCGCCGTGCTGCACGTCCCTGAGGATCGGCATATACGCGGCCAGTGGGGCCCGCTCCGAACCGAAGAGGAACTCCGAGAGGTCCGTGCCGTCACCAAGGACATCCGCATTACCCCTGACCCGCCGGATAAAGCGCAGCCAGGCTCCTTGGACCAGGTTGCGGACCAGGCCGTGGAACCGCCGGAAGCAGAAGGCCACCCCCGGCTCGAGGGTGATCGTGTGCCCCCGGCCCGTGTTGGGGTAGAGGAAAGGCTCCACCCCGCCGGCCAGTTCCTGGAGCCGCCAGAGGGGCATGACCTCGATGTTCCGCGCCACCTGGCGGAGCAGCTGTTCGTACCGGTCCGCGGGCATATCCCCGGGATCGGATCGGGCCGTGTACTGCTGTTGCGCTTCGGCCACATAGCGGACCACCGCAGCCTGCCGTCCTCTGTTCTGCCGCAGGACCGCGGTTCCCCCAGCCCCGGCCGCCGGCACGTAAGGCCGTGCCTGCCGCCAGTAGTAGCCGATGAACTTCTCCGCGATCTGGCGGGTGCTCAGTGTGAGCGGCTCGCCCGTATCGTCCCCCAGCTCCACCGAGAGGTCGGCCAGGACCAGCAGCAGGGCGAACTTGTAGGTGGCGACGAACGACCCCTCGTCGAAGATCCGCTGGATGTTGGCCAGGAACCGGACCTGGGCTTCGGGTGATGTTGCGCTGGTCACTCGTCTCTGCCGCTCCAGTAGTCTGCCTTGTCGGGGAAGATCCAGCGAATCCCGCCGCGGGGCTCGGAAACATCGCCCGCAAACCGGGGGATCAGGTGCAGGTGGAGGTGCGGCACCGTCTGCCCGGCGGCCTCCCCGTCATTGATACCTATGTTGAAGCCATCGGGTTCGAGTTCCGCCTGCAGCCCGTCCTTGGCCTTCCGCAGGAGCTCGAGCATCTCACCCACCTCTTCCGGCGAGGCCTCGAAGAATGACCGGACATGCCTCCTGGGGATAATCAGCGTGTGCCCAGGTGACACGGGAAAACCATCGCGGATGACCAGCGCTCGCTCGCTCTCCAGAACGATGCGCTCGGCAGGCAGGTTGCAGAATGGGCAGGGTTTGGGCACGGATGCGACCTCGGTTGGTAGTAAATACAACGAAAACCGAATGAACGACCTCAACGGTCAGCTGATTGTAATATAGCAGCCAGGATCGGGGAAAGAGATTGCGGGATTACATCAACTCTGACAGCGCGTTACTCAAGAAAAAGTCCTGCTTCGTGGGCTGTTCGTGAGCCGGTTTGGCAATGCTGAGAAGTCCAAAAAGCCCAACCTAAACAGACTAGTCGGAACTAAACAAATCTCGATAAGTTGCGTTTAGTTTGAAAAGGTGAGGATTTATCACTCACCGTAGACGTTGAACGGATGGCGAATCAGCCCGAGGGCCAGGGCTTCCGGTCAGAACCTAACGCTTCAATTCCATCACAACACCTGAAACCCACAGTCCTTCAAATACGCAAACGTCTCCTCAAGCTCCTCGAGGGGCGGCACGAAGACCACCGTGGCATCTCTCCCGCGGGTCAAGAGAACCCGGTAGGCATTTAGGCGCAGTTGGAACGGGTCACGCACCTTGGCCTTCTTCAGATAACCCCGTGCCCGATGGTTGGACCACTTGCCGTTGCACATCGGCAGGTCCGTGCCCCAGGCCAGGAGGACCGCATCCAGTTCGAGCCCCTGGGCGCCAAACTCGGTCACCACGGTTTCGAGATGACGGCAGGACTTTCGGCCGTAAGCCTCCTCCTCATCGCTGTACCAGGGACCGAAGTTGATCCTCTTCGTCGATTGGAAGTCGTTGGCGATGCCGAAGTCGACCGGATCGCGGTCCTTGGCGGACGCCACGAACCCATAGCGGGCCTCCTGGTGTTCGGCGTAGCGCTCTCTCAAGTAGTCCTTTGCCGTGTCGAGGTCGTTGGTGATACGCAGGTGGTAGCCCTGCCGCTCGAGCTCCGTGGCAAACCCCTTGAGATCGCTCGCCGCCTTGCCATCCAGAATCCCGGCAACGAAACGATGCAGATCTGATGCGAGATGGAAGCGGATCTAGGTATCCAGGCTCAGCGAGCCCGAGACTTCGCACTTCACGCATTTCCCGTCGAATAAATTCGCCACTTCAGATGGCGCATGGACGGCCCAAGCATCACTATCCCCGGACCCCTCGATCGCCGAGCGCCACTGCCCCAGGCCCGCCTCCTCGCCGACGTGGATCTCCTGCCCGCTGCCGATGAGACCGATCACCACGCACCACTCGGGGATGCGCTCGGCAAACTCGATGAAATGCTCCGGCTCGGACTTTCCAGCACTGAACCCGGGGGTCTTGGCATGCTTGGCTTGCACCTGGTCCGCATCAAAGGCACGCTGGGCCTCGTCGAAGATCAGCACATGCTCGGGCGGAACCAGGTTCTGCCGCCGGGAGTAAGTCTTGACGTAATCTTTAACCCCTCGGACAAACGCCTTTCCACCACCTCCGGCGCCCTTCAGCTCGTATTGCAGGACTTCCACCAGCGGCCCGTTGCCGGACAAGAACACCGCCGGTACGCTGGTCTTGCCATTGGCCCGCGGCACGGCCAGGTCGTCGAGGAAGTGGGCATGGGCCACCCGCAGGCCGACCAGCGTCTTCCCTGCCCCGGGGACCCCGGTGAGCAGGATCAGGTGCCTGGTCTTGCCGGCCGCGGCCTGATGGATGATGCGGGTGATCTCCGAGACGGCAGGGTCGGTGGCCGCCCGTGCCCGATGGATCGGCCGCAACTGCCCATGCTGAAACAGCTCGCGCGCCGCCTGCACCAGGGTGGGCAGCGGACAGTAGGCGGATTCCTGGAGAAACTGGCTCGGCGTCAGCGGCGGCCGGTCCGGGTCCTCTTTCAGCTCTCTGATCAGCGCGTCCAGCGCATCAGGCCCGGCGATCTGAACCCCTGACTGCTCGCCGATATAACCCTTGGCCCGCATGGGGACGCAGATCGGCAGCACCGGCCTGACCTGGCAGTCGCGGTGATAGCAGCGCAGGTCCCTGGCGTATGCCGATGCCTGATCGATATCCGCCCGGGAGGGCTCGGTTTTCCCTTTCAGCTCGAGGACGACAACGATCCCCTTGGCCAGCAGGATGACGTCCGGCCGACGGGACTCCATCGGCAGTTCATATTCGAGGATGGCCGAGTATCCGTCCGCCCCCACATCAATGTGCAGGACTTCGTCCACTTCCCGCTGGAGAACCGGGATGGAGTCGTCCCAGGCCCGGATCTGGGACAGACCGGCGTCACGGACGAAATCTTCCAGCTTGCCCCGAATAACCTTGGCCGGCGTTTCCCGAAAGTGCGGGAAGGTCGAGCCCCAGCCGTATCTGGCTTCTTCTTCGGACATACTCTCTCTAATTTCACTTTTGCACCGCATCGCTCGCAATATGCAGCAGTTGAATGATGATCGGTAAATCCGTGCATGCCTGGCAGGAACGCCGTGCGACCGCCAGCGAGCCGGATGGGACAGCTTAGCCGAAAAACGCCGGAAGGCCAATCATTTCGACTGACCATCATTCCGACTGACCATGCCGGCGGCCCCGGCTCCAGCACACGACACACGGCGCGACCCCTGTTTGCAGGATACCTCGCGGGCGGATACACTCATTTCAGGAAGCGCCGAAAGGCTGATTCATACCGACTGGAAGAGGGGAGTTGGAGAAGCGTGATGCTGATGGACGAGGCGAAGTTGATCGAGAAGTTGCGATCGATCGAGGCTCTCCACGCCGGGGCAGCAACCGAAGGGGAGAAAGTCGCCGCCGAGCAGGCCCGTTTGAGGATTCTCGAGCGGCTGGCCCGCTGCGAGCAAGACGACCCGCCGGTGGAGCACCACTTTTCGATGCCGGACGCCTGGTCGCAAAAGGTCTTCTTATCGCTCCTCAGGCGCTACGGCATCCGCCCCTACCGACGCCGAGGCCAGCGACGCACCACGGTGATGGCCCGGGTGCCGGCGAAGTTCGTCAACGAGACCCTCTGGCCCGAGTTCCAGGAAATATCCTCCACCTTGCGAAATTATCTCTCCGAAGTCACCGATCGGGTGGTCCGGCAAGTGATTCACGGGGACGGATCCGATGCCGAAGTCATCGAGACGCCGAGGCGGTTGGCCGGCGGCCCGAGCGACGAGGAGTGAAGTCAGGGCTCCTTTCGAGCCCTGCGGATCGCCGCGTTCAAGCACCGCAAATTCTTGGCTCCAGTTCATCCCGGTCTATCCCAGCCCCAGTTCCCGGCCCAGCACTTTGGTGACGAAGCGCTCGCCGAAGGTCTCCCGTGAAACCAGCTCGCGGATCTTCTCGCGCACTTCCTCCGTGCGACCCAGATTCCTGGCCGCTTGAATCGTATGATCATAGGCCGCACGGACATCGAAATTGGTGATCTCGTAGCCATATCCCGCGACGAGCCAGCGCAGGGCCGCCAGCCCCGCGTTGACCGCGAACAGCGGTTCCGCCTCGGCCATGTCACGCGCCGCCCGGGTCAGCGTGCAGGGATCACCGGGAGAGCGATTGGCCAGCAGGATCGCCTGGTCATAGAGGCCCGCCGACTTGGCCGCGGCGAACCATTTTCCCTCCTCATCCGGCGTGCGGGCCGCCAGGTCCTCGAGGATCTCCGCCGGATCCTTCCCTGGGTACTTCTTGACGATCGCCCTGAAGGTCGCCAGGTAGGTCGTCTTCCTGTTGGCCTCGAACGAGTAGCGCTTGTACGCTTCTTCCGCCATGCCGCTGGAGAGCAGAACCTCTTCGCAGGCCCGGCTGATTGCATGATCGGGTTCGTTCACCCCCCGCGATTCCTCGGCATAGCGAAGCGCTTCGGCCTTCCGCCCCAGGCCGGCCAGGGCCCTCACCCCCCACTTGCGATACGACCAGAACGGGTGCGGACAATGCTCGAGCAGCTCGAGGATCTCCTCGTAACGCCCGGAGGTGTACAGCGCACTGAGGCAGGCGCTGGTCCCCTTGTAGTATCCACCGCCCAGTTCCGGCTCCGGGCTCCAGACCTGGCGCACGGTGGGGAGGAACCGGTCCGCCCAACGCGAGGCGCACTCGGGGTTTCCGCACAGTTCACCCCAGCGGTCGATGAGCCACTCGAGATAGGGCATGTCATCGTCATCCACAGCATCCGATAGCCGCTCCATCCACTGGTCGCGAAGATCCTCTTCCGCCGGCGCCGAGGCGATGATCGGCACCAGTGTGTCGATGGCCCGGTTGACCGCGGTGCCGATGGAGCCGGACGAGCCGTCCACCTGCTCGATGGCCGGCGAGATCTTCTCCAGGAAAAGCACCGCCCCCTCGGCGCCGAGGACTGGATCCTTCCGCGCCGCCTTTCTGATTTCCGACACGGCTTCCTTGATCCTCTTGACCGCCGGCTGGGATCGCCAGCCAAAGGAATGACGCCGGAAGCGGGCCCGGAATTCCCATTTGTACCTGGGTGCTGAAGCCATCAAGGTCCCTTTATACCGTGCAACGACTCTCGGGAACATCCCGGTCCGTTTCGACAGCCGATGTGAATATGAGTAAAATATCATCATCAGCAGGCCATGGGAACGGTACGTTCAAGCTCCCGGTACTGCGGCCGGCAAGCCCCGATAACCCACAAGGAGGCCGATCGTGCCGATCGAACACCGGTTTCCAGACCGCCTTGACCCTACCTTTCACAGTCGATCTTCTTCGAGGGCGGATATTGAATCCGATTCGTCCTCGCGGTGGAGTTGAGGGGCCGATGAGCAAATCCGTGCACAGATGAGGGTTGATGACGATGAACTCCAATCCGGTATTGTATTATTCCGAACAGATCGAACGCTACGCCCGTCTGAAATCGGCGCTGGTCAACTTCGCCAGTCAACAGTACCACGCCAAAATCGCGGAAAAACTCGGGGCTGATCCTGCCGATTCGGTATTGCCGGTCGATGAGGAGGATCTCATCCGAGTCGTCGACGACATCATCTTCGGCTCAGATGACGAGAGCGGTTTGACGGTGCTCGAACGATTCGTCCTCGAAGGGCCGGATCTCGATCCGGTTGAGCGGATGACCATCTCCAACTGGCGCGATGCGGTGATCGGTGTGTTCCGCCTGGGCACGTGCGAGGGCCTGGTGGTGGAGGCACACAACCTGGTGGACGATCTCGACTACCGCATCGCCGCTTCCGTCGATTCACGGCATGTCCGCAGGATGCTGGGCAGCGGCGGCTACCTCTTCTCGCGGATCGTCCCCATGGACGGTTTCTGGGTGCTCAGCGGCCTTCAGAACGCGTTCACCCGGGCCCAGGAGATGATGGCCTATGGAATGGCCGCCGAAGTGGCCCAGAAGTCGCCGCGGATGTTCTTCCGCAATCCCCGCAACCTGGAGCAGGCCAGGGAGGCGGAGCGGGAGCAGCACCGGCGCTTTCGCGAGATGTTCGGCGCCCCCTGGGTGGTAGGCACACCCGAAGTTATCGAAGAACAGTGGCGCAACTTCATGCAGGCCAAGCTGGATCCCGAAATAGCTTCGAGGATCTCGGAGATGTGCCGCCTCTCCCCGGACATCCGGTCAAACCGGACAGTGGGCATGATCCATTACGCGGAAGAAGGCCTCCTCTTTCTCGAGGAGTTCGGCTGCTTCCTCGACGCACTCCAGGATCCATCACGGTTGGCACTGGGGGACAATGCGCTCATCGTGCTGGGCTATCTCGAGTCGCCGGGTGTCGCCCCGGTCGTCTTCGACCTGGCTTTCGAGGAGTGCCCCGAGCAGTTGAACCGCATGCTCGCCGTTCTGTTCAATCGGCCCGGGTTCGACTGGAGCACCGGCCGGGAAGCCTGCTTCCGCAAGCACAATCCGGAATTCCTCGAAGAACCGAGGCTCCCCGGCACTTTGCCCCTCGACCACAAGCTGGTGGAAGGATTGCGGTCCCTTCACGAATGGCGGCGCAGGAGCGAATCCGGCTCCACTATGCCGCCGGCCCACCACTCGGATCGCTGGGATACGGAGCCGCCGCCGCTCCGCCCCCCGGCCCCACCCTCGCGAAAAGCGAAGGAGAAAGCCAAACGGAAACGGAAAGCCGCGGCGAAAATGCGGAAAAGGGGCCGGAAGCGCTGAACTGCGTCGTCCAGTGAGACACGCCGGCAACCGGATGGAGGAATGGGCGGCAACCAGCGACAACCATGAATGATCATCCAGTCGTTTCAGTACCTCGATTACAGAGAGGAGCCATTGTCACGATGTCGGCAAAGCAAGGAACAAGTAAGTTGAAGGGGCTCGATGCGCACGAGTCAAAAAGCGTTCTGACCGAACTACTGAAGCGACATCCCGAACTTCGGATGGAAGCGAAGGGAATAGTGATGGAGCTGTTTGGTGACGTCAACGAACAGGACATCGCCGAGTCCATCGCCTCACTCGTCTCCAACCTGAGATTCGATGACCTCAACAGACGAGCCGGCAGGCATGCCGGGGGCTATCTCAGCCCGACCGATGCGGCCTGGGAGATCCTCGCGGAATCGATCACCGAGGTTCGTGACGACATGATTCGCCGGTTCGATGCGGGGCTAAAATTGGCCGCGGAGAAAACCTGCCTGGGAATCATCCTCGGACTGTATCGGTCCGACGAAGCGGACCATGATGGCCTGCTCGGCTGGGCCGAGGACTTCACGGCCGAAGCCGCCGCCCACTCATTCGAAGCCCTCCTCGTACGCTACCCGCCATCCAGGCGGGAAGCAGCCGGCAATCGGATCCTCCGGCTCGCCGAGGAAGAGGCCGCAGACTGGTCAACGATGCTAAAACGCGTGCTTCATTCAGCAATGCTGAAGAAGAAGCGGAAACGGAAGTAGTCGGTCGGGGATGCCGGAGTCGACCAGGTCGCGGTCCTTGGCGGATCACCACGCACCACTCGGGGATGCGCCCGGCGAATGTCGCGAATCTGTTCATTTGTGCTTCTCCAGCCACTCCTGCCCCTTGTCCGTCAGCCGGTACTTCTGATTCCTGCTTCGCGGCTTGTCGGGGATGGTCCGCTCCAGCCAGCCAGCCGCCAGCATGGGTTCGAGATAACGTTTCAGAAAATGGACCCGGTCCTTCAGTGCTGCCGCCGCCTGAAGTTTATTGGCCGATATTTCCCTTTGCGCTGCCTCCAGAACCGCGACGACTTGTGGGGTGACTTGTGGGGTGACTTGTGGGGTGGCGGCCCCCGCGGTCTCTGTCAATGGCACCGTCACCGTGAACATGTCTCCGTCCTCGAACACCGGATTTCCGGCGCCGGGAGAATAGTACGACAGGTATTGGTTCACGCGGCGCACGCCCGAGCCTAATTCCTCATATCGGGCAAGTTGGATCATGAACTTGCAAATGGTCGGGTTCTTCGGAAAAGGGGTGAAATGGTTCGGATCAATGCGCCCGTGGTAGTGCGGGACATTCGGATTCTTGAACTCGACCCGGTCCCGGTAAATCATCATGGTCGCCGGTGCGGCGCTCGTGTACTCGCGGTGGGCAATGATGTTCGCCACCAGCTCACGAAAGATGATCGTCCGCAGGCTGATGCTGGCCGTTCCTTCCTGATGGAACGGGTCGTTGAGATGCTTTTCGACAAAGCCCATGAGCAGGTCGAACGCATCGATCAAGTTCGTCCGCACAATCAGTCGGTCGTCGTAGCGTTCGGTGTCCCGTCGACGAAGCAGCGCATCGAACTTGTATCCAGCCGCCGCACTTTGAATCGTCGTGTCCTTTCCGAACACAAGGGCCGCCGCTAGTGTGTAACCCGGGCTCCCCGTCTCAAAGTCCTTCCGCAGGAAGCCGGCCACCTTCAGCAGTTCCTCCGGCGCAAGCCTGGCCCACGGGTGTTGCGGTATACGCCCGAGCATCAGCTTCTTCGCCTTCTCGAACAGGGCCGGGTCGAGATCCGACATATCGAGATAGGGCAGCACACGCTGCTCCGTGTAGAAACTCAACTTCCGGTTCATGAGCCCGGACAGCCGATTCATGCCTTTGATGCGGTAATCCCCGTCCTCGCTCCTGAGAAAGACCGAATGGTCGGTCTGATGCACCTGAGAACTGGCTGGGACCTGCACCTTGATAATCCACTTACCACCGATCTCCTCTTCGTGCGGGAAAAGCAGGTATGGCGGGTCAAGTTTGTTCGGGTTGTTGGACAGCGCGGCAATCACGGCCTTGATTCGTCCTACGGCGTCAGGATCCACGCCCGTAACTATCCCGTTATCGGCCACCCCCAGCACGATCAGACCGCCGTCCATGTTTAGAAAGGCGCAGACGGTATCGAAGAAGGTGTTCGGCAGCGCACTGCCCGCTTCTTTGAACTCGAGTGCAAGCCCTTCCTGACTTCCGAACGGGCACTTGCCGCTATTTCGCATTGTCTGCTTGCTCGCACTCATTCCTCTGACCGGGTCTCAGGATTCTCTTCGAACCGCTGAGATATTCCTGATCACCCCGTATTCGCGCCTATAGGCGTCAGATCTTCCGCATCCGCCGTTCCTCCGCATGCGCCTGGTCGCAACACGGGGTTTCCTCGGGGGAAACTGTGGTTGCCGGAGCCCCCGTTCCCCGAGCCTTGTTTTTTCAGGAGTTATCGCAGGTGCAGGAAAGGAGAGTGCAACTCACGTGCCGGAAGACTTCACACGTCACACAACTATCGATCGACTGGTGTTCACCGGGC
>JAQAZP010000324.1:0-14941 GCA_032127265.1 Acidobacteriota bacterium
TGGTCGACGCCCATGTCGGAGCGCCGCCGACACCCGCGCACTCGATCAAGCGCGAGCTGCGCCTCGCGGAACTGCTCGAGGACGACGGCAGCATCGGCCCCGCCGGAATCGACAACCTCGCGTCCTTCGTCAGCGAAGCGCTGGCCGAGGCCGAGGACAAGGGCGTCGAAGAGGTCTTCGGATTCGCCACCTCAGCGATCAGGGATGCCCCGAACGGCGAGGAGGCGCTGGCCCGGGTAGCCGCCACGTCGGGCGCCACGCTGGAGATTCTGTCCGGCGAGGAGGAGGCGCGGCTGACCTTCCTGGCCGCGCGCCGTTGGTACGGCTGGTCGGCGGGTCGCCTGCTCGTCCTCGACATCGGCGGTGGGTCGCTGGAAGTCGGCTCCGGTCAGGACGAGGAGCCGGATGCGGCATTCTCGGTGCCGCTGGGCGCCGGCCGCCTGACCCGCGAGTTCCTGCCCGAGGATCCACCGGGCAAGGGTGCCGTCAAGGAGCTGCGCAAGCACGTACGCACGGCTTTCGCCAGAGACCTGGGGAAGGTGACCCGGATGGGTCCCCCCGATCGAGTCGTGGGCACGTCGAAGACGTTCCGCTCCCTCGCGCGGATCGCTGGCGCAGCGCCGTCCACCGAGGGGCAGTACGACCGCCGCACGCTGAAGCACGCCGACGTCCAGGACTGGCTCCCACGCCTGGCCGACATGTCTGAGAGCGACCGGGCCGAGCTCCCGGGCGTCTCCGGCGGCCGGGCGCGGCAACTGGTCGCCGGTGCAGTCGTTGCCGACGCGGTGATGGATCTGAGCACCGGCGGCGACCTGGAAGCGATCCGCCGGGAGATCATCGCCAACAGTCCGGTGATGGTGGGCACCGTGCCGATCTACCAGGTTTCGGCGGAGTGCGCCGAAAAGGAGGGGGGCAACATCCTCCAGATGACCGCCGACCAGTTCTTCAATGTGGTGGAAAAGCACGCGGTCTCCGGGGTGGACTTCATCACCGTGCACTGCGGGGTGACCCGCGCGGTAGTGGACCTGGTGGACGCCAACACCCGGGTGGGCGGTGTGGTGAGTCGCGGCGGGGCCATGCTCGCCGCCTGGATCCGCGAACATGGCGAAGAGAACCCGCTCTACACCGGGTTCGACCGGCTGCTGGAGATCTGCCTCGAACACGACATGACGCTCAGTCTCGGCGACGGCCTGCGGCCCGGAGCCATCGCCGACGCCGGTGACGGCCCCCAGGTGGCCGAGCTGGTGGTGCTCGGCGAACTGGCCCGCCGCTCCCGGAAGGCCGGGGTGCAGGTGATGATCGAGGGGCCGGGCCACGTACCGCTGCACAAGGTGGCGGCCCAGGTCCAGATGGAGAAGGACCTCTGTGACGGCGCGCCCTTCTATGTATTGGGGCCACTGACCACCGACATCAGTCCGGGATACGACCATATCAGCTCCGCCATCGGCGGGGCGGTGGCCGCCATGTCCGGCGCCGACTTCCTCTGCTACGTCACACCGGCCGAGCACCTCCGGCTGCCCGATGCGGCGGATGTCCGCGAGGGGGTGATCGGTGCTCGCATCGCCGCCCATTCCGGGGACATCGCCAAGGGGATCCCCGGTGCCGCGGACCGTGACCTGGCCATGTCCATCAGCCGCAAGGCCCTGGACTGGGAGGGGATGTTCGCCCAGGCCATTGACCCGGTGCGGGCCAGGCAGTTCCGCAGCGAAGGCGACGGCATGTCCCACGAGGTCTGCACCATGTGCGGCAAGTTCTGCTCGATCCACCTCGACAACCTCACCAAGCCGGAATCCGAGCCCCGGCCATCCTGACCCGGCTCCCTGCCCGGGGGTTCAGCCATGGAGCGTCTCAGGCAAAAAGTACGGCGGCTCCCCCGCAGGCCCGGGGTCTACCTGCTCAAGGACGGCAGCGGCAAGGTCATTTACGTCGGCAAGGCTCGGGACCTCCGTTCCCGGGTCAGCGCCTATGTCACCAGGGGGCAGGGTGACGGCCGCGCCCTCTTTCCGGCGCTGGTGTCAGCACTGTCCGACCTCGATTTCGTGGTCACCGAGACCGAGAAGGAAGCGTTGATCCTCGAGAACACCCTGATCAAGAAGCATCGGCCGCGCTTCAATGTCACCTACCGCGATGACAAGACCTACGTCAGCATCCGCATCGCCCTCAAGGAGCCGTTTCCCCGAATCCACGTCACCCGCTTTCGCAAACGGGACGGCGCGGCCTACTTCGGTCCCTACGCCTCCAAGCGGGCGCTCAAGGAAACGCTCCGTGCGGTGCGCACTATCTTTCCCCTGCGCCACTGCACTATCGCTACGATGCGGCACAGGAAGCGGCCCTGCCTCTACCACGAGATGGGCCAGTGCCTGGCGCCCTGTGTGGGATTGGTGGATGCGGAGGGGTACGCCGACGTGGTCAAAGGCGCGGTGCTCTACCTCCGCGGCAAGAAGCAGGCCGTGGTCCGCCGGCTGGAGAAGTCGATGTACGAGGCCTCGGAGCGCCGGGAGTTCGAAAAGGCGGCGGTGCTGCGCGACCGGGTGACCGATATCAAAAAGACCCTGGAAACCCAGTTGATGGTGGACCAACGGGACGAGGACCGGGACATCTTCGGCTGGCTCCGCTCGGGGGCCCGGCTGGCCATCCAGGTGATGACGGTGCGCGGCGGGCGGCTGTCAGGATCAGCGAACCACCTCTTCGACAACCGCGACCTGCCCACCGGGGAACTCACCGCCTCCTTCGTCAACCAGTATTACGCAGTGGAGGGACGCGAGATCCCGCCGGAGGTTGTCTTTGCCGGGCGGCCCTCCGGTTGGGCGGTTCTGGAGGAGCGGCTCACTGATCTCCGGGGGCGCCGGGTGCACTTCATCTTCCCCCAGCGGGGTTCCAAGGCGCGGCTGGCCCGTCTGGCCCGGGAAAATGCCCGCTGGGCCCTGGAGGCCGATCCCAGTGGCGCCGACGGTCCGGCCCTGGTGGAACAGGCACGCAGCGAGCTGGACATCGAGATCGCGCCGCAGCGGATCGAGTGCTTTGACATCTCCACCACCCAGGGCGAATCGGCCACGGCCTCCATGGTCACCTTTGTGGGCGGTCTCCCCGAGAAGTCGGGCTACCGCCGGTTCAAGGTTCGCTGGGACGGCCCCCCGGACGACTATGCCATGATGCGCCAGGTGCTGGAACGCCGCCTGCGCCGGGCCATCGAGCATCAGGAAGGCTGGGACTTGCCGGACCTGATCCTGCTCGACGGCGGTCCGGGCCAGCTGGGTGTGGCACGCGAGGCCATGGACCACCTGGGGGTGGAAGGGCCGCTGCTGGCCTCCATCGCCAAGGAGCGGCGAGCGGACCAGCGCCGGGAAGCCGGTGGTCTGGGCGACCGGGTCTATCTCGATGGCCGGCCGGCGCCGGCGGACCTGCCCGAGGGATCGGGGGCGCGGCTGCTCTTCCAGCGGATCCGTGACGAGGCCCACCGTTTTGCCATCACCTATCACCGCAAACTCCGCGGCCGCCTAAGCCTCTCCTCGGTGCTCGACGAGATCCCCGGCGTGGGACCGGCCCGCCGGCGGGCCTTGCTGACCCACTTCGGCAGCGTGGCCCGGTTGAAGGAAGCCCCGGCGGAGGAGATCGCCGCGGTCAGGGGCATCTCCGCTTCCCTTGCCATACTGATTAAAGAAAATCTCTCACCATGATCGTGGATCGTGCGGCGTTGGTGCGGCGGGCGACGGCCCGCTTGCGCGGGCCTTGCCCAGGGGGGAGGGGGGATGCGTGTCGATCCCGGTTAAGGTAAGCGTTTATGGTGTGGGAAGAATCCGGGGATTGCGGATTTACTGATTCATGCCTCCTCTGTTTTGCAGGAAGCAACCTGTTTTTTTGAGGACCTTTTCCATAGAAATCTGGATCAGCCGCTCACGGATGGCCACCTCTTCCTCCTTGCTGGTCGCATTGCTGTCGAGGAGGAAGTCGGTGAGCACACGATCGATCAACTTGCTTTTTTGCAGTGTCGACTCCAATCGTTTCAGTTCGGCGATGTTCACCAGTTTCAACATGAATCGGTCTCCGCTGTTTCTCCCTTGCGTCCTGCCACCTCCCTCCGGGGGCGGCCTGACAGTTGATACTTCCTCCCGGCCTTTTAGGTGGCTGTGAAGCCTCCCGATTTAACCGGCTCATGGAAGGTTGGAATTGCAAGTCCCATGCCTGACCGGTGGGGACGGGCTCACGCACCACGTGAACTCCGAAGCCTGATGCCGAATAAATCGTTGGAGATGAACGGAAAAGTCAGCTTCGAAAATGAACATTATTCATATTTACCCTTGCCGACTGCCAGCCTGGACCAGCGGCCGGCCAGGAGTTTGATGGAATTGTTTTTCCGTCGCAATGGCTCTTTGGCCAAGAAGAGTGGAACATTTTTTCCATTCGGCGGGGATAGGGCAGAGATTGGTTTACTTCCCGGCCCCGTTGTGCTAAATGAACCATTCCCACGTGTGCCGTTCAACGGGTGATGGTGGCTCAATCGCCGCGCCCGAAACCGGTGTTCCCATGAGGAGAGATCAGATGAACAACGCCATTCTGCAGATTCCGCCCCCTGAAAACGAACCGATATATCCCTACGGCCCGGGTTCCCCGGAAAAAGCCGATCTCAAAGCGGAGCTTGCACGGATGGCCGCCGAAGAGATCGAAATCCCCCTGATCATCGGTGGCAAGGAAGTGAAAACCGGGAACATGGGCGATTGCCGCATGCCCCACGATCACGCGCATATCCTGGGCCGCTATCACAAGGCTGGTGCCAAGGAAGTGAACCAGGCGGCCGAAGCGGCTGCCGAGGCCTGGAAAGAGTGGTCGACAATGCCCTGGAACGCCCGGGCCGCTGTGATGCTCAAGGCCGCCGAACTGCTCACCGGCCCCTACCGCCAGGTGCTCAACGCGTCCACCATGCTCGGCCAGAGCAAGAACGCCTTCCAGGCCGAAATCGACTCCGCCTGCGAACTGATCGATTTCTGGCGCTTCAACCCCTGGTACATGCAGGAGATCTACGAGGGGCAGCCGCCCTTCTCGCTTGACGGGGTCTGGAACTGTCTCGAACATCGGCCGCTGGAAGGGTTCGTCTTTGCGGTGACGCCTTTCAACTTCACCTCCATCGCCGGCAACCTGCCCAGCGCTCCGGCGCTGATGGGCAACACCGTGCTCTGGAAACCGGCCTCCTCTTCAGTTTTTTCTGCGTACTACATCATGAAGCTGCTCCAGGAAGCGGGGATGCCCGACGGGGTGATCAACCTGATTCCCGGGTCCGGCGGCACAGTGGGCGACCCGGTGATGGCCCGTCCCGACCTGGCCGGTGTCCACTTCACCGGCAGCACCGAGGTCTTCCAGGGTATGTGGAAGACGGTTGGTGACAACATCGCCAAATACCACACCTACCCCCGCATCGTCGGTGAGACCGGTGGCAAGGACTTCATTTTCGCCCACCCCAGCGCCGACCTCGACGCGCTGGTCACCGCCACAGTTCGCGGCGCCTTCGAATACCAGGGGCAGAAGTGTTCGGCCGCCTCCCGGGCCTATATTCCCCAGTCGCTCTGGCCCGAATACAAGGACCGCCTGCTGGCCCAGATCGGTCAGATCAAGATGGGTGACGTGGGGGACTTCAGCAACTTCATGAACGCGGTGATCGACGCCGCCGCCTTCAAGAGCATCAGCGGCTACATCGACTACGCCAAAAACGACCCGGACAGCGAGATCATCGCCGGCGGCGGCTACGACGACAGCAAGGGCTATTTCATCGAGCCCACGGTGGTACTGGCCAAGCAGCCGCACACCAAAACCATGGAAGAGGAGATCTTCGGACCGGTGATGACGCTCTATGTCTACCCGGACAACGAGTTCAGCGAGACGCTCCGCGTCTGTGACAGCACCTCGCCCTATGCGCTTACCGGCGCCATCTTCTCCCAGGACCGCAAGGCTATCCTTGAGGCGTCCAGGGCCCTGACCCACTCCGCAGGCAACTTCTACATCAACGACAAACCCACCGGCGCGGTGGTGGGGCAGCAGCCCTTCGGCGGCAGCCGGGCTTCGGGCACCAACGACAAGGCCGGTTCAGCCACCAACCTGCTGCGCTGGGTCTCCCAGCGGACGATCAAGGAAAACTTCATCCCGCCGAAGGATTTCCGCTACCCCTTCCTCGCCGAGGAATAGGGCGCGGGATTTCGGTGATCGATGGGTGATACTCTTGGGCTGGGCGCCAATGCTCAGCCCTTTCTTTTTGAAAATACCGCGATGGGGAAACGATGAACCGCACCACCAGATCCAACCTGCTGCTCATTCTGTCGGCGGTTATCTGGGGATTCGCCTTCGTGGCCCAGCGTCTGGGCATGGAGCACGTCGGCCCCTTTACTTTCAATGCCGTCCGTTTCGCCCTCGGCGCCGTCATTCTGCTTCCGGTGCTGGCCCTGACCCGTCAGCGGCGTGCGGCGATGACCACGGCCGGGCCGAAACCCGGTGCGCGGGCCATGCTGGCCGCCGGAGCCGCCCTCGGGATGATCCTGTTCATCGGATCGTCCCTGCAGCAGACGGGCCTGGTCTACACCACGGCGGGCAAGGCCGGTTTCATCACCGGGCTTTACGTGATCTTCGTTCCCATAATCGGCCTGGCCTGGGGTCAGCGAACCGCCGCCGGCGCCTGGGCCGGAGCGTTGATGGCCGTTGCGGGCCTTTACCTGCTCAGCTTCACCGGGACATGGACCCTCTCCGTTGGCGACACCCTGGTTCTGCTCAGCGCGGTGGCCTGGGCGGTTCACGTGCAGCTGGTGGGCTGGCTGGTGCGGCGGTTCGACGTCATCCTCCTGGCCTGCCTGCAGTTTGCCGTCTGCTCCCTGTTCAGCCTGCTGGTTTCACTGGCTCGGGAAACAACCACAGTGGCAGACCTGCAGGGCGCGGCGGTCCCCATCCTCTATGCCGGACTGCTCTCCACGGGAGTGGCATTTACCCTGCAGGTGGTGGCCCAGCGTCACGCCCGGCCGGCCCACACGGCGATTATTCTCAGCACCGAAGCGGTTTTTGCCGTTCTCGGCGGTTGGCTGATCCTCGGCGAGCAGTTGTCCCCCCGCGGAATGGCCGGCTGTGCCCTGATGCTTGGCGGGATGCTCCTGGCTCAACTGGGACCGCGGACCGCAAAACAGGCCTGAACCGCTGATTGGCTGATTGACAGAATGTCCCGTCAGGCTTATCTTTGACTGAGTAGTTCCGGCCTTGCCTGGTTCTTTTCCAAAGCTGTTTGCGCTGAGCTTCCCTTATCCCCCATTCCGTGACGAGTGGTTCCGCGCAGTCTGCAACCGGAGGAAAGTAGTAATGAAACGTCTCCCCCTTCTTTGTGTCTGTCTTCTCATCGCGGCGCTTTTCGCATGGACGCCATCGGCCCACGCGGCGTGGTCATCGGACCCGGCGGTGAATTTGGCCGTGGCCGACCGCACCGGCGACCAGGCGCAGCCGAAGATCGCCCCCACGGCAGATGGCGGTTGCTACGTCAGCTGGTTCGACAATGCCACCGGCGGTTATGACGTTTACCTCCAGCGCCTTGATGCGGCCGGTGATGAACAGTGGGCGCACAACGGGGTGCTGCTTGCCGACCGTTCATACAGTTCCACCGAGGACTACGGCCTCGACGTGGACAGTTACGGCAATGCGGTGCTGGCTTTCCGCGACGACCGTTTTGGCGCCACGAGGATCACCGCGGTAAAGGTGGATCCCAGCGGCGCCATGCTCTGGGGGGCCAACGGGATTCAGCTGACCAGCGGCGAAGAGGTCTACTCCCCCCGGATCGCCGGTACCTCTGACGGGAACGTGGTGGCGGGGTGGACCGAAGCGTCAACCACCAGGCTGCAAAAACTCGATGCCGCCGGAGCAACGCAGTGGGGAACCGGGGTGGTCCTTTCCGACACCGGCAGCGCCAGTTTCTCCATCTCCGACATTCACGGCTCCGATGCCGGCAGCGTGATCGTTTCCTGGGTCAAGTGGGGGCCGATGTTCTACGACCCCAAGCACCTCTGGGCCCAGAAACTCTCGCCCGCCGGGGCCACCATGTGGAATACCCCCGGACCGCACGTCATCGTCTTCGATGGTGATTCACTGCAGTTCGGAAACTACCCGACCTTCACCACCGACGGCAGCGGCGGAGCTGTCTTCTCCTGGTATGGCACAGGCGTGCTGCAGTGTTACGCCCAGCGTATTCTTGCCGACGGCAGCGAGCAGTTCTCGCACAACGGGGTGTCGGTCTCCACCAATGCTACCCGGTTGCGGGTTTCCCCCGACGCCTCCTACGACCCGGTCACCGGGATGATCTATGTCTTCTGGACCGAACTGAACTCCAGCCAGTCACAGCATGGGGTATACGGGCAGAAGCTGTCCGGCTCCGGTCTGCGGTTGTGGACCACGTCGGGCAAGGAACTGGTCCCCCTGGGCAGCAGCACCCGGACTTTTATCAACACTATCCAGGATGGTGACGGCGCCCTGGCCTTCTACATCGAGTCGCCCAGCTATGGCAACGACGTGATCAAAGCGACCCGTGTGGACGGCAGCGGGAATTTCAGCTGGGCCGGCGACATTGTGGAGGCCTGCAGCCTGGGCAGCGGCAAGGGCCGGCTCAATGCGGCCATGAGCAGCGAGGGATACGCGATCCTGGCCTGGTCCGATGACCGGCCCGGCCACCTGGATATCATCGGCCAGAACGTCAATATGGACGGGACGCTGGGCTACACCGCCACGTCCACGGTGTCGGCGGGACTCACCTGTCTGCCAGGCTCGGGAACGCTTCCGTTTACAACGCTGTTCACCGTGACGATCAACAATGACTACTCCGGCCAGATCCGGCAGATGGCGGGGCGGATCGACGTGGCCCTGGCCAACGGTTCCAGTGTGAGCAGCTGGCGGGCGGGCTTTACCAACATCGCCGCAAACGGCAGTTATGTGACCAGCTGGAATACCGTCATCCCGGCCATCGGTGCGGTGATTGGCACCAGCACCTTCACCCTTGATGTGGAGGATGTGACCCCGTCGCCCTTCAACCAGCCGCCCTACCCGCCCGCGGGGGACACCGGTTCGGCCAGCTGTGTGGTGGAGGGCATCGCCCCCTGACCTCCGCCGAGGCTCGGAGCCCGTTCCGGCAGGTTCTCAGTCCACGGGATCGGTTGCGGCCGGTCCCGTGGCCGGGATGGTGACCCTGATCACGAAGTCGCCCCCCTCCACCGAGGTCGCCGCGACTTCTCCGCCCATCATCGACACGGCGCGCCGGACCAGGGTCAGACCGAGGCCGCTGTGGCCCCGGGCCGAGCTTCTCGACCTGTCCCCCCGCCAGAACCGGTCGAACACCTGGTCAACCGCGTTGGCCGGGAGCGTGCTGCCGCTGTTGCTGACCTCGATGTACGGCGTCGTCCCGTTGAACGACGTTGCGATCCGCACCCGGCCCTCCTGGTCGGCGTGCTCCACGGCGTTGCCGATGATGTTCTGGATCACCAGGCTGAACAGCGACAGGTCGGTGATCAGCGTGTCATTTTCGCCCAGGGACCATTCCACCTCGAGGCCCCGCTGCGCTGCCCGGCCCTCCAGCGTGGCCCAGGTGGTGCGGATCAGAGTGTTGATCTGCAGGGGCTCGGGTTGCAGGTCCACCTGCCCCGATTCCAGCCGTGCCTGGTAGAGCAGCCGGGAGACCATCTCCTGCATCTGCAGCGTGATCTCCAGGCACTCCTCCAGGCCTTCGCGGTAGTCCTCGCCCGGTCTCGGTTTCGACAGCACCACGTCGATGATCGAACGCAGGCCGGACAGCGGCGTGCGGAGCTCGTGGGCCATGTCGGCGCTGAACGACCGTTCGCGCTCGAAGGCGCGGGTCAGCCGGTTCAGCAGGTGGTTCAACTGGTCGATGATCGGCTGGACCTCCCGCGGCCCGGCCCTGCCGGCCAGTCCGCTGGAGAGGTTCTTTTCGTCCAGCAGGCCGATCCGGCCGGCCAGCTGGTTCAACGGCCTGAGGGAGCGGTGGATCACCAGGGAGAGGACCGCGATGGAGACCAGCATGGTCAGCATCCCCACCAGGGCCAGGCGCACCAACAGGCGGGCGAGCGCCTTGTCGATGGGCTCGGTGTGACGGGCCAGCACCAGGGTCACCTGTGGAATGGCCACATCCCCGTCTTCCGTGGTCCGGTCGATTACGTCCCGTTCCTCGTCATCAGGGTCCTCCCGGGGTTTGAAGGTCAGTCCCACCGACCGGCCCCCGGCCCCGCTGGGCAGTTCCACCCAGAGAAAGCCCTCGGAAATGTGCGGCCCCGACGGCTTGAGCAGGTTCTCCAGGCCCAGCGAGGGCGAGCGGTAGATCACCTGCTCTTCCTCGAGCCAGATCTGGAGGTAGCCGGGGCGCGCCGACTCTTTGAGGCTGAGCAGGTCCAGCTCGGCGAAGTCGAGCACTACCCCGTCCACCTCGAACTCGATGGTGGAGGCGAGCATCCGTGCCTCGTCGAGCAGGGCGACATCGAACTGCTCCACCAGGCTCTGGCGCACCAGGAAGTGGAAGAGAAAACCCACCACCAGCAGGACGGCCACGATGCCTGCCGAGGTGCCGATGAGCAGCCTGGTGCGGAGCGAGTGCATCAGTCGTGTTCCTCCAGAACATACCCCATGCCGCGGCGGGTGTGGATCAGGCGGGAAGCGGCGCCCTCTTCCAGTTTCTTGCGCAGGTAGCCAATGTAGACGTCCACCACGTTGCTGTTGATGTCTTCGGCATAATCGTAGAGCTGCTCCCAGATCTGGGTCCGGGTAACCACCCGGCCGGGGCGGGTGGCAAGAAACTCCAGCAGGGCATACTCCCTGGCGGTGAGGTCGATCTGCCGGCCCGCCCGTTTGGCGGTCCGTGTGGAAGTGTTGATCTCCAGGTCGGCCACCCGGATCATCGCCGTCTTGTCGCCATTCTTCCGCCGGAGCAGTGCCCGGACCCGGGCCAGCAGTTCTTTGAAAGCGAACGGCTTGATCAGGTAGTCATCGGCCCCGAGGTCCAGGCCGTGGACCCTGTCGTCGAGGGTATCCCTGGCGGTGAGGATCAGCACGTGGACCCGCTTCCCCTCCCCGCGCAGCCTCTGCAGGATGGTCAACCCGTCAACTCGCGGCAGCATCAGGTCGAGGACGATCAGGTCGAAATCGCCGGTGAGGGCCAGATTCAGACCGTCAGCCCCGTTGGTGACCGGGGTGACTTCGAATCCTTGTTCGCCGAGGCCCCGGGTAATCGATTTAAGAACCGGGGGATAATCCTCAACCACCAGGATTTTTGGCTGCCGTTCCATGGGCTTCACCTCCAAAGCGTCCTCAACCAGAGTTCGCTTCGACGTCTATCTCATCATCCTGATCGAGACCGGTGACCGGTCCGTCTAGAGTTACACTATATGGAACCAACATGAAAGGGAGATGAGAATAAGTATAACTCCATGGTATTCTAGGCCGATGAGCGGATCAGTTTCAAAAAAAAGTTTCGGGAATCGGCTTCACGAACCGCCTTTCCAGTTCCCTCCCGAGGTGCTGAGGATCGCCGGGAAACTGCAGGCCGGAGGGTTTGAAGCGTACGTTGCCGGAGGCGCCGTGCGCGACCTGCTCCTCGGACAACCGGCCAGCGACTGGGATGTGGCCACCGATGCCCGGCCCGAGGAAGTGCAGCAGCTGTTCGGGCATGTGGTGCCCACCGGGATCAAGCATGGCACGGTGACACTGGTCCGCGGGGACGCGCACTACGAGATAACCACCTACCGCACCGGGAGGCAGGGCCGGTTCTCCCGGTCGCTGGAAGAAGACCTCGCCTACCGTGATTTTACCTTCAACGCCATGGCCTGCGATCCGCTGGAGAACCGGCTGGTGGACCCGTTCGAGGGCGCGGCCGACCTGCGGCGCGGTGTGGTGCGTGCGGTGGGCTCGGCCGACGGCCGGTTTGCCGAGGATCCGCTGCGCATTCTCAGGGCGGTGCGGTTCGCCGCACTTTTTCGTTTTCGCCTGCAGACCGGAACGGCGGAGAGCATCCCTCGCCACCTGGCCGCTTTCCGGAGGGTGGCCCCGGAGCGGGTCCGCGAGGAACTGTTCCGGCTGCTTCTCGCTCCCCGTCCCTCCGAAGGACTGGAGCTCATGCGGCGCACCGGGCTGATGGCCGAGGTGCTGCCCGAGCTGCTGGAGGGCTGGCGCCGGCGGCAGAACCACTACCATAGATACACTATCTACCGGCACATTATGGTCTGCACCGACGCCGTACCGGCCGAGCTGGATCTCCGGCTGGCCGCCCTGCTCCACGACGTGGCCAAGCCGCGGGTCCGGCAGAAGATCGGCGGCATTTTCCGATTTTACAACCACGAACAGGCCAGTGCCCGACTGGCACGGGAGATCCTGGGCCGGTTTCGCTGCAGCCGGGCCCGGGTGGAGCGCGTGACCCACCTGATCAAACACCACATGTTCCACTACCAGCCGGACTGGAAGGACGCCGCGGTGCGGCGGCTGGTTCGCCGGGTGGGGGTTGAGCATCTGGACGACCTCTTCGAGTTGCGCCGTGCCGATGTCAAGGCCCACGGCATGCCCACCGACGACATTGAACTGCTGGAGGAACTCTCAGGCCGGATATCCCGGCTGATCCGCGAGAAACCACCGCTGGTGGTGGGAGACCTGCAGGTCAGCGGCCGGGATGTGATGCGTGTTACCGGACTTACCCAGGGCGCCGAGGTGGGCCGGCTGCTCGAGGTGCTGCTCCAGGAGGCCCTGGATGACCCGCGGACCAACCAGCGGGACCGGCAGTTGACGCGGCTGATGCGGTGGCCGGGGGGGGGCAGGATATGAACAGACGCCGCTCACTGCGGCGATGGGGATGTCTGATTGCCGTGGCGGCGGTGGTGGCCGGGCTGTGTGGTCTCTCGGCGCTGACGGGGAGCGAAGCGATGTGGAAGAAACTCGGCGACATGGTGGACAGGACCTTCCTTTTCTATCCTCGTGCGGAATGGGTGGCTACCCCGGAGGACGGCGGGGTTCTTTACGAGGACCTGATGCTCACCGCCGAAGACGGCACGGCCATTTCGGCCTGGTATGTTCCTGCGCGTGACCCGGCCGCGCCGGTGCTCCTCTTCTGCCATGGCAACGCGGGAAACATCTCGCACCGGGTGCACAACCTGGTGCTGCTCAACCGCATCGGCATCTCGGTGCTGATTTTCGACTATCCGGGATTCGGCCGTAGCGGCGGCCGGCCGCTGGAAGCCGGCGTCTACAAGTCGGCCCACGCCGCCTACCGCTACCTGAAGGATGAACGCGGAGTCCCCGACCGGAAAATCGTGCTCTTCGGCCGGTCACTGGGTGCCGCGGCCGCCGTGGAACTGGCAGCAGGGGGGCGGGGAGGGGCGCTGATCATCGAGTGCGCGTTCACCAACCTCCACGAGATAGGTCGCCACCTCTACCCGGTGCTGCCCATGCCGGGACGTCTGAAGCTGAAATATCCCACTGCCGAGCGTCTGGCCGAAGTGCGGATGCCGGTGCTGATCATCCACGGCGAGGCGGACCGCCTGGTGCCGGTGAGCATGGCCCGCCGGCTGCACCAGTTGGCCCGCCGGCCCAAGGACCTCTACCTCATACCGGGCGCCGGACATGATGACACGCCCATCGTCGGCGGCGGTGAATACGGTGACCGGATCAGGAGTTTCGTCACCACCTGGATCCGCCCCTGAACCCGCGTTTGAAACGGATGCTTCGCGATCCGCTGAATTCTCCCGAACCGACGGAAAACAAAGACTTTGGTGCCTGATTTCGGGTTGACCCGTTGAACCCCTTCCCGGTTGCTTTCCCCCTAAGTCGTCGCTATACTTACTGCTTACGTTGGCAGGCCTGACGCTGCGAACTCACCGTTCGAACGGCCGGCCGCCGGCCTTGGATAAGGCTTCGATACACTTAACATATTGTTTTTCTTCGACTTGGGGAGACCAAAAACATGTGGGGATTACTCATTGGCGTCATAGCGGCGGTAGTGGTCATCGCGCTGATCATCTGGTTGGTGGCCCGGCAATACACCAAGGTGGGCCCGAACCAGGTGCTGGTCATCTCCGGAGGCCGGGCGCGTACGATCACCATGGCTGACGGAACCACGAGAAAGATCGGCTACCGGATCGCCATCGGTGGCGGCACCCTGGTCAAGCCGTTGGTGGAGCAGGCGGAGATCCTGCCCCTGGACATCCTTTCCGCCGACTTCGAAATTTCCGATGTGATTTCGGTCAATGGCATCAACGCCGTGGTCCGCGGCACGGCCCAGGTGAAACTGGACGGCACCGAACCCAATGTCTATCTCGCCGCCGAGCAATTCCTCGGCAAGAGTCCCAGCGAGATCCTCGACGTGGCGCTGAAAACGGTGGAAGGCGCCGTGCGCACCATCATCGGCACGATGAAGCTGGAAGCGATCAACCGCAGCCGCAAGGAATTCGCCGCCACGGTGAACACCGAGCTCGAGCCGGTGTTTGGCGGCATGGGCCTCAAGCTGATGTCTTTCAACCTCAAGGAAATCCAGGACCGGCAGGGGTATCTGGAAGCACTGGGCAAGCCAAAAATTGTCGAGGCCCGGCGGGATGCCGAGGTGGCCGAGGCCGAAGCGGCCCGGGATGCGCTGATCAAGTCGGCCGAAGCCCAGAAGGAAGGGGACGTGGCCAAGCTGCGGGCCGAATCGGAAGTGGCCGAGGCGGCCAAGGCCTTCGAGATCAAGAAGTCCACCTTCCAGGCTGAGATCAACGCGGTCAAGGCCGTGGCTGATCACTCCTACGAACTGGAGCGGCACAAACAGAACCAGGTGGTCAAGGACGAGGAGTTCAAGGTCAAGCTGCTGGAAAAGACCATGGGTATCGAGCTGGAAGAGAAGGAAACCCTGCGCCGGCAGAAGGAACTGGACGCCACGGTGAAACTGGCCGCCGACGCCGAGGAGTACCGT
>JAQAZP010000325.1:0-59044 GCA_032127265.1 Acidobacteriota bacterium
CCTCGAGCAAATATAATCCACGGCCCCGCGGCCGCGGCGCCGTCCGTGGTCTAGTAATATTTTTAACGGAGATCGAGAAATGAGACTGGTCAAGCACAAGAACCGCACGCCCGACCGGGAGTGGGGATGCCCCAGGACAAAAAGCCGCACCAACTGGTGCTACGCCCTCTGCACGCCGGAGAACGGCATCGGTGAATGCGGGCGGCCGGCCTTCCACGCCTACCGCGGCCGGCTTCAAAAGGCGATCCTCGCCCAACGCATACGGGAGAAGGACCTGGAAAAAAAGGGGGTCACCCCGCTGCGCCGTGAAGTGCGCCTCAAGATGACCCCCGCTCCTGTGTCCTGGGTCAGAAAACCCCAGCGGTGACGCTGGTTCCGCACAGCACATCAGACGAATACGCGTCAAGAGAGAACCAGGAGCTGGTGCTGCCGCCGGTGTAGCGGTAGACCAGCACCGGTGTCTGCATCTCGGGGTCCGGCCCGGCGCCCACCACCAGGTCATCCCGGCCGTCCGCATCCAGGTCGGCACCGGCATAGGCGGTTGCACCGTAGTGCGCCGTCTCCGCCGGCCAGGCGAAGAAATTCAGCCCATCCATGGCGACCAGGGCCGAGCCGTCGAAGTTCCAGCCCCTGACATGCGCGCCAAAGGCCGCCGCAGGACCTGGCGTGGTGACGATTTCGTCCATCCCGTCCCCGTCCAGGTCGCCGCAGGTGACCCGCACGCCGTAGTGGTTGCTGCCGTACGCGAGGTAGCTCAGCCCGGGAATGGCCGCCGCCACACCGCCGTCCACGTTCCAGCCCCGCACATGGGGGCCGAACACCGCGCCCGGCCCGGCACCGGTGACGATCTCGTCATAGCCGTCCCCGTCCACGTCGCCGCAGCTGACGTTGACCCCCCACTTCAGTGTGCCGTAAGCGAAGTAGCTCACACCGGACACCGGGGAGACCGACGAGCTGCCGTCGTGGTTGAAACCGCGCACATGGGGGCCGAACACCGCCCCGGGACCGGCGCCGGTGACGATCTCGTCATAGCCGTCCCCGTCGATATCGCCGGCGGCCACGTTGACCCCGAATTTCAGCGTGCCGTAGGCGATGAAACTCAGTCCGGGCACCGGCGTCCCGTTGAGCGAGAAACCGCGCACGTGGGGCCCGTAGACCGCCCCCGGACCGGCGCCGGTGAGAATCTCGTCCACCCCGTCCCCGTTGGTGTCGCCGCAGGTGACATTGACGCCCCACTGCGGCGTGCCGTAGGCGCTCCACTCGTAGATGTGCGAGGCCCCCCTGCTCGCAGGGAAACACCCGCACCAGCGGCGGGTTGTCCGGGTCGGCCCCGGGACCGGTGATCAGCCTGGCCGGGTTGTCGGCCTCGCAGCTCCGCTGGTGGACGTTGATGTTCGACAGGTCGTTGGTCACGCTGTATCCGGCGGCCAGCAGGTAGTTCATCGAGTTGTCGAGATAGGTGCGGAACCTGCTCGACGGATCGTCCGGGTCGGCGCTGGGATAGGGCCAAGGTGGAGAGTAGCCGTTTTCGATAAAAGCGGGAACGAGGATGTTCTTCACCGCCCAGATGTCGATGGCCACCGGGTCGAGGCCGGCCATCAGCATGTCCCGGCGCGTGGCGCCGCTGTACGTGGTGGACGGGCCGCTGTTGGGATTGGCATTGATCCAGATGCAGTCGAGGATGTTCAGGTCGGCCATCTGGATCTCGGCCTGCAGGTCGCCCATGATGCCATTGAGAATGCTGCTGTGGGAGTTCGTGCTCAGCAGGTCGGTGACCACGCCCATGTAGTGCTTGACGCAGACCGTGGCGCCGTAGGTGGCGTGGTGCGATTTGAGCACCGGCAGGTTGATGAATTTCAGCTTGTCGCGGTCGTAGCTGGAACTGGGGTTGTCCCAGATCCCGTATTTGAGGCTGACCCGGGTGCCGAAATCGCTGGTGAACTTGGGATAGGAGATCCGGCCGCTGAAGTCGGGGTGCGTGTCGTAGCGGAAATAGCCGTCGGTGAAATCCCCTTCGCTGAACTCGCCCACCTGGGTGCCGCGGACCGAGGTCCAGTCGAAGTGCGAGACCTCGTGGCCCAGGTTGGCGAAATGAACCACCGCGTCGTGGGGCGAGTAGCCATGGTCCTGGGCATTGTTCGCCGAGCGGTCGAAGCCGTTGATCGAGTTGAACTGCGAGTTCTCGCAGACCACGATCTCGCCGGTGAAGGTGTCCGGGTGATCCACCAGGCAGCGCATCAGCCCGGTGAGCACGTCGACGTTGGAACCGCCGCGGTCCCCCCACTGGTAATTGATCTTGATCACCACCACGTCGTCGGCGGCGATGATCCCGTCAGGCCCGGAGGTGGCGGAGACGGTGGATGACTGGTAGAACTTGATCCCGTTCTCACCCATCAGCGTGAGCATGGTGTCGAGACCGGTGAAGCGGTCCCCCACCAGGTCCTGGGGGCACTCGGTGACCTGGAACAGTTCGGCGGTGTAGCCCCGCGGCGGGTCCACCGCCGGGCCGCGGTAGTCGGGCACGCTCACCGCGTAGGCCCCGAAACCGGCGGTGGCCAGCAGGCCGGCAGCGCATACGGCGGCGCCCACCGGTGTGCGCAACCCGGCCGAGAGCCGGCGCCGGGCCGCCAGCAGGGTGGCCGCCAACGGCCCGCCAAAGGCGATCCAGGCGGCGGAGAAGGCCGCCTGCTGGCAGGGGTAGGTAAAGCGGCTCGGCTTGACCCCGCTGCGCAGGATGAGCCAGATCAGCGACAGGAAGCCGCTGGCCACTCCCCAGCCGAGAAGCCAGGCCCTGGCCCAGCGGGGAAGGCTGAAAATGTGTCCTCGATCCAAACTGTTCTTCTCCGGCATCGGTTTCCTCCGTGAATCACCCCCGTGATTCCTGTTTGCATAAAAATTGGATCAATTCATATTCCGAGATTGAATGGCGCCCCCCGAGACCCGTCCGGCAGCGGCAGTTCAGCCGCCCAGGGTGTCCAGACGTGACTCCAGGCGCACCCAGATGTTCGAAAACCACCAGCGGAGCGGCGACTGCAATGGGGCGAAGAGGCGGCTGAAATACTGCGTCCGCGCGACGCCCGGCCGGCCCATCTTCACCGACTGGTGGGAAAGCAACGCCTCGTTGCCGAGACAGAGCAGAATCGTTTTCAACGCCATCACATAGGGGATGATGCAGAAGGAGCGTATCCGGCGTTCGCCGGCGGGCAGGGCGAGAATATAATCGCCGGCGCCGCGGATGGCCGGCATCAGCCAGCGGATCATCCGCACCCCGGCCTGCAGCACCTGCTCCTTCATCTCCGGCGTCACCAGCCGGCGGGCGTCAAAACTGTCGAAGAGGCTGCGCGGATAGAAGATGTGGCCGTGGGCGTGGTCGTCGCGAACGTCGCGGAGGATGTTGGTGGTCTGCAGTACCAGCGCCAGGTTACGGCGGTTGTCGAGGATCCGCCGGCGCCGCGCCTGGTCGATGCCGTCCATCCGGGCGAGAAAGCGGTGGGTCAGGTAGTCGCCCACCGTACCGGCCACGTAATAGCAGTATTCGTCAAGGTCCTTCTCGTCCTGCAGGACCATGTAGCCGTCCACCGCCCGCCTCGACTGGAAGCGGGCCATGCCGCGAAACATATTCTCCGCTTCGTCGAGCAGCGTCGACCGGGCATCATCGCTGAGAATGGCGAACTCGTCGATAATCCGGTCAGCATGGCCGAACAGCTCTCGCTCGCCTTCGGTGAGCGCCTGCCAGTTGGAGACGTCGTGGTGCGCCAGTTCGCCGGCAAAAGGGTCTCCGGTGCGGAAACAGTGCAGCAGGCAATCGAGAAGGCGTTGTTTTTCAGCAGTTTCCAGTGAGGATGTGTCTTCGATGTTGTCGCCCAGACGAAAGAGCAGGTAGGCCACCTGGACCTCGCGGCGCAGGGGTTCGGGGAGCCGGTCAATGACAAAGGCAAAAGAACGCGAAACGTTCAATACCTGCTCATCGATGACCTTTGCCCTGTCCATGACGGTCCGACCTTGATACGCACTTCCGGCACGATTACCACTAGTAAGGTTCTTATTGTAACGCAGGAGAGGCGTTCCGTCGAATAAAATCAGTGTTCATCCGAACCGCCGGCGGAAGGGCTGTGAGAGGTTGGGGCCAGATACCCCAGTGCCTGGAGTTGATCCTCCAGTTCTTCGGTGAGCGGGCTGTCCCCCTCCACGGCCCGCTCGCCGGCAGGGACACCCGGCTGGAGCGCATCGCTCATCGCCCGGTGGAGCAGCTTCCGCATCCGGCCGGCAAGGGCCGCGTGGGCGGCAGCCAGGTTCTCCAGTTCCCCCGGGTCGCCGGTGAGCCGGAAAAGCCCCGGCACCGTTGGCGGCACCACCCCGGACAACGGCCCCACCCCCAACGCGGAGCCGGGCGCCAGGGGCTCGATATACTTGATCCCGCCTTCGATGACGCAGGCCTGGGGGCTGATCTCGGGATGGAGCAGCGACCGCTGGAGGTCGGCGAGGATGGGAATCGACCGCTGCACCTCACCGCCGGTGATCAGCGGCCGCAGGCTAACCCCGTCCGCCTCACTCTCCCAGGGAATGCCCAGCAGGTCGGCCGCGGTGGGCGGGAGGTCCACCGTGCTCACCGGCTCCTCGATCACCAGCAGTCCCCGGCCGGCGGTCTGCGGGCCGTGGATGATCAGCGGCACGTCGAGCATCTCCCGGTGCAGCGAATGGCCGTGAGCCCCGGCCAGCGGGTGGCGGTCCCACAACTCCTCCCCGTGGTCGCTGAGAATCACCAGCACCGTGTCCCGGCGCTTCCCGGTTTCGGTCAGGACGTCCAGCAGGTCGGCGGTGGCCTCGCAGGCGTGGTATACCCCGCCGTCATAGGCCGCCTGGACATAGGCCCGCTCCTCCCCGGTGAACTGCGACACGGTGCTGGCCTCGCGGTTGAACAGCTGCTCGCCGGCGGAGAGGTCGCCCAGCCGGCCCCGGGGCAGGCCGCGGCAATACGTGTCCCGGGTGTAGGGCCGGTGGGTCTCGTAGGTGTGGACAAAGAGGAAGAAGGGGCCGCCGTCCCACTGCCGCAGCCACTGGCCGGCCTGGGGGAACGATCCCTCCACCTTGCCGAAACCGCTGCTCCAGCGGTATTGGTGGAAGCCCTGCTCCATGCCGGGCACGGCCACCATGCCGCCGCCGGTGAACGCCGCACAGTAGTACCCCTTGTCCCGCAGGAACTCGGCCAGCATGGTGGTGGACTGTGGAATTTGACGCACGCCGTGGAAATCGAGAAAGCGGGAGGACATGAACTTGGCGGTGGCCGGGATGGTCCAGGGCGACGCCGAGTGAGCCCGGCTGAAGACCGCGGCCCCCCACTCCTCCAGGGTGCGGTCCAGTCGCTCCGAGGCGGGATGCCCCGTATACCCGTAGCAACCGAGACGGTCGGCGCGCAGCGTGTCCAGCGCCACCAGCACCAGGTTCGGCGCCTCCGGAGCACGCCCCTCGCCGGGCAGCAGCACCGGTTCGGCGATGCCGATGACCCCCTGGTAACCGGCGTGGGTCAGACGGACCTGCCCGCCGGTTGCAGCCAGCCGGCCCAGGTCCGCGGTCAGTGGCACCCACTCCCCTGCCGGCAGCTCCTCCCGCTTCCAGTACGCCACCCTGGTCCAGCCGCCATCGGTTTCATACTCCAGGTCGAGCCAGGCGTCCACGCCCTGGTCGCCGGGTGGCCGCAGCGCGTGAAAGGCCAGCCGCCCTCCCGCGGCGCCCGGGGGAAGCGAATACTCCAGGGAATCGCCCGGGATGAGAACAGCGCAGCGGGCAGTCATGCCGTATCGCGAGACCCGGACCCGCCGGCGGACGGCGGCCCCCTGGAAGAGCAGTGACGAATCGCCGCCGCCAAGCTCCAGGAAACGGCGGGCCCGCTCCCGGTCCAGTTGTTCCACGCCGGCGTCCAGCACCAGCATGTCGATGGAGAGGATCTTCAGCGGTGTGACCGGCTCCATCCGCTGGACGATTTCAATCCGGTCTCCCCCGCCCTCCGGCACCCGCGAGCCCCCCCGGACGAACTCTCTATGGGGGCCGCTCATCATCCAGCGGCCTGTTTCCCTGTATTTTCTCAAGATGCCGGCTGCCACCCCCTCCTCACCCTCACCGAGCAGGCGCACCGTCGCGCCCTGGAGATCCCACGGGCCGGCCTGCTCCTTTTTCACACCGGGATAGCGGATGGACCAGGCGACCCACTGGCCGGCTTCCAGACTCACCGGCAGCCTGAGGGTCGAAAGTTCCCCGGTCTGGATCAGCGCGCCGCTGCGGATCAGGGCGCGGATGGTATCGGGGTCCTCGCCGGCCAGTTCGGTGGCCGGCCGCTGGATACCGTCCCGCACCACGGCCAGCCCTTCGGCCTCGGCGAACCACACCGGGTCCAGCCCCAGGGGGGCCAGCGGACGCCAGGGGCCGGGCGGTTCCGCCGGGTCCAGCTGGTCGGCCAGGCTCACCGTGGTGACCGGCTCGGGGGTCGAGCAACCGGCGGCCAGCAGTCCGAGAAGGACAAGCGCAGCGGTCAGGGCTGCGATGGAGGCGGGGGTGGATCGATACACCGGGTTTCGTCCTCTTCAGTGGTTCGTGCCAGCCGCTCCACCATCCACTGGTCCTGGAGGATGCCGGCCTTGCGCATGCCGCGCAGGAAAAGCTGGGCGATGAAGGCGTGCCCCTGGCTGTTGGGGTGACCGTCCTTATCCTTGATCACCCAATAGTCGGTGCTTTCTTCGGTCTTGCGGCGTTTGATCCGGCTTCGCATCTCGTCGTAGTAGTCGATGTAGATGAAACCATTGCGGGCAAAGGCCCGGCGGAGGTCGGTGTCCAGGGGTTGCCGGGGATGCTGCTTCTGTTCCAGATTTACCCGGCCCACGTAGTATAGACCGAGCACCGGAATGCCGCGGGGTTCGGTGAGCCCCCGCAGTTTCTCCAGCTCGTGGAGGGCGAAATCCAGCCCGCCCCACTTCTCCCGCACACTCTCCGTCTGGCCCCGGAGGAAGCGCAGCGTGGCCAGCCCCCGGCCCCCCTCCGCGGCTGGCGCATCGACGAAATTCGAGGCGGCAAAATCGTTGTCGACAAAGATCAGCAGTACCACGTCGGGATCGAAGGCCAGGCAGCCGGCCTCGAAGTCGGCCACCTCCTGGGCGGTGTTGTAGGCCGGCACGCCGAAGTTGAGCACCTCGTAGGTGTAGGAGTCCGGCCGCTGGTTGAGGCGCTGCTCCATCTTCTGCGTGAACACATCGGCCAGGGGAACACCCCAGCCAAAGGTCACCGAATCACCCAGGGCGGCGATGCGCCAGGTTCCGGGAGGCTTTTCCAGGGTACGCTCCAGGTCGCGGTAGCCGTGGCTGTTGATCCGCACCGGCACACCCTTGAAGCTGGCTTCCAGGCCCGGCTTGAGACTGAAGATCACACCCGGCGTATCCGACGACCGCACCAGCCCCTTGACGCTGTGCACGTGGATTCCGGGGTCGGGCATCGCCCGCTCCGACTCCTCCAGCGCTTCCTGCAGCGTCTTCCCCGCCCCCGGCCGGCGGGCCTCAAGGACTTTCAGCACCACCTCCAGGGCGAGAAAGCAGAGCAGCAGCGTGGCGCAGAGCAGGGCCAGATTCTTCAGCAACTCGGTCGACTTCGCCTTCACGTCCACTCCTTCATCGAAAGGGTCCGGCAATGAGGTGGGCTCACCCGTGCCGGTCAGCGATCAGAACACCCCCCCCGTCACGTTGACCCCGTGAGTCACGTATGGCGGAAAGGCGCGCAGCGAAAAGAGGATGGTCACCGCTCCCGCGTCGTAGCCAAAGACCCGGACCATGCTGTCGCGGCTCGGATCGGGCCCGCAGCCCGCAATGATCTCCGTCCGGCCGTCATCATCCAGATCGGCCCCGGCACAGACCTTCGCCCCGTATCGGGCGTCCCCCGGCAGCCAGGCCAGGAAGTTGCAGCCGGGCAACGGGGCGATCCCCGAACCGTCGTGGTTCCAGCCGCGGACCTGGGCCGGGAAAGCCGCGGACGGGCCCGGCGCGGTGACGATCTCGTCCATCCCGTCGCCGTCGATGTCCCCGCAGCTGACCACCGCGCCATAGTGGTTCGACCCGTAGGCCATGAAGCTCACCGCGGGCATGGCCGCGGCCGTGCCGCCGTCCACGTTCCAGCCCCGGATGTGCGGCCCGAAGATGCTCCCCGGGCCCGGCGCGGCGACGATTTCGTCAAAGCCGTCCCCATCCAGGTCGCCGGCCGTGACATTGACCCCCCAACGGAGCGTATTGAAGGCAAAGAAGCTGATCCCCGGCATGGCCGTGGCCTGTTCGCCGTCCACATCCCAGCCGCGGACATGGGGCCCGAAGACCGCGCCCGGTCCGGCGCCGGTGATGATCTCGTCGAAGCCGTCCCCGTCCAGGTCGCCCGCCGCCACATTGACCCCGAACTTGTTCGTACCGTAGGCCAGGAAATTCAGACCGGGCACCGGGGCGCCCTCGATGGTGAAGCCCCTTACATGGGGGCCGTACATCGCGCCGGGGCCGGCACCGGTGATGATCCCGGCGCCGCCGCCGTCCACATTTCCGCTGGTGACGTTGACCCCGAAGCCGGAAGCGCCGTAGGCCGGAAATTCGTAGTCGTACCCCGGGTCCTGCCGGGCATCAAAGACCCGCACGTTGGGCGGGTTGCCGGAACCCGGCCCGGGGCCGGCCACCACCTTGGCCCGCGCCACCGTCACCGGACAGGCGCCCCAGCCGGAAAAGGCCGGGGCCGTCATCTGGCTCACCACCTGCCCCTGGTAATCGAAACTGTAAATCTGGCCCACCGAGTCACCCGACTCGGCGGTCCAGAAGTGCTCCCCGTCAAAGCTCAGGCCGCGGCAGCGCTCGGAAGGCGGGGCAAAGGCCATTCCGGGAAGCTCGGCCAGGGCGGGCCAGCCCGAGACGTCCCAGCAGCGCATGGTTTCGCCGTCCAGCGTCCAGAGATACTCCCCGTCCCAGGTGCTGCCGAAGACGTCGCCGTCGAAGGAGGCGGTGGAGTTGTAGTCCCCGTCCAGGTCGTAGCGCCTGAAATCCCACTCCTTGATGTAGAACCAGGTGCCGTCACAGGCCACGTCGTAAA
This sequence comes from Acidobacteriota bacterium, assembly GCA_032127265.1. Lineage (GTDB taxonomy): Bacteria > Acidobacteriota > JAQAZP01 > JAQAZP01 > JAQAZP01 > JAQAZP01. Next base: position 9,100 of record JAQAZP010000325.1, read on the forward strand.
AGACGATCAGCGAGATGTCGGTGATCAGCGGTGTGCGCTGGCCGGTGTCCAGGTTGAGCCGCACCACCTTGGGCTGGAAGGCCTCCACCACATAGACCTCGCCGTCCACCACCTCCACGTCCGCGGCGTAGAAATTGAACGCTTCATACAGGTCACGGACGGAGCCGTCGGGACGCAGGACATAGATTCGGGAATCAAAGTTCTGGTGGGCGGTGAACACCAGAAGTTCTTCCGCCGGCGCAAGACCCGGACCAAAAAAAAGCGCCAGCAGCACCGGGATCAGCAGAATCCACTTTTTCATGGGTTGCCTCCTCTGTCACCGCCGCAGGCAGGGTCCAACCGGGTCAAGCAGTGGCAGACACCCGGGCAGCCCGGCGCAGGGCCGCCTGCCCTGCAATTGTATTCTGACAGAGATTATTGCAGGTACGCCCGGCTCCCGCAAATCGATCTGCAGCCTGCGTTCCCCGGAGGACAATATCGTCACCGGAGAGGCGGGATCCGTAATGGAATCGGGGAGTGTGCACCGTGACCGGGCTCAAGTTGGGGCCGCCAGGCGGTCTGTTTTCAACTGCGGAGATTCGAGCGGAGATGAGCGGGAGGGGGAAAATCCCCCTCCCGCGGATAGAGGCAGAACTAATGCTAGTTCCCAGTGATGGTGCAGAAAGATGTGTCGGTGTCTCCAGCCGGCGGATAGGGCGGCTGGTTGAACGGCGCCGCCGTGACGTCCTCGGCCGCCAGGGTGAAGACGCTGGTTCCCACCAGCATCCCGTAGGAGGGCGGATTCGTGGTCCAGGAAGTGTTGTAGCTCCCCCCGCCGGCGATGTTGGTGAATCCACCGCGCCAGTTGGTGATATGCAGACCGCCGGCGAGATCGATGTTGATCCGCCCCGCGATGGTCCGGGTGAACCCGCCGTAGAGGTTCTGCATGGTGACGAACATCGCGGTGTTGAAGGGCAGCACGCCGCTGTCGGGCACGCAGGCAAAGGTGGCACTCACCGTGTCGGTGACAGTGGAGGCCGTGGTGGCGCAGGCCGCCGACCCGTAGGAGGTCTCGATGCCGTCCCCGTTGCGGGCCTTGACCCGGAAACAGTACTGGACATCTGAAGTAAGCCCCAGGGCAGTGATGGTGCCCCAGGCGGCGTCGGTGCGCCAGACCTCACCGGTGCCGGGGTTTCCGGCCGCGTCGACGAAGCGGTTGAGCCAGGTGCCGTCGCTGGTCGAGGAGCACTGGACGGCGAACACCGTGCCCGAGGGGTTGCCGTTAGGATTGACATTGATGTTGAGGGTGGAGGTGGTGGGGCCGTTCACTGTCGGGGCCGCGGGTGTATTGGCCAGGGTGTAGGCCGATCCCGAGCTGCTCCAGCCGGTCTCGTTGGGTGTGGCGGCACTGTCCCGGGCCTGCACCTGGTAGGAGTAGCTGGTGTTGACGGCGAGGCCGCCCTGGGTGAAGGTGCGCGAGCTTTGCCAGGCGCTGTTGCCGTTGTAGCTTGAATTGAAGCGGTATTGCACCGGCGGCGAAGTGGCGTCGGTGGCCGTGACGCTGAGCATGGAGAGCGCGGTGGTGCCGGTGGCGTACGGTGCGGTTGTCCACTGCATGGGGTTCGGCGTGGGCGGCGTAGTGTCGCCGCCGCCGCTGGTTACCGTGATGGTGTAGTCCTCCACCTCGCCGTAGCTGGTTGCGCCGCAGGCGTACGGTGTCGGGTCGAACTCACCGTCCATGATTCGCACCCGCATCCGGGTCGCGCCCAGCGCGGCACCGCCGGGCGGGGTGACGGTGACGGTGTAGGGTCCCAGACCGATCCAGCTGGTGGTGATGGTCTCGCCGGCGTCGTCGAAGTCCTCGTCCTGGTTCCAGTCGACCCACATCCCGCCGATATCCGTGGCGTAGGTCGTGTTCAGGGTGATGGTGGTCAGGTAGCCGCTGCCGATGTTCATGTCGGTGGACTGGCCGGTGTAATTGCTGTAGCCCGAAGCGCCGCTGCTGTTGTCGATGGTCCCCATCTGCACCCGCGAGATGTACTCGTAGGCCGCGCTGTTGGAGTTGGCCGAGCAGTACCCGCCGCCCCCGCCGCCGCAGAGCGAGTCGCGGGCCGCCGCAAAGGCCGAGAGGTCGATGCGGGTGGCGTAGTTCTCGCAGGAGAAGGAGCAGTGGGTGACGATGCCGATGATCTCGTCGTTCTTCAGCAGCGCCGACCCGGAGTTGCCGTAGGTCATGTCGAGGTCAAAAGCGTAGTAGGTGCTGCTGCGGGAGATGATGTCGCCGCTGTGGGTCTGCTGCACCTGGCTGCGGGTGGGGTCGCTGTTGTCCACGCCGTAGCCCCAGTTGTCGGCGATGTCCCCCGAGTTGGCCAGGGCGGCGGCGATGGGGCGCATCTCGCCGTAGCGCTCGTAGGGCGTCTGGCCGAGGTTGTTGGTGCCCACGGTCATCACCGACCAGTCGGCGCCCACGCCGCCGTTGACGAACTGGTGCGCGGTGATCGGGAACTGGTCGGCCACCGGCGGGTTGTAGGTATAGCAACTGGAGGAGGAGGAGGGCACGTTGAACTGGATCGTGTCGTCGTAGTTGCCGTCGGCGCAGTGGCCGGCGGAGACGACACAGCTGTCGGTGGAGATGATCGACCCGGTGCAGCCCACCGGCATCAGCCGCCCGGTCCACAGTTCACTGGAGAGGGTGCGGTTGTCGGCGCCGCAGATGCCGCAGTCGTCATCGGCGCAGGGGCCGCGGGTGACCTCGACAATGTGCACCGCCAGCCGGTCAATCACCACCCGGTTCTGTGTGGTCCCGGGCCAGGCGATCAGTTCGAGGTAGACCTGGTCGCCGTTGAAGTAGGCTGAAGTGTTGTTCCACATGGCCAGGGCGTCGGCATCCAGTTCCTGCACTTCGCCGTCATAGAGCGAGGTCATGCGGATCAGGCTGCCCTCCTCCAGCTTGACCTTGCCGAAATACAGCCGCATCCAGGCGGCGTCCTTGACCGACACCACCTCCTCGAAGGCGATCTCCGGCTGCAGGCCCCGGTTGGCCAGCACGCCGCTGTCCAGTTCGGACGCGCGGAACTCGCCGGTGGGCCAGTCCAGGGTGGACTGGGCCGCGGCCAGGGCCGGAAAGCCGGCGCAGAGCAGAACGGCCAGCAGCAGTTTCACCAGTGCTGGGTGTTTTATCAGGTCCATGGTTCTCGAGACCTCCTTGAATTGTAAAGAATGAGAGATGCGGTCTTGAACACGAAGCCTTCAATCACGTACTGTCCGCGAATCGACGATTTCATCGAAAGGCAACAGCGACGGTCGGCTAGATGAAAGAAATGGCCGGGATGACCGAAGCCGATTTCTCACTTACTTGACATAAATATAGGGATATCAGCGTCGTACCGTCAAGCGGCCGCGGAAACTGGTGACAGAATGGTGACAGCCCCGATCTTCTTCGAAGTGGTTTCGGGACCTCGGCCGTGGCCCGGCTGCGTGGCGCCGGGTGACGGGCAAACGGAGCATACTCCGGTGGTATTGAGCATTTCGAGGAAGCCGACAACGACGCTATCGGACCTCAGATGAGGTTATGGAACCGCTTTGCGGCATTTCCTTGATGTAGAGGTCATGCTTGTTGTAAGGGATTTCGATGCCGGCCTCGTTGAACGCCTTGTAGACCCTGGTGTTCAGCGTATCCAGCACCCGGCCCCGGTAGACCGGTTCATCGATCCAGGCCAGCAACTCGAAGCGGAGCCCCGAGTTGCCGAACTCGCGAAACCGCACCCGGGGCTCGGGGTCGGCCACGAGGTGCTCCACGCCATCCACGCAGGAGAGAAGCACTTCCCGCACCTGGTCAACATCGCTGCCGTAGGCGGCAAAGACGCTGACCCGCACCCGCATCTTCACGTGCCGGCCGCCGGCCTCGTTGATGATCTGGGCGTTGGCGATCAGGGCGTTGGGCACGGTGACCTCGATATCGTCCCGGGTCAGCACCCTGGTTGAACGCACGCCGATGTCGGTCACCCGGCCGCGGACCTGGTTGTCGAGATTGACAAAATCACCAATCTTGTACGGCGCGTCGGCAAGGATAAAAACCCCGGCAAAGAGGTTGGCCAGGGTGTCCTTGGCCGCAAAGCCCACCGCAATGCCCATCACCCCGGCCGAAGCGACCCAGGAGGTGACATCGATGTCCCAGGAGACGAGAAAAAAGTAGAAGGCACCGCCGATGATGAGCACTTTGGAGCTGATCTCGAACAGGGGGAGGGACTTGGGCTGGAGCCAGGTACAGCGGTTCATCGACCGGCTGAGAGCGCCGAGGACAATGCTGGACACCCGCGAGACGCCAAGATACCAGATGAGCAGGCCCACCGTCTTGATCGCCCCGAGGATAAAATACTCCGGGGTCGCCTTTATCCGAAGGTCGAGCACCACCAAGGCCAGGCCAAGGAGGAGGATAGAGTAAAAGATCGGGCCGCAGATGACGATGGCTATGCGGTCGTCGAGGTCGGTTTCCGTCTTGCGAGTCAGGCTCATGACGACACGGAAAAAAATGATTCGCGCAAAAAACGCCGCCAGCACCGCGGCGGCCATGACCAGCCCGGATTTCACTCCGGGTATTTGCAGTGTGGGCTGCAGTTCCGTCATCAGCTGTTCCATGGTCCTCCCCCTTCGGAAACACTGTTCGTTCCAGCGAACAACTATAGCGTAAAACCGAAATCCTGGAAATCTTCACCAAGTTCACACATATAATCCAGAATTCCCCGATCAACCACGCATACCTGAACATATTTTATTACATATAGTTACAGCCAACCCCGCCTAGGCTCCCGGTCAGGGCCGGACCAATCGCCGCCAACCGGGAACTTTCGGCGCATCCGGGCGTTGTGAGGGGTGAATTGCGAAAACCGACTGGCTGTCCCGGACGCCGCAAACTGAAAACAGATGGAGGAACATGACGATGCGGACCAAGACCCTGACAATCCTGCTCACCCTGACCCTGCTGGCCCTTTTTGCCTGGAGCGCCGGCGCGGCGGTCATCGCCGATGACGAGGTTCTGGAGCCGGTGAAGGAGACAAAGCAGATCTTCATCACCAGCGGTGACGCCGGGGACGAGGGCGTGAATACCTGGACCACCGAGGACGGCGAGGTCATCGTGGTCAAGGGCGACTGCAAGGTGGAAACCATTGCCGGGGACGGCGAAAACGTGATGGTCCTCGGTTGCGGGGACGGTGACGTTCACAAGTTGATCCACGTGGGCGAGCCGGTGCAGCGGACCTTCCTCGGCGTGCAGCTGAGCAGCCTGACCTCCGAGCTGCAGGTGCACTTCGGCGCCTCCGAGGGCACCGGCATCATGGTGGCCAGCGTCGTGGAAGGCAGCCCGGCCGAGGCCGCCGGCGTCCGGGTGGGAGACGTGATCACCGCGGTCAACGGCGCGGCGGCCAGTTCGGTCTCCGTGGCCACCAAGGCAGTCCGTGAGATGAACGCGGGCGACACGGCCCTGGTGGAGGTGCTGCGCAACGGCTCGCCGATGAGCTTCAAGGCGGTGCTGACCACCAAGGAGTTCAATGATTTCGACTTCAACTTCGACTTCGACCAGATGCTCTCCGGTGTGGAAGGCGCCCACAAGTGCATCATCAAGATGAAAAACGGTGACGGTGATTTCTACTTCGACACGGAAAACCTCGACGAGGCGATGGAGAAACTCAACGAGTATCTCGAGGGTGAAGACTTCGAAGCGCTGATCGAAGCACACGAGAAGAACGGCGAGAACATCGAAAAGCGGCTGGAAATTATCGAAAAGAAAGTGGAGGAAATCGAATAGAATAGGATGCGTGAGTCCTCTTCCGGGCCCCGGACCGGGGTCCGGAAGCACCTGACCGCCCCGGAAATAGAGCAGCGGTGAAAACGTAATGATCGAGGCGAGCGACGCAGAGCTGATGGCCCGCACCAGGGAGGGGGACGAGGATGCCTTCACCCAGATCGTGGACCGTTTCAAGGACCGGGTGGTCAACTACCTCTGCCGGCTCACCGGGGACCGCGACCGCGCCGAGGACACGGCCCAGGAAACGTTTCTCCGGCTCTATCGCAACGCTTCCGGCGGCTACCACGAGCAAGGGCACCTGGCCGCCTTCATCTTCCGCATCGCCACCAACCTGGTGCGCTCGGAAGAACGGCGCAACCGGCGCTGGCGGATCTTCCGGGCCACTGTGCCCGCGGGCGGAAACGGCAACGGCGGCCCGCCGAATCCCCAGTCCCGGCTCCTGCAGCAGGAAGCCGCGAGTCAACTGGGCGCGGCCATCGGTGACCTGCCGCTGAAATTCCGGGCACCGCTGATGCTGCGCGAGATCGAGGGCCTCTCCTACCAGGCCATCGCCGAAGCGACCGGCTGCCGGGAGGGGACGGTGAAATCGAGGATCAACAGGGGTCGGCGCCAGTTGCGCGAGCTTCTGGAGCCATATTGGAACGGAGGAACGGGATGAGCGACGAGCGGATCAGCACCGAGCTCAAGGCGCTGCCCAGGGAGAAAGCGTCACCGGAGTTCACCCGGCGCGTTCTCGAAAACCTCCCTCAAAAAGGATCGCAGCGCCTGGTGCCGGCCTGGGGCTATCGTCTGGCGGCCGCGGCCACGGTGATCATCCTGCTGGTGATCCCGATGAGCCTGCGGCGCTGGTCGATGTCCGTCGACACCGGAAACGAGGCCGTGCTCGCCGAAATCGAGGCGGTCCGTTCGGAAAAGGCGCTGATCGAAAAGGAACTGCGTGAACTGAGGGAGAAAGCCGCGGAAGAAAGCCCGGTGGTCTATCTCGGCGGCAACGAGGACGTCAATCTGGTGCTCGACGTGGGAGCCCTGCTCAACCGGAGCACCGAGGCGAACGACGACACATCGGTCTATTGATAATAATAATGAACTGGTAGCTACACCTGCGGCGCGATGCACACTGCCCAGACGCAGCACGGAGGAACCTGAACATGACGCAGGACAATTGGAAGAAATTGCTCATCACCGGCTGCGCCCTGGCCGGCCTGATCCTGTTCACCGCCGCAGCGCCGGCCGCGGTGCTCCCCGATGATGAAAAAACCGTCACGCCTGTGGTGGAGGGGAAGGCCGTGGTCAAGGTCAAGGAAATCCACACCGACGGCGGGACCAAGGTCAACGTGAAGGTCATCGGCGACGACGACGGGCACCAGGTAGTCCACTGGGTGGGATCGCCGGCGAAACGGGGCTACCTCGGCGTGGCGCTCAATCAGCTGAGTCCCGAGTTGCAGAAGCACTTCGGAGCGGCGGAGGGCAGCGGCGTGCTGGTGGGCACGGTGGTGGAGGGCAGCCCGGCCCAGGCCGCCGGCATCCGGGTTGGTGACGTGCTCACCGCCATCGACGGCCGGAGCGTGGCTTCCGCTTCCGATGTCCAGCGGATCATCCGTGAGAAGGAGGAGGGCGAGGCCGCCTCCATCGCCCTGGTTCGGAGCGGCGCGCCGATCACGGTCGAAGCGGCCGTGGCCGTGAAGGAGATGCAGGAATTCGACATCGGCCTGCTGGGCGACCTCGGGGAACTGAAGCAAAAGGCCTTCTTCATTTCCAGCGGCATGGAAGGCGGGAACATGGTTTTCGAGACCATCGAAGGGGATGTGACGGTGGATCTCACGGAACAGATGGAGCACCTGGAAAACGTCTTCATCGAGAAGATCGGCGATTCCAAGGACATGATCTACTTCAACACCGAAACCTTCAACGAATCGATGAAGGAAGTGAACGAATACCTGGCCCGCCCCGAGTTCCAGAAAAAACTGAAGGCACTCCACGAACAGGAACTGAAGCTGCAGGAGCGGCTGGAAGAGCTGGAGCTGAAACTGGAGAAACTGGAAAAGGTGCACGAAGAGCAGTAATTCACTGTCTGAACACGTCCATCGAGGCCCTTCGAGTCCAGGCGACCGGGGGGCCTTTCCACGTAACAGTCCACCGAAAGGTCAAGGAAAACGCCCGAAATCCCGAAGAGCAGAGTGCAGAGTGAGCTGCAGTCCTGCGCCACTCTCGACCCGACAACAGTACTGGAAGATTGAGGTTAACCGGGGGATGTTCACCGGAATCACACCGGAGCGGGAAGAACTGGACCTGGAACAGGTCTCGCTCCTCGATCTGGCCCGTGGTGCCATGGAGTTGAGCCGGGCCAGGGCCGATGCTCGGGGGGTCAGGCTGAACTGCAACAGCTTCCACAGCTTCCCGCCAATGCTGCTCGACCCGCACCGGATCTCCGAAGCTGTCCACGCCCTGGTGGAGCCGGCGGTGGCTTCGGCTCCCGAGAACACCGGCGTGGACCTGATGCTGACCGGCCGGAACGAAAAGGCGGAACTGGTGATCACCTGGCGCGGCTCGCCACAGCCGGTGGCCAATGAACCCGGCCCCCTGCCGGACCGACCGCGCCGGATCATAGAAGCCCATGGCGGCACGCTGGCACTGGAGACCGGTGCCGGCGGCGGCTTTTCGCTCCGCCTCAGCCTGCCGGTGATCCGGCCGGCAATGCAGATGGATGCCCTGGACACCGGCCTTCAGGACCGGGAAGCGGACGAGCACCTGCACATCCTGCTTGCCGAAGACAGCCTGATGAACCGCAAGTTGGCCGCATCCCTGCTGGAAAAGAAAGGGCACCTGGTGACCCAGGTATCAAATGGCCGTGAAGCGGTGAGCGCATTCCTGGTGGGACACTTCGACCTGGTGCTGATGGACATCCAGATGCCGTTGATGAATGGCCATGACGCCACCGAGCTGATCCGCCGGATGGACAGCGGCCGTGGCGAGCGCGTCCCCATCGTCGCCCTCACCGCCAGCGAAGTCGAGGCCAACCGCCAGCGCTGCCTCGAGTCGGGGATGGACGCCATGCTGAGCAAACCCTTCAAGGGGGACGAGTTCGACCGTCTGCTGGAGCGCTTGAAGAGCGAAGCCTTCGAAGCCCACCGCACACAACTGGCAAAGAGGGATGCCTCGCCGGCTTGACCCCGCTGCCCCCGGGATGACCGCGCCGCATTGACAGAGCCTCAATATCCACTATCCTGACCAAAAGCGGCTGCCGTTTACGTGAATTCCATTTCCTGGTGGTGCAACAATGATGCATTCTCCGACAGCGGCCGAATCCGCAAGACGGGCCGGCCGCCATGCTGTTCTCCTGATCCTGGCCCTGCTGCTCCTGCCAACGTTTCTGCCGGTGACCGTGGTTGGTGCCGCACCTTATGACAGCAGCGGCATCGAACCTCTGCGCTGGATCGGACCCGAGCCGCCCACCTCCTTCGCCCAGTGGTCGGCGCGGCAAACCCGGGAGCCGTTCAGGGTCCGCCTTCTGGATACCATGGAAACGGCCGGGGCGGAGGAACGAACGGATCGCACCGGCGGCCCATCGACCACCAAGGTCCTGCTCCTGGTCAACGAGGGGCTGCGGCCGGCCATCCAGGCCAATCTGAATCGGTATGCCGGCGACATCTCGTCCCAGGGATGGGTCCCTGAGACTTATGAGACCGGCGGCGGTACGCCGGAGGAACTGAAGTCGTTCATCCTCGGCCACTCCACCGGGCTGGCCGCGGTGGTCTTCTTCGGCCGCATGCCCACCCCGTGGTACGAGTCGGACGAGGAGTTCCCCCTCGACTACTTCTATATGGAGCTGGACGGTCTGTGGATCGATGCCGACGATGACGGAATGTACGATGCGCTGGAGGACGGCACGGGGGACCAGGGCCCGGAAATCTTTGTCGCCCACATCGATTCCTCGATGATGACCTGGTGGGACGAGGCCGAGTCGGTGAACCGTTATCTGGACAAGGACCACGACTTCTGGATCGGCGCGCTCAGCTGCACCGACTACGGCCTGACCTACACCGAGGACGACTGGGCCACCGGCGCGGACATCTGCACCGCCATGCGCTACGGCTACCCGGCCTATCACGAGATACGCGCGCCGGAAACCGATCGGGACGACTACGTGCTGAACCGGCTCAGCGAACCGGCCTACGAGTTTATCCAGCTGGCCTGCCACTCCTGGTCCGGCGGCCACGGCTTTACCCGCGGCGGCACCGCCACCAGCTGGCGGGTGGCCAACACCGAACCCGAGGCGCTGTTCTACAACCTTTTCTGCTGCAGCGCCCTGCGCTGGGTCGAGGAAAACCACCTGGGCGGGGCCTACATCTTCAACCCCAGCAGCACCAGCCTGGCCACCGTGGGCAGCACCAAGAGCGGCTCGATGCTCAACTTCAGCTGGTTCTACGACCCGTTCGGCTCCGGGGTCTCGCTGGGCCAATCGCTGCAGATCTGGTTCGAGGAAGTGGCCCCGTTCGAGCAGTGGGAGATCGACTGGCACATGGGGATGTCGATCACCGGCGACCCCTTTGTGCGGCGGCGGAGCACCTGGACGGTGAAACCGCTGATCCTCACCGGGCCCGGCCCGCTGGCCGGCCAGGACCCGTTGATCAGGGGCTACGGCACCGACGGCGCGGCCCGGCCCTACACCGAATTCGACCCCTATGTCTGGCTCAGCGGCTACGGCACGCGGGTGGCCGTGGGCGACCTGGACGGCGACGGGTCGATCGACATCGTCACCGGCACTGGGCCCGGACCGGACATGCCGCCGATCGTCCGCGCCTACGACCTCGGCGGGACCCACCATGCCGGTTCCAATTTCCGCCCGTACGGCACCAGCGGCTGGGGGGTGGAGGTGGCCTGCGGCGACCTCGACGGCGACGGCCGGGATGAAATCGTCACCGGGCCCGGCCCGGGACCGGTGGCTGGGCCCCACGTGCGCGGCTTTACCTGGGACGGCAGCGCCATCACACCGCTGCCCGGCACGAGCTTCCAGGCCTATGGGACCCTGAAATACGGAGTCAAGCCGGCCTGCGGCGACATCGACGGCGACGGCTACGACGAAATCGTCACCGGGGCCGGCGCCGGCGCGGTGTTCGGACCCCACGTCCGGGGCTGGAACGTGGACGGCGGACCGGCCGCGGCCATGCCCGGGGTCAGCTTCTTTGCCTACAACACGCACCGCTGGGGGGTCAACGTGGCCTGCGGCGACCTGGACGGCGACGGCATCGATGAAATCGTCACCGGGCCTGGCCCCGGGGATATCTTCGGCGCCCACATCCGCGCCTGGCGCGTGGTCGGGGGTACCGTTTCCCCGCTGCCCTCGGCCAGCCTCCTGGCCTACCCCTTGAATGTCCGGTATGGCGTCCGCATCGCCTGCGCCGACATCGACGGCAACGGCAGGGACGAGATCGTCACCGTCCCGGGGCCCGATCCCGAAAACGTCGCGCACATCCGGGGATTCGGGTATGTCGGCACGCTCCTTCCCCTGGCCGCCCCCGACTTCATTGCCTGGGCGGACGAAGGGTATCTGGCCGGCGCTTCGCTGGCGGTGGTCGACGAAGCCGACGTGATGCGGTGACCTGAGGCCGCCCGATGGATGCACGGCCCTCGGGCCGCTGGCCGTTAACACCGCTCCTTCAAATTCAGCTATAGATGACGTCTGGGGTTACTCGCCGGTGGAATCCACATAGCCCAGTTCCTCGAGGTGCCGCAGGAGGTCATCGTCCAGAGCTTCCGGCTCCGCCCCCGGCTCGGGCAGTACCTGGTTGGCTTCGATCTCCGCGGCCAGGGGCAGGAAGGGCTCGGCCAGCTCAGGACGTTCGGCCAGAAGATTCCGTGACTCCCCCGGATCGGCATCCAGGTCATACAACTCGTGGGCCTGGTCCGAGGACCAGATGAATTTCATCTGGTCGAGGTGGATCGAGCGCCGCACGCGGATGAAACGCCCGGGTGATCCGGCGGGCCGATTGCCACCCCCGCCGGCCTTCCGCGGGTCATAGCTCTCGTTCAATCGGCGGACGGGGGAGGCGGAACCGAGGAGACGGCCGGCCAATCCGTCCGGGAGCGGCAGGCCCGCGGCCGTCAGCACCGTGGGGAGGATGTCCACCAGGTTGGCCGGCACCTCGTCGCGGCCCCGGCGGGCCGATCCGGGGTACTTGACCAGCAGGGGGATACGGAGGACCTCTTCGTAGACATCCTTCGAATGCTCGATCAAGCCATGTTCACCGAAGTGCTCGCCATGGTCGCTGGTGACGATGATCAGGCTCTCGTCGTACAGGCCCCGCTCCCGAAGCAGGTCGAAGAAGCGCCCCAGTTCGTGGTCCAGGGAACGGACGGCGCCGTCGTAACGGGAGATGATGTGCTCCCGCTCCCGCCCGCTGATCTCCCGAGGCTGTTTGTGCATGCCGGCGGCAAAGCTGTGCCAGTCGAGAAACCCCTCCCATGCCCCGGGGTAGATCCGGTCAAAGGGCGGATCCGGGTCGTAGGGCGAGTGGGCGTCCATGTAGTTGATGAAGAGGAAGAAGGGCCGGCCGCCGCGGCGCTCCAGCCAGTGGGCCGCCCGGCGGTTCACCTGGCGTGCGGTCATGGTCTGCTGGCGAAAGGCGGTGAGCGCCTCGCGGCCGAAGAGCAGTTTCTGCAGCGGCTCGGTGAGCAGGGGGATGGTAGTGTTGAGATTTCGCGAGTGGTAGAACAGCTGAAACCCGCGGTCCAGACCGGTTCCGGAGTGGAGGAACGGGTTGGCGCAGAACGCCGCCGTGCGGTAGCCCGCTTCGCCCAGCAGCTCGGCCAGCGTCCATGTCTGAGGGCCCAGGGGGTATGACGGCATCAGGTTTGACCGACGCCCCTTCTCCGGGATATAGCGGTGTACGCCGTGCTGGTGGGGGTAGAGTCCGGTGAACAGGGTGGCGTGGGCCGGTACGGTCCAGGAGGCGCTGCTCCGGACAAAATCGTAGACCACGGCATGGTTGGCAAAGACCCCGAGATTGGGCGTGGTGTCCCTCTCGTATCCATACTGGGAGAGGTGGTCGGCGCGCACCGTGTCGAGCAGCAGCAGGATCACCGGCGGCTTGTTTGCGGCGGCTGCGCCACCGGCGTTTTCCGGAGATCGGGCGGCTTCCGCGGCCTGATCCAGCGTACCGATCAGCCGCCGCCCCTCGAGACGGGGCGTGGCCACCCGCATCAGGCCGTAGCCGAAGACCAGCAGGAACAGGAGGGCCAGGGCGGTCAGCCTGCCGACCAGGAGCCGGTCCAGGGTTGCCGGCCAGCGGGAGATGAAAAACCGCCGGGCGAGGAGGAAGAGCAGGCCCGCGGCCAGCCCGGCCAGCGCCCCGAAAAAGGCGGCGCTGATCCAGATCCGGTCGAAGTAGACCTGGGCCGTGAAATCCCCGTTGAGCACCAGCCGGCGCCAGTCCACCAGCGCCCCCGACGAGCCGGCCAGCGACCCGGCCAGCACCCAGCCGGCCAGGGCCGAGACGATGGACGGCCTGGAGAAGCTGCTGCCGCTGTTCTGGGGCCGGGCCTGGTTCATCCGATTGAATCCCCGATATGTTCCGAAATCACCAAAGGCATTATAATAGACCAAACCGGACACGATCCCCAGGCGGAAGGTGCACGCGGAATGACCACAGCCGAGAATTCAGGCAGCGGGGGCGGATTGAGCGGCCGGAAGCTCTGGATCATCTTTGCGCTGATCATGGTCCTCGGGCTGGTGATCCGCCTCCACGGCTACCGGACCGTCCCGCCCCACAGCTGGACCGCGGACGAGTTCGCCTATGCCTGGTGCGGAATGTCCCTGATTCAGGAAGGGGTGCCCACGGCCTGGTCCTGGCTCGACGTATACGGTGACCAGCCGGTGACCAGGGTGGGAAGCCACCGTTACCGGATGGTGACACCCTGGCTGGACCATCCGCCGCTCTTCGGGCTGCTGGTGGGCGCCGCCGCCCTGCTCCGGGGCGAGCGGGAGTATTTCGACTGCACCCTGGGCACCATTCGCCTGCCCTCGCTGCTGCTGGGCATTCTCTCCCTGGCCCTGGTCTTCCTGGTGGCCCGGCAGACCTTCGGTGACACCGCGGCGATACTCTCGGCGCTGATCTATGCCACCGACCCCAACCTGGTGTTCCTCTCCCGGCTGGCGGTGAGCGAAAACCTGATCGTCTTCCTGCTGCTGGCCACGCTCTGGCTCTTTCTAAAACACTGCCGGAGCGGGGGACGGAAATACCTCTACCTCGCCGCCCTCTGCGCCGGGCTGGCCTCGCTGGCCAAGGTCACCGGCTTCTTTGTGGTCATCCTGCTGGTGCTGCTGCTCCTCCAGCGGCGGAAACGGCGTGAGGCGCTGGAAGCACTGGCCATCGGACTGGCGCTCTTTTCGATCTACTTCATCTACGGCTCGATATACGACGCCCGGCTCTTCTGGTCGCTGCTCCTGGAGCACGGTGACCGGTTCAAGAACTTCAACTTCCAGCAGCACCTCCTCTTCCAGCGGGAAATGCGCCTCTTCGATCCCTGGTTCATCCTCGGCTGGCTGGTGCTGATCCCGGTGGCCCGGGATCTGAAGAACAGGACACAGCAGATGCTGCTCTTCCTGCCCCTGCTGGTCTACCTGGTTTCCCTGCTCGGCGCCGGAGCCCAGGGGCACTTTTTCGCCTGGTACACCCTCCCCTTCTACCCCTTCATCGCCATGGCCCTGGGTCTCTTCTTCGCCCGCATGCTTGAGCTGCCGGACTTCACCGGGGCCGCGCTGGCCATCTTCTTTACCGTCCTCTGGTGCGGCAACTACGTCTTCATCGACCCCAACTGGTCGAGCATCGCTCACTACCTCGACACGGGCCTGACCCGGCACCTCGTCCTGCTGCTGGCCATCCTGGCCGTCATCCCCTACTACCTGCACGGCCAGAATCCGACCCATCGCACGGCCCGGCTGACCAGGAGCACCACCCTGGCCCTGCTGACCTTCTGCTTCCTGGCCAACGCCTTTATCGTCCACAACCTCCCGGCGGTGTTCGCGAAATAGGGAGAGGGATCACTTCCCGGCGTCCGGCGGCCAGAGGTTGCGCCAGGTGCTGAGAACGAACTTCCGCTCGCCGATGGAAACTTGCTTTGCGTCCACCTGCACGTCCACGAGTTCACCGTTGCGGGTCCGGTGCCTGGATTCGAAGATGTCGCTCCCCTGGCTGAGAATTCTCTCGATATGATTCGCCGTCTCATCCGGAGATTCCTGCGCTTCGATGTCCCGGATGGTCAGTTTCCCGAATTCTTCCCGGGTGTAGCCCAGGTTTTCGTGCGCCTGCCGGTTGAACTCCACGATGGTCCTGGTTTCGGCATCCACCAGCACGAACGAGTCGCTGGCCAGTTCGAACAGCAGGCGGAACCGCTCTTCACTCTTTTCCAGCGCTATATCCGCACGCTTGCGCCGGGTGATGTCCTCGAAAGTGATGACCACGCCCTCGATGACGTTGGCCGTGGTGCGGTAGGGCCGGATGCGCATGGTGAAATGCCGGCCATCCTCACTGACCACCTCAGCTTCACGCACCGCCAGGTCCCCGAGCACCTGCCGGCTGACTTCCTCGAGATTGGTGCTGATCAGCGAGGATGCCAGGTGACTGATGGGGCGGCCGGTATCGGGGGCGGTGAGCGGGATGATCGTCTTCATCCTGGGGGTGAAAAACCTGATCTGCAGTTCGTTGTCCAGAAAAACGGTGGCGATCTCCGTGCTGTCCAGCAGGTTCTTCATGTCGTCGTTGGTCTTGGACAACTCCTGGATGCGGGCCTGGAGTTCGGCGTTGACGGTGGCCGACTCCTCGTTGAGCGACTGCAGCTCCTCCTTCGAGGTCTCCAACTCTTCGTTGGTGCTCTGCAGTTCCTCATTGGTCGACTGCAGTTCCTCGTTGAGCGACTTCAGCTCTTCGTTGGAAGTTTCCAGCTCTTCGATGGTGGTCTGCAGGTTCTCCCGGATGTCGTTCAGTTCCTGGTCCAGTTCACCGACGCTTTTGCTCTTGTGTCCTTTGGCCGCCGGTTTGCCGGCGCGTCTCTTCTTCGACGGCCCGGCCGTCTCTTCAAAGATAACCATCATCAGACCGTGCATTGAGCCATATTCCACAATCGGTTTGACCGTCAGATTAACGGTCAGGCTCCCCCCGTTGTATTGCACATCGAGATTCCGGCAGACCGTCTCCTGTTTGAAGGTTGTGACCTGGCGGATGGCGGCGGCCAGCTCGACTTTCAGGCCCCGGCGGGCCATCTCGATGATATTCACGCTGGCCTTGCCCTCGGCCGGTTCGAGATACCTGCCGGTCCGCCCATGAATATAGATCGCGTTACCGGCATCGTTGACGATGGCGCAGGGTGGCGTGTCACTCTGCTGGAGGATCGTCTCCACAAGTTGCAGCGCACTCATTTCTTCAGCCCGCCTCACGGCCTCGGGCACCAGGAGATCGCGGGCCTCGTAGGTTTCCGGCTGAGCTGGTAAGTGAAGCATCGGATAGGCGGAGGAGGACGAGGGTTTGCGACGGAAAATCTTCCACTTCTTGTGCTCCAGGGCGAAGAGGTCGGTGGCCGGACCGATGCTCTCCGAAGACCCGAGAAAGAGAATGCCGTCGGGTTTCAGACTGTAGTGGAAAATCGGCAGCAGCCTTTTCTGCAGCTCGCCCCCCAGGTAGATCATCAGGTTGCGGCAGCAGAGCAGGTCCAGCTTGGTGAACGGCGGGTCCTTGATCACGTTCTGCGGGGCGAACACGAGCATTTCGCGGATCAGCTTCTTCACCCGGTACCGGCCGTCCTCCTCCTTGGAGAAATAGCGTTTGATCCGCTCCGGCCCCACATCGGCCAGGATGCTTTCGGGGTAGAGGCCGGCGCGAGCCCCGTCGACGGCCACCTCGTCGATGTCGGTTCCAAATAGCTGCAGGTGAGATTGACGGCCGATACTTTCCATGCACTCCTGCAGCACGATGGCCACCGAGTAGGCCTCCTCGCCGCTGGAGCACCCGGGGACCCAGACGCGGACCCCGTAATCATCCGGTTTTCCTTTCAGCATCGCCGGCAGGATCTCTGTCTGCAGGACCTGGAACGCCTCCGGGTCGCGGAAGAAGTTGGTCACGCCGATGAGCAGTTCCTTGAACAGGACGTCCGACTCGCGGTCGCTCTTTTGCAGATAGCGGACATAGTCCGAGATGTCGTCGATCTGGTGGACATTCATTCTCCGCTCGATCCGCCGGCAGATGGTGTTTTTCTTGTAGAGCGAGAAGTCGTGCTTGGTCCGGGCGCGAAGCAAGACGAATATTTTTTGCAACGCCTGTGGTGTCGGCTCCTCGACGGGATCGACCCTCGGGGCGAAGGTCCGGGTGGCATGACGGGTGTAATTGATCAGCTGTTCCGGCATTTTTTCCGGCGGCAGCACGTAGTCGGCCAACCCGGTGGCCACGGCACTGCGGGGCATCCCGCCGTACTTGGACGACTCCTCGTCCTGGACCATGGCCATGCCCAGTTCGCCCTTGACCGCCCGCACCCCCAGGGTACCGTCGGTTCCCGTGCCGGAAAGGATGATACAGACCGCATTGCGCGCCTGGTCCTGGGCCAGGGAGCGGAGGAAGTTGTCGATGGGCAGGTTGGTGCCGCGCGGTAGAACCAGGTCCATCAGCTGCAGTGTCCCGTTGAGGATGGTCAGCTCCTTGTTTGGCGGGATGACATAGACATGGTCCGCCTGCATCCTGACGCCGTCAGCGACCTGGCGCACGGGCATCTCGGTGTGTTTCTGCAGCAGTTCGGGGAGGATGCTGATGTGCTTCGGATCGAGGTGGAGCACCAGGACGAAACCGATCCCCGCATTGGACGGCATGGCCTTGAAAAACTTCTCCAGGGCTTCCAGACCGCCGGCGGATGAACCAATTCCGACGATGGGAAATCCTCGTCGGGTCTGGTCCTTCTTTACGGCGGCAGGCTTGCCGGCATCGCCGGGTATTTTATCGGGCGAAACGGTTTTCTTCCGCTCCGGAGGCTGTTTTTCCTTTGCCATGGTTTGGTCCCCTTCTCCGTGGTGTCGCACTCCACTGCCCCTGACCCGGGCGATCGCCTGTCGAAACCAGGCAATTTTTTGACGTCAACAATGTGACGGGACCATATTTTGTTGGCGGATATCGCGTAATGATACATAGAATATACAGTTTCCTGCCCACCATCACCACATGTATCAATCATTCAATCGAATCAGCCAGGGCCTGAACTCCATTTCTGCAGCGGCAGATTTGCCGGGTAATTGAGCGATCCCATTCCCGATGAACGGGCTGGCCATCTTGCACCACCGGAAGCAGATATCTTCCGTGCCTTGCGCCGGCGCGGGTAATGGATATATAAATTCAGTATTCATATCAGACTCGTCTACATAGCGCAGAACACCAAACCTCACTCCGCATGCCGGAAGGGTATGGAAATGACCACTCCTGACTACCTGAAAGATCTGCGCCGGCGGGCCGAGGCGGTCTCCAGCCGCGAGGTCGAACAGGACATTGAGAGGATGTCGGTGGTGGAGATCCAGGGGCCGGTTCACGAACTGCGCACCCACCAGATCGAGCTCGAACTGCAGAACGAGGAACTGCGCAAGGCGCAGGAAGAACTGGTGGTCGTCAGGGACGAACTGGCATCGCTTTTCGACCGCGCACCGGTGGGATACCTCAGCCTCAATGAAAAGGGCACGATCCTCAAGGCCAACCTGACTATCTCGGAAATGCTGGGTGTGGACCGGGCCCTGCTGGTCAAACAGCCATTCTCCGCGTTCATCGTTCCCGATGATCAGGACATCTACTACCTGCACCGCAAAACGCTGCTGGAAAGCAGGGAAAAGCAGACCTGTGAACTTCGTCTGCACCATGCCGAAACCGGCAGTCAATGGGTCAGGATCGTCTGTCTCTGCGCGGAGGACCCCGACGGAGGCGGGATCCGTCTCCGGGCCACGGTGAGCGACATCAGCGAACTGAAAGAGGCCGAGCAGCAGCGGAAGGCCATCGAGTCACAGATGCACGAGGCCCAGAAACTGGAGAGCCTGGGCGTAATGGCCGGCGGCATCGCCCACGACTTCAACAATCTGCTGATGGCGGTTCTGGGGAACGTGGATCTCGCGCTGGACGACCTCTCCCCGGTCTCTCCCGCCCGTGAGAGCATGGAGCTGGTCCGCACCGCGGCCAAGCGCGCCGCGGAGCTGAGCCGCCAGATGCTGATCTATTCGGGCCGGGGCAGTTTCATCAAGCAGCCCATCGATCTCAATGAAGTGGTAGTGGAGATGACCCACCTGCTGGAGAGCGTGATCTCGAAAAAGATCGTGCTGAAGTTCAACCTGGCAAGAGGTCTGCCGGCCATCGAAGCCGACGCCACGGAAATTCGCCAGGTGGTGCTGAACCTGATCACCAACGCCTCGGAAGCCATCGACCAGGATGCGGGCACCATCACCCTCACCACGGTTGTCTCGGGATACAACGGGGGAAGCCTGACCGGCGATCATGCCGCCAAAGGATCGGCTGAAGGGAAATATATCCGCCTGGATGTCACCGATTCCGGCTGCGGCATGGCGGAGGAGACCCGGCAGAAGATTTTCGACCCCTTTTTCACCACCAAATTCACCGGGCGGGGGCTGGGCCTGGCGGCGGTGCACGGAATTGTCCGCGGCCACAACGGGCTGCTCCAGGTGACCAGCACCATCGGCAGGGGCACCACCTTCACGGTTCTCTTCCCCTCGTCACCGCTTCCCGTGATGAAAACCCCGCTGGACGAACCGGGAGACGGAATCCCCGGCCGGGTGGGGGTGGTGCTGGTGGCCGATGACGAGCGGACGGTGCGGACCCTGATGGAAACGACACTGGCCAGGGCCGGGTTCGAGGTGCTCACCGCCCGGGACGGCCAGGAGGCGGTGGACCTGTTCCGCGAGGAACAGCACCGCATTGACGTGGTCCTGCTCGACCTGACCATGCCCCACCTCAGCGGCGTCGACGCCTTTCATCAGATCAGGCAGATCAGCACCGATGTGCCGGTACTGCTGGCCAGCGGCTACAACGAAGAGAAGGTCAAGGAAAACTTCACCGACGACCACCGCCCGACCAGGTATATCCGCAAGCCCTGCCGCCCGATCGTGCTCGTCCGCATCGTCCAGTCAGTAATGAAATAGCCAACAGCCAGTACCAGGAAGAGGGGGGAGCACCGGAAAGGGGACGTACATAACTATATAACTTCCGGCTGACTGAAGGCGCAGTCGTGAAACCACGTATTCTACGCCGCAGACAGTCTCCATCCAGATAGTTATATAGTTATGTACGTCCCCCTTTGATCCTCAGAACCGCCCGGCGGCCACGGTGGCGCCGTGGGTCATCCCGGCAAAGCTCTCCAGGGTGGCCAGAGTAGTGACCTGGCTGCCGTCATAGCGGAACACGCTGACCGTGGTGCCAACAGCGGGATCCGGACCGAGGCCGGCCACGATCTCGTCCCGGCCGTCGCCGTCCAGGTCGGCCCGGGCGCTGACCCTCGCGCCGTAATGGTTCTCCGGCCAGGAGAACGCAAAGAAGCTGAGGCCGGGCAACGGGCTGATGCCGCTGCCGTCGTGGTTCCAGCCGCGGACATGGGCGCCGAAGACCACCCCCGGCCCGGGCCCGGTGACGATCTCGTCGATGCCGTCGCCGTCCACGTCGCCGCAGGCCACGTTCACCCCGAACTGGTTCGTGCCATAGGCCAGAAAGCTGACCCCCGGCATGGACGCCGCCGCACCGCCGTCCACGTTCCAGCCGCGCACGTGGGGGCCGTACACCGCGCCGGGTCCGGCGCCGGTGACGATCTCGTCGAACCCGTCGCCGTCGATGTCGCCGCAGCAGACGTTGACGCCCCACTTGTGCGTGCCGTAGGCGAAGAAGGAGCTGCCGGGGATCGGCTCCGGCGTGCCCGAACCTTCCCAGTTCCAGCCGCGGACGTGGGGCCCGAACACCGCGCCGGGTCCGGCGCCGGTGACGATCTCGTCGAACCCGTCGCCATCGATGTCGCCGGCGGCCACGTTGACGCCCCACTTGTTGGTGCCGTAGGCCAGGAAGCTGAGACCGGGCAGCGGCGCGCCGTCCACGGCGAATCCACGGACGTGCGGGCCGTAGATGGCCCCGGGACCGGCGCCGGTGAGGATCTCGTCCAGGTCGTCGCCGTCCAGATCACCGGCGGCCACGTTGACCCCGTAGCCCGAGGCGCCGTACGCGTCGAACTGGTAGAGGTGCGCGGCGCCGCTCTGCGGCGGGAAGACCCGCACCCTGGGCGGGTTGGCCTCGGCCGGTCCCGGGCCGGCGATCAGCCGCGGGGCGCTGAGTTCGCCGCCCGGCTCGAAAAGCGGCCGTTCGAACACGCCGTTGCCGTGGGTCGCCGCCCTCAGCAGGCGGTCCGGGGCGAAGACCTTGAGGTCGTTGACCATCGCCGGGCCCATCCCCTCCATGAAGCTGTACCAGGTCTGGCCGCTGTCCGGCGAGACGTAAACCCCCAGGTCGCCGCCGACATAGACCACCTCCGGGTTCTGCGGGTCGACGATCACCGCCGAAGTGGGGATGTCGGGCAGCCCCTGGCCGCTGTCGGCCCAGGAATCGCCGCCGTCGGTGCTGCGGAAGAGGTGGCTCGTTCCGAACCCCATCAGCGTCACGTAGACCACGTCGTCATCGGTGGGGTCGATGGTGATGTCCGAGATGTAACGGTCGGGCAGGGTTCCGGTAATCTCCTGGAAGGTGTCGCCGTTTCTCGTGCGGTAGAGACGCGGCCGGTCATCGAACGATGCGGTGGCCGCGTAGACCAGGTTCTCGTCGGCGGCGGATAGGTCCATGCAGATGGCCGGGTTGTTGCCATTCAACGGCACACCGTTGTGGATTAATTCCCAGTCCCACCCGCTGTTGGTGCTCTTGTAGATATGGCACCTGCCGGCATAGAGGATATCGGGGTTGGAGGGGCTGAGTACGTATGGTCCGACGAAGGCGTAATTTTCATCACCGGTCACCGGCGGGTAGATGAGAAACCAGTAGGCCCCGTCATTACCGGTGCGGTAGAGGTAGATATACTGGCCCGAGTAGTAGAAGACACTGTCATCCTGCTGGTTCACCGCGGCCCAGGTTCCGTCCATGCCCTGCCAGCGCTCCCAGGGCAGCTGACCGCGATAGCAGGCCGAGCCGTTGTCCTGCATCCCGCCGACAATCTTGTCCCGGTCGGTGGCCGACAAGGCGAGGCCATTATAGAACTGCGATGTGACATAACCGCCGATCAGGCTCCTGAAGCTGGCGCCTCCGTCGGTGGTTTTGAAAATCCCGCCGTCGCCGGCGAAGAAAACGGTGTCCGGATCGGTGGGGTGCCAGACTGCAGCGTGCTGGTCGCTGTGGACATAGTGCGGGCCGCCGATGGGCCCCTCAGGCGGCGGTGTGCCGGTGAAAAACGAGGTCCCGTCGCTCACTTCGCTCAGCGTAACGCCGCCGTCGGTGGAGCGGTGGACCGCGATGCCGCCGGCGAACAGCGTGTCCGCCTCATGGGGGCTGGGCAGCACGTAGTGCGAGTAGAATCCCTGGTGCTGCTGGTAGTCGGTGGCATTGACCTGCTGCCAGGTGTCTCCGGTATCGGTGGAGCGGTAGAGACCGAGGCCCTCCTCGGCGTTGGCGATACTGGCGTAAATGCGGTCCGGGGTCAGGGGTGAAACACCCAGTTTGGTCTTGCCGGTCCAGGAGGCGGGCAGGCCGTTGGTCAGCTTCGTCCAGTCGCCGCCGCCGTTGGTGGAGCGGTAGATCCCCTGGCCCTCCGAGCCGAAGTTGCCGTGGGCGCTGAAGAGGATGTCCGGGTCCGCCGGATGGATCTTCACGTCGGTGCCCATGATCACATCGTTGACCAGGGTCCAGTCGCCACCGCTGTTGGTCGACTTGTAGATCCCCTCGGTGGTGGTGGCATAGACGATGTTCGAGTCGGTGGGGTGGACAGCGATCATCCAGACCCCGCGGTTCTGGTCGTAGGTCCAGTCGAGGCTCTGGGACCAGCTGTTTCCGGCATCGGTGCTTTTAAGGATGCCGATGCCGTAGCTGCCGCGGGTCAGCCGGTTCAGCTCGCCGCCGTCGGAGATCTGGTAGCGGTAAGCCTCGCCGGTGCCGATGTAGATCACATCGCTGTCGCCGGGGTCGATGGCGATGGTGCTCACCGCGAGGATCGGGAACCCGGTCTCCACCAGGTCCCAGGCGTCGGCACCCTCCCCGCCGGTGGTGCTTTTCCACAGGCCGCCGCTGGCGCTGCCGGCATAAATGATCTGTGGATCACCTTGGTCCACGGCCAGGGCCAGGGTTCGGCCGCCGATGTTGTTCGGGCCGAGGCTGGTCCAGGGGTCGGCACCCCGGCCATCCGTACCAGAAGCCCGGGGCATCAACCGTGACTGCTGCCAGGCCCTGATCAGGCCATCAGCCGGGATCAGCGTGCCGGGATAGGCCCGCTGGGCGGCCCAGGCATCGAGCGCCTGCATGGCGCCGCTGGTCCCGTGTTCACCGCGTTTTCCCCCGCCGCCCGATGGCGGCGGGAGGAAGGCCAGGGCCACGGTCGCCAGAATCGCGGTCGCCACCCATAAACGCCCGTCACTGATGCGAATCATTGTCTTCCCTCCCGATATACAGATGATGGCAAGACTGTATTTATTATTACTACCGTACAAACCGGAATTGGTTCCATGAAAAATCAACCGCTTGATCAGGAGAGGGATACTGACCGGGCAGAAAAGAGGCAGAAAAGAGGGACTTACATGAAAATATGAATATTTTGTCGGAGACTCAGTGATGACACTTCATCGCCAATGTCTCATGCAAAATATTCATAAATTCATGTACGTCCCTCATGCCTCCTAGAACCGTCCTGAAGCCACGGTGGCGCCCGTGGTCATGCCGGCAAAGCTCTCCAGGGTGGCCACGGTGCTGACCTGGCTGCCGTCGTAGCTGAAGACAGCCACCGTGGTGCCGGCCACCGGGTCGGGGCCCAGGCCGGCCACGATCTCGTCCCGGCCGTCGCCGTCCAGGTCGGCCCGTGCGCTGACCCTCGCGCCGTAATGGTTCTCCGGCCAGGCGAAGGCCAGGAAGCTGAGGCCGGGCAGCGGGCTCACCGTTCCGCCGTCATAATTCCAGCCGCGGACGTGGGCGCCGAAGACCACCCCGGGACCGGGGCCGGTGATGATCTCGTCGATGCCGTCGCCGTCCACGTCACCGCAGGCCACGTTCACACCGAACTGGTTCGTGCCATAGGCCAGGAAGCTGACCCCCGGCATGGATGCCGCCGCGCCCCCGTCCACGTTCCAGCCCCGCACGTGGGGGCCATACACCGCGCCGGGGCCGGCCCCGGTGATGATCTCGTCATAGCCGTCGCCGTCGATGTCGCCGCAACAGACGTTGACCCCCCACTTGGGCGTGCCGTAGGCGAAGTAGGAGATGCCGGCCATCGGTGTCGGTGTGCCCGCCCCGTCCCAGTTCCAGCCGCGGACGTGGGGACCGAACACCGCGCCGGGGCCGGCGCCGGTGATGATCTCGTCGAACCCGTCGCCGTCCAGGTCGCCGGCGGCCACGTTGACGCCCCACTTGTTGGTGCCGTAGGCCAGGAAGCTGAGGCCGGGCAGCGGCGTTCCGTCAACGGCGAAACCGCGGACGTGGGGCCCGTATATGCCGCCGGGTCCGGCGCCGGTGAGGATCTCGTCCAGGCGGTCACCATCCAGGTCGCCGGCGGCCACGTTGACCCCGTAGCCGGAGGCGCCGTAGGCATCGAACTCGTAGAGGTGCGCCGCCCCGCTCTGCGGCGGGAAGACCCGCACCCGGGGCGGGTTGGTCTCGGCCGGGCCGGGTCCGGCGATGACCCGCGGTGAACTGAGGTCGCCGCCCGGCTCGTAGAGCGGTCGTTCGGACACGCCATTGCCGTGGGTCGCCGCGCGGAGTAACCGGTCCGGGGCGAAGACCTTGAGGTCGTTGATCATCGCCGTGCCCATGCCGTCCATGAAGCTGTACCAGCTCTGGCCGCTGTCCGGCGAGACGTAGACCCCCAGGTCGCCGCCCACGTAAACCACCTGCGGATTCTCCGGATCGACGATCACCGCCGAGATGGGGATGTCGGGCAGGCCCTGGCCAATGTCGTTCCAGCTGTCGCCGCCGTTCGTGCTGCGGAAAACGTGGCTGCTGCCAAAGCCCATCAGGGTGGCGTAGACCACGCTGCCGTCGGTGGGATCCACGTCGAGGTCGGAGATGAAGCGGTCAGGCAGGGTGCCGGTGATCTCCTGGAATGTGTCACCGTCGGTGGTGCGGAAGACCCGCGCCCGGTCGGTGTTCGCCGCGGTGGCCACGTAGACCACGTTCTCGCTGGTGGCCGAGATGGCCATGCAGGTGGCCGGGTGGTTGTCGTTCAGCGGGCTGCCGCCATGGATGGCGGACCAGCCGAAACCGCCATTGGTACTTTTGTAGACCCGCTCCCGTCCGGCATAGACCACATCGGGCTCGGCAGGGCTGAGCACGAACGGGGAGATGAAGGCGCTATCCTCGCCGCCGGTCTCCGGCGGGGCGATGTAGTTCCAGTAGGCACCGTCATTGGCCGAGCGCATGAGATAGAGGTATTGAGCCGAGCCGTAGAGGATCTCGTCGTCCGTGGGGTGAATCGCGGCCCAGGAGCCGTCCCCGCCGATGTGCCGCTCCCAGGCCGGGCCGCCGCGGTAGACCGCGGTGGCGGTGTCCTGCATGCCGGCGATGAGCTTGCTTGGGCTGGTGGCCGACAGTCCCATGCCGTTGTAGAACTGCGAGGTGACAAGCCCGCCGATCAGGCTCTGGAACGTGCCGCCGCCATCGGTGCTCTTGAAGACCCCGCCGTCGGAGCAGAAGAAGATGGTATTGGGATCGGTGGGGTGCCAGACGGCGAAATGGTGGTCGGCGTGGGCATAGTTCGGCCCGCCGATGGGCCCTTCGGGGGGAGGCGTCCCGTAATACATCGAGGTCCAGTCGGAGCGCTGCTGGAACGAGCTTCCGCCATTGGTGGAGCGGTAAATATCGATGCCGGCGACAAAGATCCGATTTGTGTCAAAGGGGCTGGGCAGCACGTAGTGCGAGTAGAAGCCCTGGTACGACTGGTAGCCGTTGCCATAGGCCTGCTCCCAGGTGTCTCCGGTGTCGGTGGAGCGGTAGAGCCCGCGGCCCGACTCGGCGTTGCCGATGCTGGCGTAGATGTATGTCGGCTGGACGCTGGAGACGGCCAGCTGGGCCTTGCCGCTCCAGGAGGCGGGCAGGCCGCTGGTCAGCTTCTCCCAGCTGGCGCCGGCGTCGGTTGAGCGATAGATGCCCTGACCCGCGGAGCTGAAGTTGCCGTGGGCGCTGAACAGGGTGTCCGGTGTGGTGGGGTGGATCCGCACGTCGGTGCCCATGATCACGTCGTTGACCAGGGTCCAGCCGCCGCCGGCATTGGTCGACTTGTAGATGCCCTCGGTGGTGGCGGCATAGACGATGTTCGAGTCGGCGGGGTGGACGGCGATCATCCAGACCCCGCGGTTCTGGTCGTAACTCCAGTCGAGGCTGTGCGACCAGCTGCCGCCGCCGTCGGTACTCTTGAGGATGCCGATGCCGTAACTGCCGCGGGTCAAGCGGTAGACTTCACCGCCGTCGGATGTCTGGTAGCGGTAGGCCTCGCCTGTGCCGATGTAGATCACGTCGCTGTCCGCCGGATCCATGGCCACCGTGCTCACGGCGAGGATGGGGAACCCGGTCTCCACCCGGTCCCAGGCGTCGGCGCCCACGCCGCCCACCGTGGTCTTCCACAGCCCGCCGCCGGCGCTGCCGGCGAACATCCGATCGGGGTTGGCGGGGTCGACGGCCAGACTGAGGGTGCGGCCGCCGATGTTGTACGGCCCGAGCACGGTCCAGGGGTCGGCTCCCCGGCCGTCAGTGGCCGCGGCTTCCGCCCGGGGCATCAGTTTCGACTGCTCCCAGGCCCGGCCGAAGGCGTCGGCCGGGATCACCGTCCCGGGGTAGGCCCGCTGGGCGGCCCAGCGGTCCAGCGCCTGCAGGGCGCCGCTGTATTTCAGATCGCCGGTGCTCCCGGCCGGCGGCAGCAGAAAGACCAGGGCCACGACGGTGAGCACCGCCGTCCCTATCCACAAACGCCCGTCACTGATGCGTGTCATCGTCATCCTCCAGAAGTGTCCAAAAGACAAGGCTATGCCTATTGTAACCGTACTGACCGGACGTACTCCAAAAATGATGCCCTTCCGCAGAATGGAGTACAGGGAGAGGATGATGGTTTCGATCCGGGGTCCCCTGGTAAGCGGCCAACATCTGCCGGGGCAACCACTTCCAGCGCAGCAGACCCGATGGAAATCCCTTCGCGGCGGGGAGGAACCCCGCTGCGGGGTGCGAGCCATGATCGCACAGGGGCGCCGGACAGTCCAGGTTCTTGCGGTGGTCCCGCCCTGGACCGGCACGCCGCCGCCCGGCGCCGCCGGAGAAATGACCGATCAGCTTCCAGGTTTGCGGGAGGAGGCCCGCCGATGGCGGGAACCGTTCAGTGATCCTCGCCGACGCCGGCCACCGGCGGCGCTTCTGCCGGGGCGGAATCCGGCGATGTCTCGCGGACGCGCTCGAAATACTGCATCAGCTCGTAGCGGGTCTGCACGTAATCCGGGTGCTCGCCCCTGTCCAGCCCCACGGCCTTGCCGGCGTATTCCAGGTCAACCTCGTGCGGGTTGCCGCTGCGCAGGGCGTTGACTGCCAGGGTGTGGTAGGTCAGGGCAGACGGATACGCCTCCAGTACTTTCTCGGCGATGGTCGCGGCATCACCTGTCTTGTCCACGCCGAGGGCGATCTGATACTGCTCTCCGATGTTGCCGACCAGATGCTCCATCATGTCGGCGTTGACCTTTGCGCGTTGCTCATCGCTCATGCTCTCGAACCGTTTCTTCATCATCTCGGCCCGGTCCGCAGACAGTCCGCTGAAATCACCATTCCCCCAGGCCTTCTGCCTGTTCAGTGAATTTATATCCGCCAGGGTGCGGAAGAGGAGACCGCCATAGGATTCCGCCTCGAGAGCCGCATATTGCCTGTCCTCCAAAAGCAGGTCGCGACAGCTGCGGGCAAACCCGGACATCAGCTCCGCCGGGACATCGCCCTTCTCCTTCAGACGGCTATACAGTTCGAGGGTTTTCTCCCTCTGATTCAGCCCGCTGTCGATGGTGGTGATCTGGTTCAGGTCATAGCGGTCCGCTTTTCCAGTTTCCACCCGCTTGACCAATTCCTCCCGCAGTGTCCTCATTTTTTCCCCGGCCGGCGGATAGTCTCCGGCCATGTCGCACACATCTCGGATCAGGTGCACCCAGTAATTACGGGACATCATGTCGGTGCCCAGGCTGTCGAGGGCCGCCATGTATTCGACGAGGGCCTCCTCCTGCTTCCCGACGGCACGCAGGGCGAAGGCCAGCTTCTGGCGGGCCATGGCCTCGGGCCAGTACCCTGTCTCCAGTTCCTCCCGGGCCCGGGTCACCGCGTCCTTTTCCGGGTTGGCCGCCACCTCCCCGGCCGCCTTGAGGAACTGCTCGCTGGTCTGGTAGCCCCGGATCCGCTGCAATTCGGCCCCGTCGGCGTTGAGGAACACGAGAGTGGGGCATCGATTTGACCTTGAACTGTTTGGCCAGATCCTTCTGCTGGTCCACATCTACCTTCAGTGGGATGGCGTGCTTGCCGAGCCATTCCACCACCTGCTCGTCGGCAAAGGTGGTGCTGTCCAGCTGCTTGCACGGACCGCACCAGGTGGCAAAGAAATCGATGAAGACGAGCTTCTCCTCGGTGGTGGCCCGGGCCTGCGCCTCGTCGATGGTCAGGTCGAGAAACGGGCCACCGGCCGGTGCCACGACGGAGACGAGGAGGAAACAGACGAAAAGGAGCAGACAAGGACGTGAATTCAGCATGAGACCTCCTCGCGCCGGCAGCGTCGATGAGCGGAACCAGGTTGGACTTCTGAACCAGGGGGAAACGCTGTTAAGGATAGGAAATTATTTTTCACCCGTCAAGCCGCACCGGCTGGAACCGGCCGGTTGAAGAAACGGCCAAATCAGGGTAGGTTCATACAGCATGGCAAACAGGCCAACCATCTTCACCCTGGGGCACTCGTCACTGGACGAGGAGGCCCTGCAGCGCCTGCTCTCGGCGCACGGGATTCAGGCCGTGGCGGACGTGCGCAGCGTCCCGGCTTCGGGCCGCTACCCGCAGTTCAACCGCCGGGGGTTCCAGCCGTTTCTCGAAAAGGCCGGATTCCGCTATCTCTGGCTGGGGCGCGAACTGGGCGGTCTGCGGGAGGGGATGACCTTCGAGGAGCACATGCTGACGGAACAGTTTTCCGTGGGCCTCGAGGTCCTGGAGTGCATGGGCCGGGTCCGCCGGACCGCCATCCTCTGTGCCGAGCGGCTCTACACCCACTGCCATCGCCGCCATATCGCCGATGCCCTGGTGCGCCGGGGCTGGCGGGTGGTTCACGTCACCAGTGAGGACCGGGCGGAAGACCACCAGCTGCAGGAGGGGTTGTTCTGATACCATCTTGAAACCGCGCCGGTCTCCCATCCTTGACCAACGACCTGTTTAAAGACTATATTCAGTCCTATACCGTACGTGGAGGCAACCCGATGAAACTGTCCGACCGGATCAAACCGATCAGTTACCTCAAGGCACATGCCGCTGAAATCGTTCGCACGCTCGGAGCACGGCAGGGACCGCTGGTGATCACCCAGAACGGCACGGCCAAGGCCGTGATGCAGGACATCGAGAGCTACGAACAGACACAGGAGACCTTGGCTCTGCTGAAGATCCTGGCGCTTGGAATGAGCCAGGTCGGGGAGGGGAACGTTCTGCCCGCCAGGGACGCGGTCATTAAGCTGCGCAATCGGCGGGGGGGCGAGTAATGCCGTTCAGGGTCCTGTTGACCGCCGATGCCGCCCACGATCTCGAGGAGTTGTACGACTTCATCACCGCGCACGATTCCACACAGAAGGCTGATCACGTTCTGGCAAAGATTGAAAAGGCATTCACCAGCCTGTCCGAAACACCCAACCGTGGGGACTACCCCGGCGAGCTGCTGGCCATCGGCATACGGGAATACCGCGAGGTTTTCTTCAAGCCCCATCGCCTCATCTACCGTGTCCTGGAGAGAACGGTCTACGTTTTGCTGATCGTTGACGGGCGGCGTGATATGCAATCGATACTGCAGCGGCGCTTGCTGGAGGCGTGATCAATATCGGTCGATTCCACTGGCACGGCTACTTCTTCCCTGCTTCCACCACCACCAGAACGTAGTTTCCCGCGTCGAAGAAACATCGCCCCACCTCCAGTGCCCCGGCCGCATCCACCGCTTCGAGGTTTTCGCAGTGGTCGTATTCCTCGATATCGTCCAGGCCCAGCATCGCCTCGGAGATCATCGCACTGGCCCGTCCGTCCGGGGTGGCCCGGACCAGTTGGTATCGACCCAGCAGGTATTCCCGTGCCTCCTCCAGTTCCCGGTCCGTGATCCCGTCCTTCAGCAGGCGCTGCAGCTCACGGAGGATGGTGGCGATGGTATCGTCGGTCGCGGCGCTGGCCGTGGCAGTAGAGACCGTCAACGGGCCGGGCGTAAGACCGGCACTGGCTGATGAGTTGATCCCGTAAGTCCGCCCCTCTTCCACTCGAACGGCCTGCATCAGCCGGGAGGCGAACCCGCCGCCGCCCAGCACATGGTTGAAGACCTGGAAGCGCTCCCAGTCCGGGTCGGTGCGAGCGATCCCGGGCCAGCCCAGAATGATGCTCGACTGGGTCAGCCCCTTCATCGCGACCCGCACCACCTGTGGACCGGACAGCTTCACTTCGGGTTCCGGGACAGGCGGGAGGCGTTCTCCCGACGGCCATTGCCCTGCCGCGGTTTCCACACCGGCGGCAAAGCGGCCCCGATCGACGGCGCCCACCACCACCAGATGAGCTCCCGAGGCACCGTAGACACGGGCCAGCCGTGCTTCGGCGTCCTTCAGCTTCGTCCGGCCCAGGCTGCGCATGGTGACGTTCCGCCTTAGCGGGTGCTTGTCCCCATACAACTCTTCCATCAACCGGCGCCGGGCCATGGCCCCGGGCATGCTCTGGTCCAGTTTCAGCTCTCCCCGCAGGCGGTCCCGGGCCCGGGCCAGACCGGCCTTGCCGACCTGCGGCTCGGCCACGGTCCGCACCAGCAGCACCAGCAACCGTTCATAGTCGGCGGCCAGCCCGCGGACCCAAAAGACGGTGTAGTCGTTGGTGACAAAGGCGCCCGATTCACCGCCCAACGCCTCCACCTGGCCGGCCCGAACGTCGGTGAGGGTATGGGCCAGCAGTTCGGCCATCCCCTCCTTTCCCTGGGGGTCGTGCAGGCGGCCCACCGGCAGACCCAGACGGAGGGTGACCAGCGGCAGATCGATGTCGTTGCGCAAAACGGCGTCGAGGCCGCTGTCCGTCCTGGTGAAATACGTCCACGAGGACGGATCCAGCCCGGCCGCCGCCGGAACGGAAACGAAAAGGGTGAGACAGGCCGTGAGCAGGAGGAGCCGTGCCGACCTCGTGGGGGGGCACCCTGCTCGTTGTCGCATATTCACGTTTCTCACCGCCTCACCTCCCGAACAGACTCTTGAAGATACCGTAAAGCCAGTACGTGAAACGGAACTTGTCCGGTTTGATCCAGCCCACCACGGCGTTCTCCTCCGTCAGGTAGTTCGCCGCCACCCGCCTCACGTCTTCGGCGGTCACCACTTCGATCCGGGCCGAGTGGTCGGTGAACCGCTCCGCATCTCCCTCGATCACCGCGGCCCACCCCAGGGCGCTAGCCGCGCCCTCCGGCCCGGCCATGCTGAACATCCTCCGGACCAGCAGCCGGCGGCGGGCCTGCTCCAACTCGCCCTGCGGTACGTCCTCCTCACGCAACCGGCGGATCTCCTCCCACATGGACCGTTCCACCGTCGCAGGCCGCACCGAGGGGAGAAAGACGGCGAAGGCCACCAGGGCTGAGGGATCTATGGTGCGCTCGAAAATGGTGTCCACGTAAACCGCCAGACGTTTCTCGCGGACCAGGCTGCCGGTCAACCGGGCCCGGCTGCCTCCGGTGAGCAGTTCACGGATCACCTCCAGGGCCGGGTAGTCCGGATGCGAAGCCTCCGGGGTGTGGAAACCGATCCCTACCACCGGCACCTCCACCGGCAGCTCCAGGGTGTGGCGGGCCCGTGCCTCGCCGTAAGGCTCGGGGGCCGGCGAGGGGCGCAGCCCCGGTTCACCCGCCGGCAACGGCCCGAAATACCGGCGGACCAGCGACTCCACCTCTGCCGGGGGCACTCTGCCCGCGACCACCAGCACCGCGTTGCCGGGGTGGTAGTTGCGGCGGTAGAAGTCGCGGCACTGCTCCACGGTGAAGCTGTTCAGCTGCTCCGCGTCACCCAGCACGTCGTGACGGTAGGGGTGAACGGTGAAAAAGAGCTTCTTGTACCAGGAGTAGGCCGCTCCCAGCGGGTCGTTCTCCAGCCGCAGCCTCAGCTCCTCCAGCACCACCCGGCGCTCGGTATCCAGCATCCCGGGGTCCAGCGCCAGGTTGGCCATGCGGTCCGCTTCCATCTCCAGGGCCAGGCCCACCTGCTCCGCGGGAAGCGTCTCGTGATAGACGGTGACGTCCTCGCTGGTCCAGGCGTTGCACTGGCCGCCCTTGGCCTGGATCCGGCGGATGAACTCTTCCGGGCCCACCATGTCGGTGCCGCGGAACATCATGTGCTCAAAGAGGTGGGCCAGGCCGTGCTCGCCCTCCCCCTCGTCCCGGCTCCCCACTCGATACCAGACCTGCACCGCCACCACCGACGATCCTCCGCAATCGAAAAGCAGCACCTCGAGGCCGTTGTCGAGGGTGAAGGTGTGGAGATCGTTGCCGAATGCGGAGGGGCTGAAAGTGATCAGCGCCAGGAGGAAGACCGCTCCTGCCATCGCGAGGAGCCGCAGGCGCCGACGCGATCTCAACGGAGACTCGGTTGTCAAAAGTCGATCACCCATCACTCCACCAATATGACAACCCTGGGCTTCACCATGTGAAGTCCGCTTGTCGGCAAAAACAGCGGGCGGTCTACCCATGCCCGCTCCCTGCGACACGGCTCCCCGAAACGGATCTTGCTCCCACCATCCCGGGACACGGCAGCCATTCAAGGGTATCACGTCAACACCCTGAACGCAGAAGCGGCCATTTAATAATCATTGTTGATTGACTTATTGTCCGACCTCTCGTATATTTGAAGTGAGCATCTAATCAATGGGACGAGTCGAATCAATCTCCGTTGAAGGGTTGTCCTTTTCTTCTATTCATCGGATCACTCTCCGGCCCACTTCCACGCACGGAAGCCGGGGCAGTGGGAGATCCGAGTCAATATCGAGAAAACAACCGAAGACAAGCTTGCCTTTGATTTGAAGTGGACCAGTCACGCTGTGCCCCCGGCTGGAATCACAAAGTCTCTCGGCATTCTGGTCGCCCGGAACAAAGCAGCATTGTTGCAGGAGTGGCAGGCCAAGGTCGACGCATCCGAATAAAGGCGAACGATGAGATCACAAGACAAGATGACGATTGTGAACCGCGATCCAGCCTGCTCGAAGTGGCTGCGGAATTCTTCAGCGATGAGGGTACTCAAGCGCCCGGTAATGAAAAGTGCTCGCGAAGAACGAAATATCTTTGTGCTTGCTCGCGCTTCGGGGCTGGCCGAAGTTGCGGCCTTCGTGCGGGAAGCGAATCGCCGCCACCAACTCCGTGCGCTGCTGATCCATGCCGATCTCGAGGAGCGCTGGATCGGCCAGATGCTGCATCGGGCTGATTTGAGGACACTCAAATATACCCATGTCCACCGGACGCACGATTTGCCGCGCCGGGTCCTGAAGGCTTGGGAGTTCGGCTGCCAGGACGTTCTCATCGCCGATGCCGTGGCCCTGGCGGACCGGTTGATCGTGCTGACCTGTGATCTGAACCGGATCGAAGTGCCCTGGAATTCAATCGCTGTTCTCTCCCGCATGGAGCCGAAGTTGCGGGCGCATTTCCAGGTCGCGAGCGACGGCAGCTTTCTTCACTGGCCCGATGGCGACATCCACCTTGGTATAGATGCCTTCCGCGAGGCAGTCGATCCGGTGGCGCGGGAAATTGCACGCCGCAAGCATCAGGTCTTGAGAGAGGAATTCGGGCAGGCTGTAGCCATGCTCAGGGATCGGCACGGGCTGCGCCAGGGCGAGATCCCTGGACTGTCCAGCCGACAGGTGCGCCGGATCGAGCGTGGAGAAGGATTTCCGCGGGTCTCGACGCTGGAGAAACTCGCCGAGGCCCATGAAATCTCGTTGAACGACTACCTCGACCGGCTGGCCCACCTGCAGATCGAGATCAGGGAATCGTAAGAAGCAACGCTCTACGCGATCTCCACCAGCTCGATGTCGAAAGTCAGGTCCTTGCCGGCCAGCGGGTGGTTGGCATCGAGGGTGACGGCATCGTCGGTGAGCCCGGTGATGGTAAAGATCACCCGGTGCGGCTCGCCCTCGGCCTCACCTTCGGACCGGCCCTCCAACTGGCGGCCCAGTTTCAGCTTCAGGCCCTCGGGCATCTCAGTCCGCTTGGCCTCGATCACCATCTCATTGCGGTGGGGGCCGTAGGCCTGGTCCGAGGGTATTTCAACGGTGCAGGAGTCGCCGACGGCAAGACCTTCCACGGCCTTCTCGAACCCGGGGATCACCTCGCCCTTGCCGAGGGTGAAAGAGAGCGGGTCACTCCCCTTGCTGCTGTCGAACTCCATGCCGTCGGCCAGTCTCCCGGTGTAGTGAATCTTGACCGCATCTCCACTCTTCGCTTGGCTCATAACTTTGTTTTCCGGCTCCGGTCTTTCAAAAACCGGGTTGGAACGCTCCTTTGTATAGTACGTAAACGTTTACTTGTAGCCCCTGGGCCCCCAGCTGGCACGGGACATCAGTTACTTGACGAAAATCTCCACTTTCTCCATCAGGTCGCCCTGGTTCCGCTGCTCCGGGCCCACAATTTTCAGGCCATCCACAACGTCCATGCCGTGGATCACCCGGCCAAAAGCGGTGTGCTTGCCGTTGAGCCCCTTGAACACCTGGTCGCCGGTGACCAGGAAGAACTGGCTGGTGTTGGTGTTCGGCCCGGCGTTGGCCATGGCGATCACCCCCCGCTCCACGGGGATCGAGGGCAGCGCATTGTCGAACTTGTAACCCAGGGAACTGTAGAACTCCTCCACCGGCCGGTCGGCAAAGGTCTCCAGTTGAGTCTTGCTCGGCGGCGGGATGATGAAGTCGGCCCCCTTGACCTTGATCTTGTCCAGCCCCAGCGCGGCGGCGCTGATCTCGTTGGGATAGTTGTACGGGCCGTTGCTGATCCCGGGGAGGACGCCCCCCTGGGCCATGAAGTCCTTGATCACCCGGTGGAACCGGCTGCCGTCGTAAAGGCCGTTGCGGGCCAAGTTGATGAAGCTGGTCACGGTGTACGGCGCGGCCTTCACGTCGAAAAGGATGGTGATCGGCCCCTTGGCGGTGGTGATCACCGCGTAATATTCCTTTGCCGGGTCAACCGTGGGCCCGGCAGGCTTGGTGATCATACTCCCCAGCTTCCCCAGTAGCTTGGCCCCCTCGGGCACGCCAGGGGCGGGGCCGTCACCGGCCGGCACGATACAGCAGACCAGTGCGGCCAGCATGGTGGTCAGCACCATACGATACAGGGAGCGGTTGGCGTTGATCCTCTGAATCATTCCTCGAAAACTCCTTCTGCTTGAGTGGCCGCGCAGCATGACGGCCGGAAAACCGTGTTCAGACGTCGTAAAAGACCGGCTCCAGGGGCCGGGCCCCCAGGTCGAGGGTCACCACCTGGCCCCGGCCGGTGCCCCAGCCGCTGCACTCCCCCGGGTTGAGAATCAGCGTCTCCGCCTCCCGGCGCACTTCCGGCTGGTGCAGGTGGCCGTAGACGATCAGGTCGTACTCGCCGCTGCGGGCCAGCGGTTCGAGCAGTACCGGCTCGTGCATCAGCAGGATGCGGACCCGGTCCAGGATCAGCGGCATGGGCGGCTGGTTCAGCGGCCCCAGCTGCCGGAAGGCAGCCATCAGACCCAGGCGCTCGCCGTCGTTGTTGCCGAACACACCATAAACCGGTTTGCCCAACTGAGCCAGCACCGGCACCACGAAGGGCGCCACAAAATCGCCGGCGTGGAGCAGCGCTTCCACCTCCTGCTCACGAAAGAGGTCGATGGCGTTTCTCAGCCGGTCGAGATTGTCGTGGGTATCGGACAGAATGCCGATCTTCATTCGTTACTCCCTGGTCTGCTGTCCGGCGGGCGCCCCGCGCACCGTGCCCGGCACGAACCAGATCTCACCGTCGGCGTTGCCCACCAGCAGGTCGGGCAGGCCGTCACGATTGAAATCCACCACGCAGGGCACCGGGTCCCGGCCGACATAGAGGGTGCCCCGTTCGTAGGTCACCGGCTCAGGCGCCCCGAAATTACGCACCCCGGCCCGCTGCCCCCTCTGGTTGAGAAAGAGGAAGAGGCTGCCCGAAGCGGACCCCAGCATGATATCCGGCAGGGCGTCACCGTTCCAGTCGGAAACGGCAAAGGGCGCCGCACCGCCGGCCTGCCGCCCGGGGTCGGTGGACGTGTCGAAAACCACCCTCGCCGGCTCCAGTTCCGGGCTGTTGTCCTCACCCCGGTTGCGGTAGAGCAGCACCTGGCCCGACCCGCTGCCGCACAGCAGATCCTTGCGGCCGTCCCCGTCCCAATCCACCACCACCGGGCAGGCATCCTCGCCAAGATCGATCTCTTTCGACCCGCACACCAGGTAGTTGCCATCGTCGTAGACCGGCGCCCCGCCGGTGCCCAGGTTGCGGTAGAGAGTGAGAAAACCGATACCGTCTCCCACCAGCAGGTCTTCCCGGCCATCGTTGTCCCAGTCCACCGGGAACGGTGAAGCAAAGCTCTCCACCGCCTCGCCCAGCCGGACCCCGGGCTCGAAGCGCAGGGCCTCGGCATCGGGGTCCTGGCGAAAAAGAGTCATGAAACCGAAGCGGTCCCCGCACAGGATGTCATACAGGCCATCGCCGTCATAATCCACCACCCGGGGCACGCAGGCTCCCTCCACCACCAGCGGCAGGCCGCTGTTGTCCTCCAGCAGTGCCGGGATACCCAGGGAGAACGGCTCGAAGGGCATCAGCGTCACCGAGAGGCTGCCTTTCGAGCCTTCGGGCACCACCACCGTCTGGATTCTCTCGGCATAGCCGGGCGCGATCACCCGCAGATGGTGGACCCCGGCGGGCAGGTCCTCCAGCTCCAGGGGCGTGGCGCCAAGGTGGCGGCCGCGATAGGCCAGCGTGCCGTCGAGGTAGACGTGCGCCCCGCCCGGGTTGGTGGTCACGCTCAGCGACCCGCCGGTGAGACCGTACCGCTCGGCGGTCTCGGCCGGGGACTCCTCCACCAGCGAACCCACCCGGCCCCCCACCATATTGGAGAGCATGCGGTCCATGGCCGAGGCCGGCATGCTGACCTTCCCCCCGCCCACGGCCTGGCCCTCGAGGGTCTTCATCGGCTCCCCGGCATCACCGGCGGCCGGTATTTCGGGCTGCTCCACGGCCGGCGGCTCACGCGCCTCCGGGGCGGGGCGGGGTTCGATCTCGCAACTGACGCCCCGGACGCCCCACCAGAAGTGTTTGGGCGGGTTGTACGACGCGGAGAAGGTCAGCGTGTTCAGCCCCTCGTCCGCCACCAGGGCATCGTCCACCTGCAGGACCTGCTCCTCGCTCCACTCATCGTCGCCGGTAAGCGGGCCATAGGACTGGAGCAAGGCGCCGTTGACCAGCACGTCCAGTTCGTCGGCCGCGTCGATGTCCCACAACCGGAAGCGGATCACCGCCGCGCCCGGCCGGCCAAGAAAGGTGAAGGTGGCCCGCTGCTCGTGCTCCATGTCCCCGCCGCCGCCGATCCGGCCCACGGGCCCGGTCGAGGGAAGCGGGCTGGCGGGCAGCACGCTGCGCACGCCCCAGATGTAGCGGTGCGGCGGGTTGTAGGTGTTGCGGAAGACCAGCCGGTTCGGCTGCCCGGCCTGCAACAGGTCCGCGGGCAGGATAAGGTGCTGGGTCGGGCTCCAGGCGTCGTCGGAAACACCCGGGCCCAGTGTCCGGACCACCGTGCCGTTGAGGCTGATCTCCAGTTCTCCGGGGGAATCGATGTCATAGGCCTGGAAGGTGATCACCTGGTCATGCTGACCCTGCGGGATAAAGTGGTAGGCCACGCTGGAGCTGTTGCCCTCAGGCAGACCCCGGGCATTGCCGTAAGCCCGCAGGCTGGGCAAGGGGATGGTCCGGCCCACCGCCACCCGGCTCACACCCCACAACAGGTTCCGCCGCGGCTCCTCGGGGTTGTGAAAGCAGATGGTGTTTGGCCGTCCGGCCAGCAGCAGCTCCGCCGGAATGGTCAGCGAGCGCATGGCACCCCAGTTGTTGTTTCCCGCAACCGGTTCGGCCTTGGCCAGCCGCCGGCCGTTGACCAGGATCTCCACTTCGCCCCGGTAGTCCACGTCGAAGAGGCGGTAGGTCAGCACGGTATCGGCCGCACCGACCTCGGGGGTGAAGCGAAAGACCGCGGCCGGAATCTCCGGGGCGCCCACCTCGAAATCGCCGAGTACCGATTCCCCGGCGGGCAGCGGCAGCGCGTCGGCGGCGAGGATATCCACGCCCCAGGGGTAGCGCATGCCCGGCGGCGCGTTGTTGCGGAACATCAGCATCCCCCGCCGGCCGGCCAGGCGTTCCGCAGGGATCTCAACCGACTGCACTTCCCCCCACAGATCGTTGCCCGTGGGGGGGATGGAGAGCAGCAGTTCGCCGTCCAGCCGCAGGTCCAGCTCGCCGTGGTAATCAACGTCCCAGGCACGGAAGGTGATCACCCGGACCAGGCCGGGATCCGCCGCCCCCACCGGAAAGGCCAGCATCGGCGACCAGTTGTCGGGAGCCCGGGTGAAACGGACCTGCAGTGGGCCGGGGATTCCCTGGGGGCGGGCCAGGGCCATGGGACAGAGACCGGGGAGGATCAGCAGCGCGGTAATGACCGCCGCGGCCAGCACCCGCCCGGTCCCGGCCCCCCGCATATTTCGGTGCTCCGCGGTCCGCGGCAGGTGCGGCTTGTATACGGATTCGCGCTCAGCCATGCCCATTCTTTCAAATACCATTCCCCGGTCCGGTCGCCGAAAACTGACCGGTATCCTGGAATGGAATGGTGGTGCAGAGCCAAGTTTGCCCCGATTCGGTTTCCGGTGCAAGCCGGGCGGTCTCGCGGCCATGACAAAACCATGACAATATCGGTCAATTATTCCTGGCACGTCTTTCATATCGGACATATATTCAAAACAGCCGCACCAAGCCTTGCCAAAAAAACCGCACACGGGCCGACGCCGGGTGGTAAGCTTTTATGAAGCCTTGCCTGCCGCCCGACTGAAGAGGGGGGCGACCCATGAAGACGTACCTCGCAGCCGTGCCAGGTGGATTCCGAACCGGGTTTTTCACCGTAACTGTCTGGTTGTGCCTGATGCTTTCAGCCCCGGCCGTTGCCGATGGTGAGCCGCCGGTGATGGAGGTGCCGGGCGGTATGGCCGCGGTGAGCCGCCTGCTGGGCCACACCGACGAAACCCCTGACGGCTTTGCCCGCAGCGTCAACCGCATTCTCCTCGAGACCATCCGGCCGGACCACGACTGGCGGGAGCATGAGGAGCGGGTCCTGCTCTCGGCCTATATCACCACCGTCCGCGAACTGGAAATGGACTACGGGCCGCGCATCGAGCTCTCCCCCGGCGTCGGCCAGGGTCGCCGGGATTTTGCACGATTGGCCGACGCGTGCGGCTACGCGGTACACCGGGCTCGAGGCCGGTTGGTGTGCCTGCAGCGCGGCGGCCCGGATGCGCTGCTCCGCCGCCGCACGGCACTGGCCCTGGGCTGGGACCTGGCCGGTGCAGCGGAAAAACTCGACAACACTGAAGACGTGGTCTTGGAGATCCGCAGTGACCAGGCTGCGGCGCCGCTGGATTTCGGCGCCTGGGAGGCCATCACCGGCCGGCCGGTGGACGGTGAAAGCGCCCTGCTCCAACTGGCCTGCGACCAGCGGTGCGGCCTGGTCCTCGAAGGCCTGCACCATGTCACCGACGAGACGGCTGATTTCCT
The DNA here is from genome assembly GCA_032127265.1 of Acidobacteriota bacterium. Taxonomy (GTDB): domain Bacteria; phylum Acidobacteriota; class JAQAZP01; order JAQAZP01; family JAQAZP01; genus JAQAZP01. Next base: position 49,112 of record JAQAZP010000325.1, read on the forward strand.
GCGCGGCGACCAGTTGCCCTGGATCTATCGAGAAGCCCCCGCCCCCTTCTATCGCTACGCCGCCCAGCTGGAGCTTCACCAGGGAAAGCTGGTGATACCCGGGGGCAGCGGCGCCGAGGAGGCCTGGTCCGAGTTGCTGGGCATTCCGCTGTCCGACACCGCCCCCTTTATCCGCGCCCTGCTCTGCACCGCCGACGCCCGCGGCGCCTATCTTTGGCAGCTGCTCTCCTCGGTGCCGCCCACGGTGCTGGACGAACTGGCCTCGGCCGGCCTGGACCAGGCACCATCCTGGCTGGTGCGGCTGGAACGGATGTTCCAGCGGCTGGGAGAAGAAACCGACCGCTTGGCCTTCGACCGGCCGCGGGCCCCCGGCTTCGGTATCGGAGACTGGGAAGTGCTGGGGCTGGTCTTCCCCACCGGCCCGGAAGAAGAGTGGGACGGCGAGGAACCCATCTCCCGGATCATACGCGCATCCGGCTTTGCCGCCGGCTGCTCCGGCCTGGGGATGCTCAGTGACACCGGGGCCGACCTGCCGCTGCTGCTGCGGGCCGAAGACCGGACACCCATGGCGCTGAACACCCTGGAGAGCCTCTGTATCTCCGACCCGGCCCTGCTTCGGGACTACCTCGAACTGGTGGCCGAGCTGGACCGCAAGACCTCGGGCCGCGGCACGTCCTGGCCGGCGGAAAACTTTCAGGGCGGCGCGGTTCTGCTGCGGATTCTCGCCGAAGCGGGCTGGGTCAGACACGAGTTTATCGAGGAGCGCCTAAGGGACTGGGTCGACCTGCAGCGGGACGCCGGGCGGCCGGAGGAGGCCGGTTCGGCCCAGTTGCAGTGGCTGGCCGAACTGCTCAACGATCTTCCCGGCACCTGCAAGGACGCGCCCGGCCGCGGCGATCGTGAACGGGCCTTCATCGCCGCCATGATCAGGCGCCGGGACCCCCAGGCCTTTCACTGGGGCGGCCTTGACTACCGCGGCGAGCGGGGCCGCGATCTGGCGGCCATCATGGCCCGCCGAATGGTGGAGCAGAAAATTCCCAGCCCGGACCAGCTGGTGGAGATTTCCACACAGCTGACCGACCTGGTGGCGGCCTGCCGCGGCGGCGATCTTGACCGCTCACGGCGCATCGCCGCGGCACTGGGCAGCCGCATCTCCGCCCTGCCCTACCCTCATTACGAGGCATCTCCGGGACAGCGGAATCTCGACGCCGACCTGATGCCGCTGGAGCGGAAAAAAATCCTCAGCCGGCTCACCACCATCCGCGAAAACCGCGACCCGGGACGGCTGGCGGCCATGGTTCGGGCAGCCGAGGCGGCGGCGCGGATGATGGGCCCGGAGATTCGCCCGTTGCTGCTCTGCCCGGCCTATCTCGAAGCGATGGGTGAGGAGGATCACTTCCTCTTTGCCGACCGCAACCTGATCCGGCGCCATGCGGTCAGTTCGTCATGGGGCACGAAGGATCACCCGGTGACCCCCTGGCGCGCGGCCACGGTGATCCCGGCAGCGCACTCGGACCACGGGACCCACATTGCCGGGCACCTCACCGGCGTCCCCGCGGCCATGGCCGCGGTGCTCTCCAGTTCCACCAGCGCTTTTGCCCGGCTGGAACCGGCGTGGTACGAAAATGCGGTGACCACGCCCTGGCACCGCATCACTCCCGAGCTGTCGCGATTCGTCTCCGCGGCCCTGGCGGCCGGTGACAGCCTGATCCGCAATGCCCTGCAGGAGGGCGGGGCCAGCCAGGCGCGGAACCCGGTGCGCCTGATCGTCCCCCCGGCCCGTCTGCAGCAGGAGGCCCGGCGGCTTTCCGGCTGCAGCGGCGGCCCGTCGCTGATCTCGCTCAGCGAGCTGTTCATGGCCGGGCTGGCCGTGGCGGAGAGCGGCCCGCTCACCGCGGCGGTCTGGGGCATCCCGCCGGACCGTCGCACGGAACTTGAATCGTCGCGTGAAGTGCTGGGCGACGACTGGCGGCGGCTGGTGGACGAGGCCGGCGCCCCCACCCCGGCGATCAACGGCCGGGGACGGGCCTGGGTCGGCTACTGGCCGGCCTACGAAAACCTGGTGCGCAACGGCCCGGTGGAGCGGCTGCGGGAACGGCAGCTGATCGACCTGCGCCTGTCGGTGATCGACTACCTGGGCCGCAACAACCTGCCCGGCGAGGTGGGTGCCGACCTGTTCACCGATCTCCTCTTTGCCGTCCCGCGGGAGCTGCTGCTGGAAACGGCCCGCGACTGGGAAGGCTTCCTCGAGTGGACCGCCTTGCTTGATGAACAGAGCTTTGACGAAAGGATGAGAAAATGTTTCGCTTCCGGACGTTATTTTGCACAGCTCTAGCCCTGGCCGCCCTCTGCCCGGCCGCCGGCGCAGCTGACCTGGTGCACTTCATCTCCCCCCAGGCCGGGGACCTGGTGGCCGGGATGACCCAGATCCAGCTGGCGGTGGTCAACGGCACGCGGCACATCGAACGGGTGGACCTCTATGTCCGGGGCCGTTTGATCGGCACGGCCTTCCCCCCCGAGTGGTCGCTGACCTGGGACGCGCCCACCGACGTCTCGGCCGACGGCATCGATGCCGTAGTCTATGAAAACGGGTCGATGGTGGGCAAGGTGCGGCTGGACACCCGCGAGTTCTATTTCGGTGAATCGATCAACGTCTCGGCGGTGCAGCTCTACCCGGTGGTGGTGGACCGCCGGGGCCGCTACATCAAAAACCTCTCCGCCGACGACTTCCGCATCTACGACCAGGGCCGGCCGGTGGAGATCGAGCACTTCGCCACCGAGGTCACCAGCCTGAGCATCGCCGTGGTGCTGGACACCAGCAACAGCATGTCAAAAAAGATCGGCGTGGTGCAGAACGCCTCCTGCGGCTTCGTGGACAAGCTGGACCAGGAGGACGAAGTGTCGGTCTATGCCTTCAACCAGCACCTGGAGTGCATCATCTCCCCCACCCGCCTCCGCGGGCCGGTGAAACGCGGGATCCGCACCCTGGAAGCCGGCGGGGGCACCGCGCTCTACGACGCGTTGATCCGGGTTCTGGAGGACATGGAGGGGGTTACCGGCCGCAAGGCGATCTTCCTCTTCTCCGACGGCCTCGACGAGCTGAGCCTGGCCAGCCTGGAAATGGTGATCGACGCCGCCCGGGATCACGAAGCCATCATCTACACCGTGGGAGCGGGACAGGACGAGCGGACCGCGCGGGCACGGCTGGACCTGCGGATGCTCTCCGAGGAGACCGGCGGCGAGGTCCACTTCATCGAGCGCTTCGAGGACCTGCCCACCGTTTTCGACGCGATCCTCGACCACCTGCGCTCGCAGTATGTGCTGAGCTACCGCCCCAACCCGGGGCCGCCCGGGACCCGCTCGCTGGACATCCGCTGCGACAAACGCTCCTACCACGTGCGCTGCCGCAAGAGTTACTACCACCAGGGGTCGTGAGGCGATGCGCCGGGGGCCCCGGTTCCACCGGATCGATCCGGGGAGCGGCATCACTACAAAATCCGAGAGCAGCGCAGGTGAGCCTGCGGACCACCCGCTGGGCACGTGGGAGATCATCAGGCGCTCCCTTCCGGAGGACCAGACGGGAAAGAGCGTCCTCGATATGGTGTGCAACGCCGGCTTGCCCGTTCCGACACTCTGATCTACAATCGGGATAGAAACGCCGTATTCGCAATGCTGTCATCATTTACTTAGTACTTCTTCCGGCAACCGATTCATTCCAGGGGATTTTCATAATGGCACAGCTTCGAGCACACAGGTATTCCGAAGCAGGCAACAGGATCGTCAACCCGTTCGCCGCATTGCTGGTCGCGGCAGCGCTCATACTGGTTTCATTGCCGGCCGCCGCCGAGCAGCCGCTGTTCGACGCCGGAAGGCTGTTCAATGCCGCATGCGAACCGCGGGGCGGCGCCACCGGTGATTTCGACGGCGACGGCGACATCGACATCGCCCTGGCCTGCCCCGACATCGACTGGAATTCCGGGGTGACCGTCCTGCTCAACGACGGCCAGGGAGGGTTCGGCGAGCCGCAGCACGTCCTCCTCGACAATACCGCCGGCTGGTATATCGATGCCCTCGACGTGGACAACGACGGCGACCTCGACCTGGCCTGCCCAATGGGCGACGAGCTGCAGATCCTGAAGAACAACGGCCAAGGCGTCTTCTGGGCGGCCCAGGTCTCGTATACCGGCCAGCAGTATCTGAGATCGATGACCCACGGCGATTTCGACGGGGACGGCCACCAGGACCTGGCCGCGCTCACCGGCGCCTACCAGAACATCGTGCTGGTGCTCTGGGGCAGCGGCAACGGCCTGTTCAACAGCTACCTGCCCCTGATCCTGGAGAACGAACCGCTACAGGTCGAATCGGCGGACTTCGACAGCAACGGCCTCCCCGACCTGGCGGTGATGACCGATTACGATCAGGCGGCCATGCTCTTCCTCTCCAACGGGAACCGCACCTTCTCCAATGCCCAGCCGCTGGGAGACACCGGAGAACGGCCGGAGGACCTGCAGGTGGCCGACGTGGACGGAGACGGCCATGCGGACGTGGTCTTCGGTCCGTCGGGGTATTCCACTCCGCGGGAGATCGTCGTCTACTGGGGTTCGGGTAACGGCACCTTCCCGGCGACGAGCCGGCTCGAATTCGGGTCGCACCTGGACAGGATTGCCGTCGCCGACCTGGATTACGACGGCGACAACGATCTGGCGGCACTGGACAGCGATCTCGAGCAGTTTCACGCGCTGCTCAATACCGGCGGCCGCAGCTTCGCCGCAGCGCCACTCTCCGCCACCTCCGGCTGGATTCGGGAGTTCCACCTCTTCGACGTGAACGGTGACGACTTTCTCGACCTGGTGGCCCAGGACGAGAACGAGTACTCGGGCCGGGGCGGGGTAATGGTCTTCCGCGGGCTGGGTGACGGCACGATTTCCGCCCCCCGCCGGGAACCGATCGATAAGGACAGCACTGATTTCGTCTGCGACGATTTCGACCGGGACGGCGTTATGGACCTGGCGATCAGCGTGCCGGACTACTCCTCTCCCGAGTTCCATGTCCGGCTGGGCAACGGCGACGGCTCCTTCGACGGCCCCACGGTCTACCTGCTGGACGACGACCTGGGCTATCTGGAGGTATCCGATTTCAACCTCGACGGCTACCCCGATCTGCTGACGCTGCAGACCTCGTATGAAATCCGTCTCGGTTCAGCCGGCGGCAACTTTCAGCCCCCGCTGGTGATCGACACCGGTCACCCCCAGTCGGGTGTCGCCGTCGCCGACCTGAACCAGGACACCGCGCCCGACCTGATGATCAGTTCCCGGGAGGACGCCGTGGTCTCCATCCTGCTCGGCGACGGCGCCGGCGGCTTCCAGCAGCTGGCCGACCTCGCGGTGGGCGGCGAACCCTGGGCCCTGGCGGCGGCCGACTTCACCGGGGACGGCCTGCCCGACCTGGCCGTCCATGACGAGAGCACATTCCCCGACGAGCAGGTCCACGTCTTCCCCGGCAACGGCGACGGCAGCTTCGGCACCGCGGTGACCAGCCTGACCGCCTACTATTCCTACCTGCTCATCCCCGCCGACCTGGACGGCGACAGCAACATCGACCTGGTGGTCACCGACGGACTGGGCTACGACTTCTTCATCCTGATGGGCAACGGCGACGGCACCTTCGACCCCTGCGTGGAACAGGGCAGTCCGTCCCGTATCGGCCGCATCCAGGTGGAGGATGCGGACGGTGACGGCCTCCCGCAGGTCATCGCCCACCTCCACAACGACCAGGAGATCGCCCTCTACACGGTGGACGGCGCCGGGACGGCAACCTGTACCGCAAGTTTCGGCGTCAGCCTCTATGCCGGCGCGTTCCAGTTGGCCGACGTGGACAATGACGGCGACCTCGACCTGCTGGTCACTTCCGTTGACCTCGGTGAAGAAAGCTCGATGTGGGTGATCAACAATACCAGCACCAGCCGCTTCTTCGCCGCCGGGCCAGGGCCGGGGCCGCAAAACCCGCCGCGGGTCCGGCTGTTCGACACGGCGAGCAGCGACATCCTGATCACCCAGTGGAACGCCTACGCCGCCGGCGGCTACGGCGTCAACAGCGCCATCGGCGACCTGGACGGCGACGGCCGCCCCGAGGTGGTCAGCGGCCCGGGCCCCGGCGCGATCTACGGGCCCCACGTGCGCGGCTTCCGCTCATCCGGCGCGCCGATCCCGGCGGTCTCCTACCTGGCCTACGGCACCAACCGCTACGGCGTGAACGTGGCCCTCGGCGACACCGACGCCGACGGCTTTGCCGAGATCGTCACCGGCGCCGGCCCCGGCGCGGTGTTCGGTCCCCACGTCCGCGGCTGGAACTGGGACGGGTCGGGCACCCCCCAGCCGATCCCCGGCCTCTCCTACTTCGCCTACGGCACGCCCAAGTGGGGGGTCAACGTGGCCTGCGGCGACATCGACGGCGACGGCTGCGACGAGATCGTCACCGGCGCCGGACCGGGCGCGGTGTATGGCCCCCACGTCCGCGGCTGGGATGTGGACGGCGGCGGCGCCGCAGCGATATCGGCGGTCTCGTTCATGGCCTACGGCACTCTGAAATACGGGGTGAACGTGGCCTGCGGCGACATCGACGGCGACGGCATCGACGAGATGGTCACCGGCGCCGGGCCGGGCACGGTCTTCTACCCCCACGTCCGGGCCTGGAACTGGGACGGCGGCGGGGCGGTGGCCTCGATCTCGGCGGTGAGCTTCATCGCCTACAACCTGACCCAGTGGGGGGTCAACGTCTCCTGCGGCGACCTCGACGGCGACGGCATCGACGAGATCCTCACCGGGCCGGGGCCGGGCCCCACGCACTGGGCCCGGGTCCGGGGCTGGAATTACGACGGCACCGTTCTGGCGCCGATGGCCAATCTCGACTTCGATGCCTTCGATGGCGTGGTCCCGGGCTACGGGGTCAAGGTGGCCGGGGCCCGGCACTGATCTATCGCAATGAGCAACGGCAAAGGAGAGGAGAATCAAGACCATGAGACCGAAGGCCCTGACCGACTGCGTCAAAAGAGCTTTCCCGATCGTCATCACTCTCCTGGCCGCCGTTCTGTTCGCCGCGCTCCCCTCCCCCGCCGCGGAGCGCCAACTCTTCGATACGGCCCGCTTCATCGCCACCGACTTCGACCCGTCATCCTCGGTCACGGCGGATTTCGACGGGGACGGCGACACCGACCTGGCCATCACCCATGCCTCCTACACCAGCAACTCGGGCGTGGCCATCCTGCTCAACGACGGGCAGGGCGGGTTCGAGCAGCAGATCCTCATCGTCGAGGGTGTGGGCGGCTCCATCGAGACCGTGGACGTGGACAACGACGGTGACATGGACCTGGCCTGTTCCAAAAATGACGAGCTGCAGATCTTCAAGAACAACGGACTGGGCCAGTTCTGGGCGGCGCAGGTATCGTACACCGGCCAGCTCCACCTGCAGCAGATGACCCACGGAGACTTCGACGGCGACGGGCACCAGGACCTGGCCGCGGTGACCAGTTCCTGGCAGAACATCGTGCTGGTGCTCTGGGGCAGCGGGAACGGGCTGTTCGAGAGCTACCTGCCCCTGATCCTCGAAGATGAGTTGGTGCACGCAGAAGCCGCCGACCTGGACGAGGACGGCCTGGTCGACCTGGTGGTGAGCACGGACTACGAAGGGCTGTTCACCTACATCTCCCAGGGCGGCCGGACCTTCTCCAACGGCCAGCCCCTGGGCCCGGGTGAGGACCCCGACGCCATGCAGGCGGCCGACCTGGATCAGGACGGCCACACCGATGTGGTCATCGCCTCCTGGGATCGCTATCCCTATGAGCTGGTTTTTTTCTGGGGCAACGGCAACGGCCAGTTCCCCGAGACCAGCCGCCGCGAGTACGACGCTTCTTCCGGCCGGCTGTCGATCTGCGACCCGGACCACGACGGTGATCCGGACCTGGTGCTCACCAGGTCCGCCGCGGAGGAAATTTGCGTCCTGCTGAACCAGGGCGGTCGAGCCTTCACCGAGGCCCCCCGGTCGGTGCTCTCCGGCGACGCGTACCGCGCCTCCTGTCTCGACGCGGACGGCGACGGCTTCCTCGACCTGGTGGGCCTGTCGGACAACGTCTCCACCAGCGACTCCGGGCTGATGGTGATCCGCGGCCTGGGCGACGGCACCTTCGTCTCCCCCAGACGGACGGCCACCGTGGACGACTGCTACTACTATCTCTGCCAGGACCTGGACCTCGACGGCAACGTCGACCTGGTGATCAGCCGCAACGACTACTACCAGGCCGAGATCCGCGTGCGCTTCGGCAACGGCGACGGCACCTTCGGCGACCCCACGATTTACAATGTCGACGAAAACCTGGAACGGATACGCCTCGCGGACCTCAACCTCGACGGGCACCCCGACCTGCTGGGCAAGACCTATTACGACAACCGCTACCACGTGGAAGTCCGCCTCGGGGCCAGCGGCGGAGTGTTCGGGAACATGACGGAGGTGGGCACGATCCACCCCTCGAGCGGTTTCGCCGTCGGGGATCTCAACCTGGACGGCATAGCGGACATGGCGATCAGTTCCTCCCAGGACGGCCTGGTGTCGGTGCTGACGGGAAACGGGGACGGCACGTTTGAGTTCCTCACCGACCTCACCGGCCTGGGTGTGCCCTTCGATATCCTCATCGAAGATTTCAACGAGGACGGGCTGCCCGACCTGGCCGTGTACGACAACAACTACTCCACTGACGAGGTGGTGCACATCTTCCCCGGAAACGGCGACGGCACCTTCGGCGCCCCGCAGCAGTTCGAGGGAGATTTCAACACTTCGCGGGTCCTCACCGGAGACCTGGACGGCGACGGGCATTTCGACATCGTGTTCGACACGGGGTACGACCACAGCATTTCCGTGCTGATGGGCCACGGCGACGGCACCTTCGGTGACCTCGTCACCACCTACCGCGACACCCCGGTGGGGGATTTCCTTCTCGGCGACCCTGACGGTGACGGAACCACCGAACTCATCGCGACCCAAACGTATATCCACACGGTGGGGCTGTTCGCCGTGGACGGTGGCGGAGCCGCCACACTGGAATCCGCCTACGGGGTCAGCAGGAACAACGGGCTGAAGCAGCTGGCCGACGTGGACAATGACGGCGACCTCGACCTGCTGGCCTTCGCCTACAGCGCCGGCGACGCCGGATCGTTGTGGGTCATCAACAACAACAGCGCCGGCAGCTTCCTCGCCGCCGGCCCGGGGCCGGGGCCGCAAAACCCGCCGCGGGTCCGGCTCTTCGACACGGCGCGCAGCGACCTGCTGATCACCCAGTGGGACGCCTACGCCGCCGGCGGCTACGGCGTCAACAGCGCCATCGGCGACCTGGACGGCGACGGCCGCCCCGAAGTGGTCACCGGCCCGGGGCCGGGCGCGATCTACGGGCCCCACGTGCGCGGGTTCCGCTCATCCGGCGCGCCGATCCCGGCGGTCTCCTACCTGGCCTACGGCACCAACCGCTACGGCGTGAACGTCGCCCTCGGCGACCTGGACGATGACGGCTATGCCGAGATTGTCACCGGCGCCGGTCCCGGCGCGGTGTTCGGGCCCCACGTGCGCGGCTGGAACTGGGACGGGTCGGGCGCCCCCCAGCCGATCCCCGGCCTCTCCTTCTTCGCCTACGGCACGCCGAAGTACGGCGTGAACGTGGCCTGCGGCGACATCGACGGCGACGGCATCGACGAGATCGTCACCGGCGCGGGACCGGGTGCGGTGTACGGGCCCCACGTGCGCGGCTGGAATGTGGACGGCGGCGGCGCCGCGCCCATATCGGCGGTCTCCTTCATGGCCTACGGCACGCTGAACTACGGCGTGAACGTGGCCTGCGGCGACATCGACGGCGACGGCATCGACGAGATGGTCACCGGCGCCGGGCCGGGA
>JAQAZP010000326.1:0-17493 GCA_032127265.1 Acidobacteriota bacterium
TGGCCAGGCCGGCGCCGTTGACCATGCAACCCACGGTGCCGTCGAGCTTGATGTAGTTGAGATTGAACTTCGAGGCTTCGATCTCCAGGGGCTCCTCTTCCTCCAGGTCGCGGTATTCGAGAATGTCCGCATGCCGGAAGAGTGCGTTGTCGTCGAAGCTGAGCTTGGCGTCCAGGGCCACGACCTCGCCCTGGACGGTGATCACCAGCGGGTTGATCTCCACCATCGAGGCGTCGGTGGCGGTGAACACCTTGTAGAGCTTGAGAATCACCCGGGCCAGATTGCCGGAAGCCTTCTTCTCCAGGTCGAGGGCGAAGGCCAGCTTGCGGGCCTGGAAGGGCAGCAGCCCGGTGGCCGGGTCCACGTGCTCCTTGATGATCAGCTCCGGCGTCTCGGCGGCCACCTTTTCGATCTCCATTCCGCCGGCGGCGCTGAGCATCACCAGCGGCCGGGAGGCGGCGCGGTCCACCAGAATACCAAGATAGAGTTCCTTGGCGATGTCAAGGCCTTCCTCGATCAGCAGACGGCCCACTTTCTTGCCTTCGGGGCCGGTCTGGTGGGTGACCAGGGTCATTCCCAGGATCTCGCCGGCCAGCTTCTTTGCCTCTTCGACGCTGTCGGCCAGTTTGACCCCACCGCCCTTGCCCCGTCCGCCGGCGTGGATCTGCGCCTTGACCACCACCTTGTCACTGCCCAGCTCCCGGGCCACCTTTTCGGCCTCTTCCACGCTGAACGCCGCTTCGCCACGAGGTACGGGAACCCCGAACTTTCTCAGAACGGCCTTGGCCTGGTACTCGTGAATCTTCATCAATACACTCCTGGATGGGACGGTTGGTGAATCCGGGCCCGGCCGGGTTCCGCGCGGGCGGGATGCCGATCTGGCCGCGGATGCCTGATATTTATAAACCTAATATATGATTAGGCTTACAATCTTCTCAACGGCGGGAACCATAGCAGAATCGGCTGCTTCTTGTCAAGATTCGCCGCGCTGCCGTTCTTCTGGTTCCGCGTCACGGACGCCATGGCCAGGGGTCCCGCGGTCCTCACGCCGGCCGGCACGGTTCCGGCGGCGGCGGAGCTCTTCCCAGCGGTCTCGAAAGCGCTGTTCCATCCCCTCCGCTGTGGGGTGATAGTAGCGCCGGCCGGCCAGGTTTTCCGGCAGGCAGTCCATGTCCGCCACCCCCTCCTCGAGGTTGTGGGCATACTGGTACCCGCGGCCGTAGCCGGCGGACTTCATCAGCCGGGTTGAAGCGTTGCGGATGTGCAGCGGAACAGGCGCGGCCGGGTGACGCTGGATGTCGCGCTTCACGGAGGCCCAGGCGGTGTACAGGGCGTTGCTTTTGGGGGTCAGGGCGAGGTAGACCGTGGCTTCGGCCAGGGCCAGTTCCCCTTCGGGCAGGCCGATAAAATGCACGGCATCCCGGGCATTGAGCGCTACCCGCAAGGCGTTGGGATCGGCCAGGCCCACGTCCTCCGAAGCGAAGCGGACCAGCCGTCTGGCGATGTAGAGCGGATCTTCGCCGCCCTCGAGCATACGGCCCAGCCAGTAGAGTGCGGCATCGGGATCGCTGTTTCTCATGCTCTTGTGCAGCGCTGAAATGATGTTGAAATGCTCTTCACCGCCCTTGTCGTAGTAGAGGGTTTTTCTCGCGGCCACGGCGGCCAGGGTCTCCTCGTCGATAACCGTCAACCCCCGGGGATCGGGGCCGCGGCTCGCGGCCAGCCGGGCGGCTGCTTCGAGCATGTTCAGGCCGCGCCGGGCATCGCCGTCGGCCAGGGCGGCGATACGGTACAGGGTATCCTCGCCGGCGGATAGGTTGAGTGCGCCCAGGCCCCGCACCTCGTCGGCCAGGGCCCGGGAAAGGATCAGGGTCATTTCCTCCGTTTCCAGCGGTTGAAGAATGTGAACCGCCAGGCGGGAGAGCAGCGGCCCGATCACCTCGTATGAGGGATTTTCCGTGGTGGCGCCGATGAGCACGATGTCACCCGATTCCACACGGGGCAGGAACGCATCCTGCTGGGCCTTGTTAAAACGGTGGATCTCGTCGACAAAGATGATCGACCGATCACCGCTCAGCCGCCGCTCCCGAGCGGCCTGGTCCATGACCTGCCTGACCTCCTTGATACCGGAGAGGACAGCACTGAACTCCATGAAGCGGCTGAGGGTGGTGGCGGCGATCAGCCGGGCCAGGGTTGTTTTTCCCGAGCCGGGAGGGCCCCAGAAGATGCAGGATTGCGGATCATCACGCTCCACGGCCACGCGCAGCGGTGTTCCCGGGCCGACGATCTCCCGCTGCCCGACGAATTCCTCGAGGCTTGCCGGACGCATCCGGTCGGCCAGTGGACGATCCGCCGGGGCGTCCGGCTGAAGGTCCGGGAGTTCCTGCTGTGTATCCCTGGTCATGATTCCCGTTCCCTCGACCCTTTCTGGTATCCGCCCGCCGGTGAGGAAAAACGATAGCCGCGCTGGCGGGCCGCCTCGTAGAGCAGGACCGCCGCTGCCGCCCCCACATTGAGGGAATCGGCGCCTTCCCGCATGGGAATGCTCACCGTCTGGTCGGCAGTTTCAAGGTCGGCCTGGGTCAGGCCCTCGCCCTCCCGGCCCATGATCAGGGCAAAGGGATGGCAAAAGTCGCACTCCGGCAGCGGTGGACCCTCGAGGTGGGCGGCGATGATCCGCATCCCCCGCACACGGCAGCGGGCAACAGCCTGATCCAAAGACGTGGCCACCGACACCGGCACACGGAACAGGGAGCCCATGGCGGTGCGCACGGTCTTGGGGTTGAACGGATCCACCGTTTCCGGCGTGGTGATCACACCATCCGCACCAGCGGCATCCACCGAGCGAAGAATCGCCCCCAGGTTCCCTGGATCCTGGACACGGTGGGCCAGGACCACGGCATGCGCGGCTTTTGGCGGGAACTGCTCCAGGGGAACCTCGTGCCGGGCTACCACGGCAACCACCCCCTGGTGTGTCCGAGTTTCGTGGAGCGAGGCCATCAGGCTGTCCGGGATGGCGGCCAGGCGAGCCGCCAGGCCCATCAGCAATTCGGCCAGCATCCGGCCCCGCTGGGTGCGAACCAGCCGTGGGCTGACCAGGGCCACGGGCATCGGCACGCCGGCTCGGGCGGCGTCTTCCACCAGCCGCACTCCCTCCACGGGATACAGACCGGAGGAGCGGCGAAACTTGGCGTGGCGCAGGGAGCGAACCTGGCGCACAAGCGGGTTGTCCTTGCTCCTGATCTCAGGGATCCCCTGGGGAATAGCCGTTCTCACCTCACCCATGGCTGATGCCTCCTGCCCAGGCCCTGACCCGGCCCACAGCCTGGAGGACACTAGCATATGTTCACCGGCTCCGGCCCGCAAGGGTGCCTGTGGGGCAGGGGGCTAATAACGGTGCGGGAATACCGTCCGGCCCATGTGGACTACTCCCGGCGTCTGTGGTATCGTCCAGTGCTTGAACTGCTTGAGCTATTGAGGGTTGACTGCCGTGAGCGAGGGTGTGCTACTCAGTCTGTCGCCCGATCCGGGGACGTCGTGGGAAGCGGCGCTCGAACGGGCAGCAAAGATGCTGCATGAGGGTGGCGTGGTTTCTTTCGCCACCGACACCTATTACGCTCTGGGGGCCGATCCGCTCAACGAAATGGCGGTTGAACGCGTATTCAGAATCAAGCATCGCCGGCGGTGGGCTCCATTGCCGGTGCTGGTCAACGGACCGGGACAGGCTGAAGCTCTATTGGGGGCGGCGCTCCCCCGGGCCGTCATGCCGCTGATCGAGGCCTTTTGGCCCGGACCGCTGACCCTGGTTCTGCCGGCCAGCAGGCCGCTCACCGCCGGAATTGCCGCCACGGACGGGACCGTGGGGCTGCGTTGGCCCGCATGGCCGGCGGCAGAGGCGTTGCTGGAACGATTCGGTGCGCCGATCACCGGCAGCAGCGCCAACCGTTCCGGCAGTGACGGTCCGCATCTCGGCACGGCCGTTCGAACTGGCCTGGGCGGGGAAGTTGACCTGGTGCTGGACACCGGACCATCCCCGGGCGGGCCGGGTTCGACGGTGGTCGGGATATTCGAGCAGGGGGGCGCCACGCGGCTCAAGCTGATCCGCAGAGGCCGAATCCCCCTGGAGCGTCTGGTGGAGCATTCGGGGCTGGCGATGGATCCGTCGGCGGCAGTTGTCGACAGGAATTGAGTGACGTCCGGGCGGCCAAGCCGGCAGGACCCGAAACAACGAAGGAGATTAGCAGTGGGCAAGTGGACCGATTCGGCAATCAAATGGAGCATGGCACTCATTCTTGTTCCGGCAATGGCGGGTGGTATTGGCTGCGGGGCGAAAAAGACCCTGCCGGCGGCCGACATTCCCGAGCCGGTGACCGGCCAGAGCGAACCTCGTGCGGAAACCTCTTTCGAGACCCCCCCGGCGATGCCCGAAGGGGATCAGCAGCCGGCGGCACCGGAACCTTCGTTGAGCGAAGAGCAGGTCTCAGCCCTCTTCCAGGAGGCCAAAAACCTCTACCAGCTGGGACAGGAAACCATCACCAGCGGAGGGGACAGCATAGAAGGGCAGAGCATTCTCGAACAGGCTTCCGAGATCTACCTCCAGATCATCGAGGGCGGCGGCGAATCCTCGATGCGCTCCGAGGCGCTGCTGGATTTCATCACCACAAAGGACTATTTCGCCAGGAACGCCCGGGACGTCGCGAAGGATATCCCCGGCGCCGTCGCCTTCTATACCGAGATCATCGAGGCCATTGGCGACAACATCAATTCGCAAAAACAGTTCTACCTTCTGGTGGCTGCCGAGCTCTATCGTTTCGAAATGAACGACATCGAGGCCGCGCGCACGCTGTACCAGCAGGCGTTGGACTACTGCCTGGAAATCGAACCGGGGAATTTCAGCAGCTGCTCCGACTGGGAGATGCTGCAGATCCGGAACTCCCTGGATGTTCTCGGCCGCGAACTGGATGGCGAGGCCTGGACCGGTTTCACCGCCCAGAGCCTGTCACTGCCCAACCGGGATTTTGAGAACTACTACCTGCTGGCCGCCGGGCTCCTGGATTCGGCGGAGATGGATCCGACTATCTGGAACAAGGAAAACGGCTATACCGACGAGTTCTATGACAGCGCGACCAACCGCAAGACCATGATGGACGTGATACTGATCAACTGTTTCCACGGCGAAACACTGGCCGCCAAGGATCCGCTGCTGGGGGACGGCATCAGGGAGAAGAATTTCCAGCGGATGCTGGAGCAGTTCCCCGACCATCCGGCGACCATGATCATGCTGGTCAAGCAGGCGATGCACACCCGGAAGATGCTGCGGCCCGAGGAGGCGGACGTCTACGCCGGAATGGCCGAACAGCTGGCTGCCGCGATGAACATCACGCTCATCGTCGACCAGGACGCGCCTCCGGTCCAGGACTTCCTCCGTCGGGAGTATCCGGTTGCCCCCGGCGCGGAAGGTGAGCCGCCCCAGGACCAGCCGTAGTCCGTCGGCACCGACTGAGCCGCGGCCGCCATCTCCGCATTCCGCCGGAGCAATCCACCGGCCAATGGAGTTCGCCATGGGTGAGATCCGTCTGCTCCCCGACAACCTGATCAACAAGATCGCCGCCGGAGAGGTGGTGGAGCGCCCGGCATCAGTGGTCAAGGAACTGGTGGAGAACGCGCTTGACGCCGGGGCCACCAGTGTGACCGTGGTGCTGGAGGAAGGTGGCCGGCGACTGGTGCAGGTGGAGGACGATGGGCGGGGGATGCCGCGAGAGGATGCGCTCATGGCCCTGGAGCGGCACGCCACCAGCAAGCTGTATGGGGAGGAGGATCTGGAAAAGATCCGCTTCCTCGGGTTTCGCGGCGAAGCGTTGCCCAGCATCGCCTCGGTGTCCAGGTTGCTGCTCAAGACCCGTTCGGCGGAGAGCGATTCGGGCGTGCAGGTCCGTATCGAGGGGGGGGAGGTGGTGGACGTGCGGGACCTGGGGTATCCCCGCGGCACCTCGGTCTCGGTGGCCGACCTGTTCTACAATGTTCCCGCCCGGCGTAAATTTCTTCGCACGCCCGGAACCGAGCTCTCCCACGCTTCGGCGGTGATCACCCGCACCGCGCTGGCCCACTCCGGGGTGAGCTTCGAATTGCGGCACGATGGACGGCAGCTCCTGCAGTGGCCCGCCGTGGCCTCCCTGCGGGATCGCCTGCACCAGGTTTTCGGCGAAGAGCGGATAGGACAGTTGCTGGAATTCGACCAGCAGCTCGGCGGGGGCCAGGTGCGAATTGCCGGTGTCCTGTCTCCGGTGGACCCCACTTCCACCCGCCGGAAGAATGCCGCAAGTCTCATTTTCGTCAACAACCGACCGGTCAGCGACCGCAAGGTGATTCAGGCGGTTCGGGTGGCCTACCGGGACTTCTCTGTCACCGGTGTCAACCCCTTTTACGTGCTGTTCCTCGCCCTTCCCCCGGAAGAGGTGGACGTCAATGTCCACCCGACCAAGAACGAGGTGCGATTCCGGAACCCCGGAGCGGTGTTCCAGGCGGTCTCACGTGCCGTGCGCCAGGCCCTCCAGGGAACAGCGGGACGGCCGGTGACCGATGGCGGCAGGGCCAGCAGCTCAGAAAGCGCTGCGCCGCACGGGTGGACTGCACCCCCGGCAGCCGAACCACTGCCTTTGCTCGGCGCCCGCCGCCCGGTGTTCGGGCAACGGACCTATACCAGCCAGTCGCACCCGGACTGGTCGGCCCCGGCGGTTCACGAGCCGGGCCCCCAGCCGCTGGTCCCCACGGACGTGGCACCGGGACGCTGGCGGTTGCTGGGCCAGTTGCACAACAGCTACCTGCTGGTGGAGGACGCCGATGGCCTGTTGGTGGTGGACCAGCACGTGGCCCACGAACGGGTACTCTATGAGCGGTATCTGGCCGGACTACATGAGGACGACATCACCGTGCAGGGGTTGCTGGTGCCCGCGGTGATCGAAACCGATCCCCCGTCCGCGGCCATTCTCGAGCCGCTGCTGCCGCAATTGGCCGAACTGGGAATCGAGCTGGAGCATTTCGGCGGAAGCACTTTTCTGCACAAGGGACATCCCGATTTCCTCGAGCAGTTCGAAGTGCAGCCCTTTCTCGAAGAAGTGGTGGCCGCGGTCCGCGACCGTGACCGCACCACCGGACAACTGGCCCGCGAGATCCGGCAGGGTCTGCTCATCTCCGCCGCCTGTCACGCGGCGATAAAGGTAAACATGCCGCTGGGCCGCGAGAAAATGGAACAGTTGCTCTCCGACCTGCTGGAGACTGAAAACCCGTTGTATTGCCCCCATGGGCGGCCCATCGTGCTCAGGATCCCGCAGGCCGCCATCGAGAAATCGTTCCTGAGGACCTAAACAAATGACTGCAGGCGGAAAATGGGGAGTGCCGCTGCTGTTGGCCGCGGTGCTCATGGCGGCGGTGATTCCCATGGTGCAGGCCGGCGAGACGGTGATCTTCCGCAACGGCAGGAGAATGCGTGTGCTTTCCAGCGAACTGGATGGTGCCTGCTTCGTGCTGCGCATGGAAAATGATGGGGTGATCCAGGTTCCGGTGGACGCCGTGCAGCGGATAGAGGCCGATCCCGAAGCGCAGACGGCGCCGGAGGAGCAGGGGCAGGGGAGCGGGGCAGTGCTGGAGGAGTTCATCGCCAGCAAGAGCGCAGGGGACCTCCGTGACCTGATCCGCCGGGCCGCCCGGGATCACCAACTGGATGAAGAGCTGCTGGTGGCGGTGATATTCACCGAATCGTCCTTTGACCCTTCGGCCGTGTCGCCTAAGGGCGCCATGGGGTTGATGCAGTTGATGCCGGACACCGCCGCACGGTTCGGTGTGCAGAAGCCCTTTGATCCCTGGGAAAATCTCAATGGGGGCGCGGCCTATCTGCGCCAGTTGTCGGAGAAGTACGGCGGGGACCTGAAGTTGGCCCTGGCGGCGTACAACGCCGGGGAGGGACGGGTCCAGGACTACCAGGGGATGCCGCCATTCAGCGAAACCGTCAATTACGTCAGTCGGGTGATCGGTCTGTACCGATCTTTTCAAAAAGGCGGTTGACCCAAGGGTGGAGATTGACAAGTTGGTGACCCTGGCTATAATGAACCCGTTTAAAACAAAGGTGATAGCACCGTGATCTCGGGCCGGGGGGCCGATTGATGAAGATCGACTTGAAGGAAATTGGTGCCTCTGGCATCGCCATTGAGCGCACCATAACCGCGGCGCAATTCCTTCCCGCGAGTGATGTCGGCTGGGGGCGGGTGCGGCTTCTCTCCGACTCTCTGTTGCACCTGGACGTCAAAAGGGCCGGTGAGCGATTCCATCTTTGGGGCACGCTGGAGGCGGAAGTTGAGATGGAGTGCAGCCGCTGTCTGGCCCCGTTTTCGTTTGCGGTTCGGCCCAAGTTCGATTATTATCTCGTGCCCCGGCGGCACGTTGAAGAGTGGGCTGAGGTGGTGCTCGACGAAACGTCCAAGCGCGAGGTGGAGGTGGACAGCCTGGAGTTTGACCTCCTGCATCTCACGGCTGAACTGGTGCGCCTGGGCCTGCCGATGAAACCGCTCTGCGCGGAGGCCTGCCGGGGAATCTGTCTGGGCTGCGGTGCCGACCTCAACCGGGAGGAGTGCACCTGCGGTGAACAGCAGCATGCGGTTGAAGGTTCGGGGCTGGAGGTTCTATCCAGCTTGCTGGAAGAGATGAAGAACGAGTCCTCGGGCAACTGAGCCGCGGTTCCCTGAACCGCTCGGCCCGCCGGAGGAGAGCGAAAGCAAGAGACAAAGGAGAAGGGTATGGCCAATCCAAAGCGCAGACATTCCAAGGCTCGGCGGGACAAGAGAAGGACGCATGACTCGCTCACGCCTCCCAGCCTGTCGGTGTGCCCCAACTGCAGTGAGCCCAAGCAGCCCCATCGTGTGTGCCCACATTGCGGGTTCTACAAAGGGAAGGAAGTCGTGGAAATCAAAATGGCCTGAAGGCAGGCCTAGCGGTGAACAATGAAAATTGCCGTCGATGCCATGGGCGGAGACTTCGCCCCCAGAAATACCGTGCAGGGTGCTGTTGAGGCTTGCCGCGAGTTCCAGCTACCTGTAATTCTTGTGGGACGGGAGCAGGAGATCCACCGGGAACTTGACCGTCTCAATGTGGGTGGTCTGCCCATCGAGGTGGTTCACGCCGAGGAAGTGGTGGGCATGGACGAGCCGGCGGT
Source organism: Acidobacteriota bacterium (assembly GCA_032127265.1). GTDB lineage: Bacteria > Acidobacteriota > JAQAZP01 > JAQAZP01 > JAQAZP01 > JAQAZP01. The sequence goes on from JAQAZP010000326.1 coordinate 9,206, forward strand.
TACCGCCATTCGCAAGAAGAAGAAATCCTCCATCCGGATCGGTGCCCGTCTGGTAAAGGATGGCGATGCCCAGGGTTTTGTCAGTGCCGGCAATACCGGTGCGGTGATGGCCACGTCCAAAATCGTGATGAAATCCCTGGAAGGGGTCCAGCGCCCGGCCCTGGCCACGGTGGTGCCCACCATGACCGGGGCATCGATCCTGCTCGACGTTGGCGCCAACGTGGATTGCCGGGCCAAGCACCTGATGCAGTTCGCGGTGATGGGGAGTTTCTATGCCGAGGCGATTCTCGGCCGGAAAAATCCGAAAATCGGCCTGTTGAGCATCGGCGAAGAAGAAACCAAGGGTAACGAGCAGACACGGCAGGTTTTCGATATCCTGCGCCAGTCGAGTATCAATTTCGTCGGCAACGTGGAGGGGCGGGATGTTTTCAACGGATCCGTGGACGTTATCGTCTGCGACGGGTTTGTCGGCAACATCACGCTCAAGGTGAGCGAGAGCCTGGCCGAGACCATGGAGCACCTCATCCGCTCCGAGATTAAAAAAAGCATCCTTGCCCGCATCGGCTACCTGTTCATGCGTCCGGCCTTCAGAAAATTCAAAAAGCGGGTCGATTACTCGGAGTACGGCGGTGCCCCCCTGCTGGGGATCAGCGGCGTCACCATCATCTGTCACGGCCGCTCATCGGCAAAGGCGATCAAGAATGCCGTGCGGGTGGCCGGAGATTTTTGCGCCAAGGATGTGAACGGCCAGATTTCCCGGGGCCTGGCCGAACTGGTTCGCCAGGAGGAGAGCGTTTCTATCCGATAATCCGCCTGGGCCGTCTTGACTCGGAGAGGCAATCGGCTAGAATGATTTTTCGATTTTTCCGGATTTCAGATACACTTGTGGATCGGTCCCGAGCCCTGATCTCCCGGTCTGCGGGATACCCGGCCAGACTGCTTGAGCTGCGGGCCCCGGCCGTTCCACACGTCACAGTTGATTGGAAGGAGTGAGCCCCGACCCATGGAGTGGATGCTGAACGAAGAGCAGCGTGAAATTCAGGCCTTGACCCGCAAGATCGTGGACGAGAGGGTTGTCCCGGTTCGGATGGAACTGGACCATGCCGAAAAATTCCCCTGGGAGCAGATCAAGCTGTTCGCTGACGCCGGGCTGTTCGGCGTATTCGTCGAGGAGAAGTACGGCGGTTTCGGCGGGGCAATGACCGACTGGTGCCTGGTCACCGACGAGATCAGCCGCGGCTGCCTCGGTGTCTCAACGGCCTTTGCCGGAGTGGGACTGGGCGCGTTTCCACTGATCCTCGACGGCAGCGAGGAGTTGAAAGAGAAATACCTGCCCAACATCGCGTCGGGCAAGAGCCTGGCCGCCTTTGCTCTCACCGAGGCCGACGCGGGAAGCGACGCCGGCGGGATCAGGACCACTGCTGTTCGCGACGGCGACCACTTCGTGATCAACGGCACCAAACAGTGGATCACCAACGCCGAGGTGGCCCAGACCTATTGCGTGGTGGCGATGACCAACCCCTCCAAGGGACCGCGGGGGGCCAGCGTGATCCTGGTGGAGAAGGGCACGCCGGGGTTCACCTTCGGCAAGCTGGAAAAAAAGATGGGCATCAATTGCTCGTCCACCCGCGAACTGATCTTCGAGGACTGCCGGGTGCCGGTAGCCAATCTGGTGGGACGGGAAGGGGCCGGTTTCATCGTCACCATGAGAACCCTGAGCCGGGCCCGGGTGGGCGTTGGCGCGCAGGCGGCGGGGCTCTGCCGCGGGGCTCTGGAACTCACGGTGGACTACTCGCGGCAGCGCAGGCAGTTTGACCGGCCCATCTGCTCTTTCCAGGCCGTCCAGCACATCCTCGCCGATATGGCCACCCAGACCGAAGCGGCACGCGCCCTGGTGTACAGCACAACCCGGATGATCGATTGCGGCGAGAAGAATTTCGCCAAACGGGCGGCGATGGTCAAGCTTTTCGCTTCCGATGTGGCGATGAAGGTGACCACCGATGCGGTGCAGGTCTTTGGCGGTTACGGATACATGCGCGAATACCCGGTTGAAAAAATGATGAGAGACGCCAAGATCCTGCAGATTTACGAGGGGACAAACCAGATTCAGCGGAACGAGATCGGTGCGGCGCTGATCAAGGAGTCCGCTTCACGAAAGAGGAAGTCGTGACCGCCATGGGGAAGCGTTTCGACGGGAAACGGGCCATCGTCACCGGAGCGGCCCGCGGCATCGGGTTGGCCATCAGCCGTTTGCTGGCCGCGGAGGGGGCCCTGGTGGCCCTGGTGGACCTGGATCAGGAAGCGCTGGATGCCGCCGTTGGCCAGCTGTCCCCGGCGGAGGGCCGCTGTGTGGCGCACTGCCTGGATGTTTCGGAACCCGAGGCGGTGAAGCAGGCGGTGACCGCCGTGAGCAAGGACTGGGGCGGCGTCGACTTTCTGGTCAATAACGCCGGCATTACCCGGGACGGCCTGATGATGCGGATGAAGAAAGCCGACTGGGACCTGGTGCTGCGGGTGAACCTGGACAGCGTATTTCATTTTTCCCAGGCGGTGCTCAAATCGATGATCAAGGCCCGGCACGGCCGGATTGTCAGCATCGGTTCCGTGGTGGGCGCCATGGGCAACCCGGGGCAGGCGAACTACGCGGCGTCGAAGGCCGGCATCATCGGCTTTTCGCGCTCGCTGGCCCGGGAAGTGGCCTCCCGGGGGATCACGGTAAACGTGGTGGCCCCCGGATTCATCGATACCGAGATGACGGCCGGGCTGCCCGAGAACGTGCGCAAGGATCTGCTGTCCAGGGTGCCCCTGGGCCGCCTGGGCACCGTTGATGATATTGCACGCTCGGTGGCTTTTTTACTGGGAGACGAGTCCGCCTACATTACCGGCCAGGTGCTGGGGGTCAACGGCGGAATGTATATGTAACCGGACCGGGGGCCGGTCCAAACTGCTGAAAACCGACGGTTGAGATGAGATGACGTCAGTCCGCTGTTTTTTCACTTAAATGCATCTTGGGAGGTTTTTCGGATGGACGAGAAGAAAATCGAGGCGAAGGTCAAGGAGATCGTCATGGAGCAACTGGGTGTGGACGAGGAGGAAGTGACCCAGGAAGCCTCCTTTGTCGACGACCTCGGCGCCGATTCCCTGGACACGGTGGAATTGGTGATGGCCTTCGAGGAAGAGTTCGATATCGAGATTCCCGACACCGACGCGGAGAAGATCAGCCGGGTCAAGGAAGCCGTGGAATACATCAAGGGCCACATCGACAGCTGACCGGTTTCCGGTCCTCGCAGGGTGGATCGGCCGGCGGCGTCAGCGCAGCCGGCGTGGTTTCTGCCGCCCCGCGAGGGCACAGCGGAGCCCGGCTTTCCGGACACCTGCCGAATCTCGCATTGAGCGGCCTGATCGGAGGAGGGGCTGAGGAGATGCCGAAAAGACGAGTGGTCATCACCGGTCTCGGGATGATCTCCCCGCTCGGCGTGGGCAACGACGCCAACTGGGAGGCCCTGCGATCCGCCAAAAGCGGTGTCGGACTGATCACCCATTTCGACACCAGCGAATACAATGTGAAAATCGCCGCCGAAGTGCGGGACTTTGATCCGCTGCAGTTCATCGATAAAAAAGAACTGAAGAAGATGGACCGCTTCATCCATTTCGCCCTGGCCGCTTCGCAGTTTGCGGTGGAGGACAGTGGTATCGATCCCGCAGCCCTTGATTCGGATCGGGCCGGGGTCAGCATCGGCAGCGGTATCGGCGGGCTGGGCTTTATCGAGCGGCAGCACAAGGTGGTGCTCGAACGCGGTCCAAAACGGATTTCGCCGTTCTTTATCCCCGGCCTGATCGTCAACCTCGCCGCGGGTCATGTCTCGATCCGCTTCCGGGCCCGGGGGCCGAACATGGCTCAGTGTACAGCTTGTTCCACCGGAACCCACGCCGTGGGCGAGGCCTTTCGTGTGATCCAGCACGGGCAGGCCGACCTGATGATCGCCGGTGGCACCGAGGCGGTGATCTGCCCGTTGGCCGTGGGCGGGTTCTCGGCGATGAAGGCCTTGTCCACACGCAACGACGACCCGGCCACCGCCAGCCGGCCCTTTGACGCCACCCGTGATGGTTTTGTAATGGGCGAGGGCGCGGGGGTGCTGATCCTCGAGGAGCGTGAAGCGGCACTGGCCCGCGGAGCGAGGATTTACGCCGAACTGGCCGGCTTCGGCATGACGGCGGACGCTTTCCACATCACCGCGCCCAGCGAGGACGGTGACGGGGCGATGCGGGTGATGAAGGCGGCCATCGATGATGCCGGGGTGGCCCCTGAAGCGGTGGACTACATCAACGCCCACGGTACGGCCACGCCGCCCGGTGACCGCACCGAGACCCTGGCGATCAAGAAGCTGTTCGGTGATCACGCCTACAAGCTTGCCGTCAGTTCCACCAAGTCCAGTACCGGGCACCTGTTGGGTGCTGCCGGGGGGGTGGAAACAGCCATCACCGCCTGGGCGGTGTACAACGACATTATGCCCCCCACCATCAACCTGCGGAACCCCGACCCGGATTGCGATCTGGATTACGTGCCCAATGAGGCACGGTCGTCGATTGTGTCCTGTGCGTTGAACAATTCCTTTGGCTTCGGGGGAACCAACGCGGCCCTGCTGCTGAAGAAGCACGAGTAACGGCATGGGCCGGACCGCCCCGGCGGGGAAATCCCCGACACGCTGCCGCCCGGAGTATCCTGCATAATCGGAGCATGAAATGAATTCAATTGTCTGTCTGAAACAGGTCCCGGACACAGAGGCGAGAATCAAGATCGCCCCGGGCAACATGGGGATTGACGAGAGCGATGTCCAGTTGGTGGTCAACCCTTTTGACGAATATGCCATTGAAGCGGCGCTGCGGCTCAAGGAGCAGGCGGGGCAGGGTACGGTGACCCTGATCAGCCAGGGTGGAGACTCGGCCGGCACGGCGCTGCGCACCGGCCTGGCCATGGGGGCCGACAACGCGCTGCTGCTCAAAGACCCGGCTTTTGACGGGTCCGATTCCCTGGGCGTGGCACGAATTCTTGCCGCGGCCATCGCGACCCTGGAATACGACGTGATCCTCCTCGGAAAACACGGGGTGGGCGGGGACAACAACCAGGTGGGACCGATGCTGGCCCAACTGCTTGACCTGCCGCACGTCGGGGTGGCTGTTGCACTGGAAGTCGGTGACGGCAAGGCCGTGGTGCACCGCTCGGTGGAGGGAGCCCTGGAAGTAGTGGAAACATCGCTCCCGGCGGTGATTACCGCCCAGAAGGGGCTCAATGAACCACGATACGCCTCGCTCAAGGGCATCATGATGGCCAAGAGAAAACCCATCGATGAGCGTGACGCTGCCGCTCTGGGCATCGACACCGCGACGGTGGGCTCCGCCGGGGCCCTTCTTCTGCAGACCAGGCTGGAGTTACCGCCGGCCCGTCCCGAGGGGCGGCTCATCGTTGGGGAGCCGGTGGAAGCGGCGAAGGAACTGGTGCGGCTGCTCCACGAAGAGGCCAAAGTCATTTGAGGCTGAAAGATCGGCGCTTGCGCGAAGGATATATATCATGGCGAACAATTCCATACTGGTTTTTGCTGAACAACGGGACGGCAAACTGAAAAAGGCCGCTTTTGAAGCCGTGTCCGAAGGACGGCGGCTGGCCGATCAACTGGGCGCCGAACTCCACGTGGCCCTGCTGGGCAACGGGGTGGACACCCTCACCGGCGAACTGGCTGGCGTGGGGGCCGACCAACTGCACACCGCCGACCACCCTGACCTGCAGTTTTACAGCGCCGAGGGCTACAGCCTTGTGCTGGCCAGGATGATCGACCAGCTTTCGCCGTCCGTCTTTCTCCTGCCCGCCACGGCCATGGGGAAGGACCTGGCGCCCCGGGTGGCCGCCGTCTGCAATGCCGGGCTGGCCACCGACTGCATCGATCTGACCGTTGAAGATGGCCGGCTTATTGCGAAACGCCCGATGTATGCCGGCAAGGCCATCGCCACGGTGCGCTGGGCCGGTGAGACGCTTCAGATGGCCAGCCTGCGGCCCAACGTATTTCCTGCCGAGATCCGGGATGGTGCGGCGCCGCCCGCAACCGTTCCCTTCGCCGTCGAGGGGCTCGAGGGAAAGATCCGGGCCCGTGTCAAAGAGGTGACGGGCGGCGGCGGCGAGACAAAGGACGTCACCGAGGCCGACGTGATCGTGGCCGGTGGACGAGGTCTGAAGGAAGCGGCGAACTTCTCTCTACTCGAGGCGCTGGCTGAAAAGCTCGACGCCGCCGTGGGTGCTTCCCGCGCCGTGGTGGATTCAGGGTGGGTCGACCACCAGGCCCAGGTGGGGCAGACCGGCAAAACGGTCTCCCCGCAACTGTATATCGCCGTCGGCATTTCCGGGGCGATCCAGCATCTGGCCGGCATGTCCTCCTCCAAGTGCATCGTGGCGATAAACAAGGATTCGGAAGCGCCGATCTTCAAGGTGGCCGACTACGGGATCGTGGGCGACCTCTTCGAAGTGCTTCCGGTGCTCACCGAGGAGGTGGCGCGGCTCAAGGAGTAGAGTGCGATACGAACTTTTCATCGCCCTGCGCTACCTCAAGGCGAGACGCAAGCAGACCTTTGTTTCGGTGATCACCGGGATCTCCATGCTCGGAGTGATCGTCGGGGTCACTGCGCTGGTCATCGCCTTGGCCCTCGCCGCCGGTTTCCGTCAGGATTTCCGGGACAAGATTCTCGGTGCCGAAGCCCACATCTACATCTACGGGTTCTCCTCCGCCGGCGGCATTGCCGATCCCGGGTCGCTGGTCAGCCGTGTTGAATCCCTGGACAACGTCCATGCCGCCGCTCCCATGGCCTGGGGTGTGGGACTGGTGGCCAGTGGGCTGGACAACCGTTTTGTCAGGATAAAGGGCGTTGATCCCGCTTCGCACATCCACCGGGTGGTGGATTTCAGCAGCTATCTGCTGGATGGGGTGCTGGAGGATCTTCAGCCGGCCGCCGGCCGGCGGCCGGGGATCATTCTCGGCCAGGGGCTGGCCAGGGTTCTGGGCACCGGGGTCGGTGACACGGTGCGGGTCCTGACCCAGAACGGTTCGCTCTCTCCCCTCGGCCTGCTGCCCCGGCCCCGATCCTTCCGGGTGGCCGGGATATTCGCCTCGGGAATGTCGGATTACGACGACCAGTGGGCCTTCGTCTCCCTGGCCGAGGCCCGCAGACTGCTCTCCATGGAGGCGGGGGCCAGCGTTGTCCTGGTGCGGGTGGAGGATGTGGGCTCTCTGGAGCAGACCCGGGAGGAACTGGCCGGCGAACTGGGCCCCGGCTACCTGGTCAAGGATATTCTCACCGAGAACCGCCCGTTGTTTTCCGCCCTCAAGGTGGAAAAGTTGATGACTTTCATCACTATCGGGCTGATCGTGATGGTGGCCGCCCTGAACATCGTCTCCAGCCTGGTGATGATGGTGATGGAGAAGTCGCGGGACATCGCCGTGCTGCGCTCCATGGGAGCCACTCGCGGGGCCATCACCCGGATCTTCATCTGCCAGGGGAGCCTGATCGGCTTCGTCGGCACCCTGGTGGGCTGCACCGCCGGTTTTTTCTCGGCCCGGCTGCTGGACAGTTGGCAATTGATCCGCCTCGATCCGCGAGTGTACTACATAGAGTATGTGCCGTTCCGTGTCATGCCGCTGGATTTCACATTGGTGGCGGTCACCGCCGTGCTGATCAGTTTCCTGGCCACCCTCTACCCGGCATGGCAGGCGGCGCGGCTTGAACCGGCGGAGGCGCTGCGCTATGAGTGAACTGCGGGAACAACCCCCCGTACCGCCGCCGGCGCTGCTGGAATGCCGGCAGCTGTTCAAGTCCTTCACCCTCGGTTCGGGAGGACAGGTGGATATCCTGTGCGGTCTCGACCTGCTGGTGCCGCCGGGTGAGATTCTGGCCATCACCGGCGCATCGGGGGTGGGCAAGAGTACCCTGCTCCACGTGCTCGGCGCTCTCGAACCGCCGGATTCGGGAAACCTGCTCTTTCGCGGGGAGGACGTTTACGCCCTCGGTGAGACCGGGCTGGCCGCGTTCCGCAATCGGCGGATCGGTTTTGTCTTCCAGTTCCACCACTTGCTGCCCGAATTCTCCGCCTTGGAGAACGCGATGATGCCCGCCCTGATTGCCGGTGAGCCCCGCCGCCGCGCCGCGCCGCGGGCCCGGGAACTGTTGGAGGCGGTGGAACTGGGGCATCGTCTGGGGCAGCGGCCGGGGAAGCTTTCCGGGGGAGAGCAGCAGCGGGTGGCCAT
>JAQAZP010000327.1:0-4283 GCA_032127265.1 Acidobacteriota bacterium
GAGATCGACGTCAGCTGCGAGGCCTGCCACGGCCCCGGCTCGCTGCACCTGCGCTGATCCGCCACTCGGCGATCAATGCCCTGGAGCGCCGGGATCTTCAGCAGAACGTCCGCCTGATCACCCCCCTGCTCTACGACCCGGTGCGCGCGGTGCGGATGGAGGCGGCGCGCACCCTGGCCGGGGTCCCGCCGGCCCAGCTGCAGCCGCCCGCCATCATGCCGGTGTTCGAAAGCGCCCTCGAGGAGTACATCGCCGCCGGGAAGTATGCTGCCGACTTCCCCGAGGGCCGTTACAACCTGGGCAACCTCTACGCCAAGCTGGACCGGCCCGCCGAGGCCGAAGCGCAGTATCTCGACGCCATCCGTATCGACCGCACCTTCTTCCCCGCCCAGGTCAACCTGGCCCTGCTCTACAACCAGTTGGGGCGCAACGACGAGGCCGCCGACCTGCTGCGCCAGGCCCTGCTCACCGAGCCGGATGCTCCGCTGGTGGAGTACAACCTCGGCCTGCTGCTGGCCGAGATGGAGCAGTTCGACGAGGCGGCCGGGCACCTGGAGCGGGCCGCCAACGGCATGCCCGGCCACACCCGGGTGCTCTACAACCTCGGTCTGGTGGAGCAGCGGCTGGGCCGGCCGGCAAAGGCTTCCGCCGCCATCGACCGGGCCCTGGCCCTGGAGCCGGAGAACGGGGAATACCTCTACACCGCGGCCTGGCTGGCCTCCCTCCGTCAAGATTTTGACAGCGCGGAGGCCTTCGCCCGGCGGATGACGGCCACTCCGGCCACCCGGGCCCAGGGACAGGAAATGCTGGCGGCCATCGCCCGTTCCAGGCAGGCAGGGCAATAACTGATTGACAAAACCAAGAGGCGCTCTATATCGTCACTACCTACGCACACCATGAAAGTGTCGCAAGCTAATCGTGAGCGCCATCGGGATCTGTTGCCACGCCACGGGGCAGGCTTAAGAAATCGTCGGTAATTGGACGGCAACGCAGGGCGCCCGGGACCGGGATCCGAGCGATCGTCGAGGAGGAATTCAATATGAAGCGAACCATGGCCCTTGTGTCCCTGGCCCTGATGCTGCACCTGTCGCTGGCCGGGGCCTTTGCACCCGTCGCGGCGCAAACAGCTTCATCTTCCGCGCCAGAATCCGCTGCCACAAGCGACAGCGGATCCGGCTTTACCACTGAGCAGCTCGAGCAGATGGTGGCGCCCATCGCGCTCTATCCCGACTCACTGCTGACCCAGATCCTGATGGCGGCGACCTATCCCCTGGAAGTCGTGCAGGCCGACCGCTTTATGCGCGAGCACGCCGATCTCAAGGACGATGCGCTCGATGAGGCGCTCAAGGATCAGGACTGGGATACCTCGGTCAAGGGGCTTTGCACCCTGCCCGATGTGCTCGAGCAGATGAGCGACAACCTCGAATGGACCCAGGATCTGGGCGACGCCTTCCTCGGGCAGCAGGACGAGCTGCTAGATACCGTCCAGCAGATGCGCGGCAAGGCCAATGACGCCGGGAACCTGAAGACCACCGAGCAGCAGGTGGTGACCGTGCAGCAGGACAAGATCATCGTCATCGAGTCGCCCCAGCCCGAGATCATCTACGTCCCCACCTATTCGCCAACCGTGGTCTACGGGCCATCCTGGTTTTACCCCAGCTACTACTATCCAAGGTTCTACTACCCGCCGCCGCCCGGCGTCGGGCTGATCACCTTCGGTGTCGGCGTGGCAGTGGGGGCGGCAATCTGGGGTGGTTGCCGCTGGGGCTGGGGGCGCTCCAGCGTCAACATCAACGTGAACCGCTACAACAACTTCAGCCGCACCACGAACATCAATCACCATAATCGTTCCCGTAACAATTCGAACTGGAATCACAACCCCAGCCACCGCAAAGGCGTCAACTACAAGAATTCGTCTGTGGCGGGCCAATACGGCGGGAAGGCCGGCACGAATCGTGTCACCCAGAACCAGGCGCGAGGCCGGTCGGGGGCATCCGCCGGCACTCGTGGGGCACGCGCCCCCACCGCCGGAACCCAGAACCGGGCCGCCGGGGCCGGCGCCGCCAAGAGCGCCGGGGCGAGCAGCCGGGCCAGCTCCGCCAAGGGCTCAGGTGGCTCGAGATCCTCGGGAAGCGCATACAGCGGGTCGAGTCGGCCAAAAACCGATCGGGCAGCGAGCGCTCGCGGTTCATCGAGCCGGGGCACACGGTCCTATGGCGGGAGTCGTGGCGGTGGTGGCCGTGGTGGCGGTCGTCGCTAACATATATGGAGAATGACCGATGAACCGAATTCGAAAGAATCTTTTGAGAGTGGTTAACTCCTCCGGTATCGCTGGAATCGCCTGCATCACCGGCCTCCTGTTGTCCCTTGCCGGCTGCTCACCGCCCGCGCCGGGCACCTTTGCCTCCCCCCAGGAGGCGGTTCAGGCACTGCACGACTCCATCGGCTCCGCCGACAACAGCTGGATCGAAGAGATGTTCGGCCCCGGCAGTCTCGATCTCTTCAGTTCGGGTGACGAGGCCGACGACCAGCGGGAGGGTCAGCGGGTCAAGGAGATGATTGCTGAAAAGGTTGATCTTGATGAGATCGATGCGGATACTGTCGTCGCTCTCCTCGGTGAGCAGGCCTGGCCCTTCCCCATACCGCTGGTCCAGCACGATGCGGGGTGGCGCTTCGATACCGAAGCCGGCCGCGATGAACTGCTCAACCGGCGGATCGGCTACAACGAGCTGTGGACGCTCGCCTCGCTCCACGAGTACGTCGACGCCCAGTTCGAGTACGCCGCCATCGGTCGTGACGGGACCCCCCCGGCTTTTGCACAGCGCGTTCGCAGCAGCGAGGGGCTGCATGACGGGCTCTTCTGGGATTCCATCGAGGGTGAGCCTTTGAGCCCGCTTGGCGACCTGCTGGCCGCTGCCGAGACGGACGACCCCGCCCGGCTCCCCTTCCACGGATACTATTTCCGGATCCTCAAGGGGCAGGGACCGAACGCACCCGGCGTCGAACGGAGCTACATCGACGGGGATGGCCGGATGACCGGCGGTTTTGCGGCGATCGCCTGGCCCGCCAAGTACGGCAACTCGGGTGTCATGACCTTCCTCATCAACCAGCGGGACATCGTCTTCGAGAAGGACCTCGGTGAGGAAACGGCAGAGATAGCCGCTGAGATCCAGCTCTTCGACCCGGACGCCAGCTGGGATGTGACGGGGGACAACATCGAAGACGACGAGTCGGCGGGTGAGCCGGAAGGCGAGCAGGCTTCACCGTAAAGCAGGCGGCTGGTTCAGTACATCCACAGCAGGCGCACCAGCAGCATCCTGGTGTTGCCGTGGACGTCGTACTTGTTGAGGTCGGCGTCGCCGTAGGAGATCCCGAGCTTCCGCCTCATCTCCACCCTACCAGATCGTTCTCCGCTTCTTTAGATGAAGCCTGGGCCAGGAATAGCCGGGGTTGAACTGGTATCGGAACATGAAGATGTTCGCGTGGCCCACGCCGTCGCTCATGTGAGCGTCCACGTCGGAATAGACGTAGTTGAACATCAGGCGTGTGGCGCGGGTGAGATACCAGTTCAATCCGATGGTGAAGTTGGTCATCTCACCACCGGTGACCGCCCCGTCGTTCAGATCCACGGTGGAGATCCGCGCGGTGACCTCCAGTGCTCCGTGATGGCCCTTCCTGAACGGGTTGTTGTTCTTCATGGGATTGTTCGGCTCCAAGCGGGCAAACGTACCTTCCGCATGGTGATAGGGCTTGTGCTCTCCCGTGAGAAACCAGCCCAGCTGGGCATAGAAACCCCAGAAGTCCAGTTGACAGAAGTTGTCTCGCTGGTGAAGTTGCGGGCCGTCCACTCGGACAGCCCGCGCGTTTCACGATCGAATCATTTCACCTTCACGAGATCGTCTGGCCGCCAAGTCTGGTCGTAGAACTCGGTGCCGCTGCCGTAGAGTCGAATGGTGACCATCATGGCGCGACCTTCCAGCGTCTGCATCCAGTTCTTCTCGTTCACACCACTCGCTTTCGTTGGGCTGAAGTAGAGGTCAACGGATCCGTCCGCGTTCGTCTCCACATTGTCCCACTGGTTGCGTGACGGGAAGGGCTGACTGGTTTCCGGCATCGATCCATCCTGCGGATTGTAGATTGTCACCGCCCAGAAGAGTTTCGCCGGGATGCCAGCCGGTAGATGCAGCTTGTAGGAATTGCTGCCGTCGAGCAGGTCGCCGTCTTTGTCGCGAATGGTGCTCGGATACTTCGAGCCTAGATTGATGTTGCCCATGACCATGGCG
>JAQAZP010000328.1:0-4110 GCA_032127265.1 Acidobacteriota bacterium
TGCTGGTGGTGGGCGGCGGCTACATCGGGATGGAGATGGGGCTGGTCTATGCCGGCCTGGGGTCCCAGGTGACCATGGTTGAGCTTTTCCCCCGCCTGCTGATGGGCGCTGACGAGGACCTGGTGGACGTGGTGGTGAAGAGCTGCACCGAAAGATTCAAGGCGGTGCTCCTGGAGTCAAAGGTGGTCCAGGTGGAGCGGTCGGACCGCGGCTATGCGGTGACCATCAGTCACCAGGGTGAGGAAAAGAAGAAACATTTCGACCAGGTACTGGTGGCCATCGGCCGGCGCCCGAACACCGACGACATCGGCCTGGAGAAGGCCGGCCTGTCCACCAACGACCAGGGGCTAATCGAGGTCAACAACGAAGGGCGCACCGCGGTACCCCACATCTTCGCCATCGGCGACGTGGTGCCGGGGCCGGCCCTGGCCCACAAGGCCAGCCGCGAGGCCAAGGTGGCCGCCGAGGTGATCTCGGGGCTCAAGTCATCCTTCGACAACCGCGCGGTGCCGGCGGTGGTCTTCACCCACCCGGAACTCGCCTGGACCGGCATCACCGAGCGCGAAGCCGCAGAGGCCGGGCGCCCGCTCACCGTGGGCAAGTTCCCGCTGCGCGCCCTGGGCCGGGCCTGGACCATGGGCCAGACCGAGGGCTTCGTCAAGGTGATGTCCGATCCCGAGACGAAGCTGTTGCTCGGAGTGGGCATGGTGGGCCCCCACGCCTCGGAGCTGATTGCCGAGGCCACCCTGGCCATCGAGATGGGAGCGACTCTGGAGGACCTGCTGGTCACCATCCACCCCCACCCCACCATCTCCGAGGCGCTGATGGAAGCGGCGGCGGCGGCGGCCGGGGAGGCGGTGCACATCAACCCGACGCGGAAGAAATGAGCCGTAAGCCGCGGGAGAGTGTTGCGGGCCTGTCCATTGGGGTCTACGACCTGGACGACCCGCTGATCGAGGCCACCATGGCCACCCGCCGGCCCAGGCATCGCCTGTATCGGCCGGAAGGTGTGCAGGTGGTGCTGGGGCGGGGCAGCCGGCCCGAGAAAGAGCTGAATATCGAGGCCTGTCTGGAAGACCGGGCCACTGTGCTGAGGCGGCACGGCGGCGGCTGCGCGGTGGTGCTCGACCCGGGGAACGTGATCGTTTCCGCGGTGCTGCCGGTGACCGGATTCGGCGGGAGCCCCGGGCACTTCGCCCGGCTCACCCACTGGTTGACCGACGGTCTCCGGCGGGCCGGAATCGGCGGCGTGCAACAGCAGGGCATCAGCGACCTGGCCCTCGGCGAGCGGAAGATCGGCGGGGCCTGCATCTACCGCACGCGGGAGCTGCTGTTCTACTCGGCGACCCTGCTGGTGCAGCCGGAAACGGCATTGATCGAGCGCTACCTGACCCACCCGCCGCGGGAGCCGGACTACCGCAGGGGAAGGCCCCACGCCGAGTTTGTCACCTCGCTGGCCGCGGAGTTCTCCGGGATCGGCGAGACGGAGGATCTGCTGGAATCGCTGAGCCGTGAGTTGACAACACCGGCCCGGATTTATGATAAGCTGTTGGGAGTTCGAGAGGATGCGGATTGACAGATCCACCCGCCGCATCCATGAGCTCTCACCGAATCTTTTTTTGGACCTGATACATACGTAATAGTTGCCGATGTTCAGTAAAAAATTTGATCGGCGGGTCCACATCGCCCTGGCCACGATTCTCTTTGCCGTGACCGTGGGCGTCTCCTTCGGGGCCTTCGTCCTCTGGCCGTCGCGGCGGGAGGCGGGGTATATGCCGGACCAGCCCATCGCCTACAACCACAAGATTCACGCCGGCGATCTGAAGATCGAGTGCCTCTATTGCCACACCGAGGCGGACCGCGGCCCCCACGCCACCGTTCCGCCCATCTCCACCTGCATGAAGTGCCACGATCAGGTGCAGACCAAGGACGCCGAGGGCAATCTCGAGGCCGAAACCGCCAAACTGCTCAAATACTGGGAAAACCAGACGCCGGTGCGTTGGAACAAGGTCAACGACGTGGCCGACTTCGTCTACTTCGACCACAGCCGGCACATGACGGAAATCGCCGAACTCACCTGCCAGAAGTGCCACGGGCCGGTGGAGACATTCGTGCACATGAAGCGGCAATACGGGCTGAAAATGAGCTGGTGCCTCGATTGCCACAAGGAACCGCTGGCCGAAGATGATCCGCGCCGCACAACCGGGCAGAAAACCCGGGCGGCGATCCATTGCTCGGCATGTCACCGGTGAGGGAATAGAGCATCCAGGTGCCCCATGAATAGAAAAAAACAACAGCGGCCGGAACGGTGGGAGCAGATCAGGGATGCCGAACTGCCCGGGCGCCGGGAGAACCTCACCGCTCCTGACGAATTGAGCCGCCGCACGATTCTCAAGGGGATGATGGCCGCCTCGGCCGCCCTGGCTTTCGGGGTCACCGGCTGCGACCGCAAGCCCCGGCGGCAGATCATCAGCCGGGCCCACCGACCCGAGTTCCAGCCTCCGGCGAACTCGGTGCTCTACTCATCCACCTGGTCCGGCGGCACCTACCCCTACGGGCTGGTGGTCAATACCGTGGGCGGCCGGCCGGTGAAACTCGAAGGCAGCCCCGAGCACCCGGTGAACGCCGGTTCCAGCAGCGCCCAGATCCAGGCCGACCTGCTCTCGCTCTATGACCCGGACCGCCTGCGCACGCCGGAACAGGGCGGGCGGACGCTGACCTGGGACGAAGCCGACACGCTGGTGACCGATGCGCTGCACAGCGCGACGAGATCGGCGCTGGTCACCCGCTCCACCCTCGGACCGTCCGAGCGGGCACTGGTGGCCCAGTTCCTCGAGCTGTGCCCCGGGGCATGGCACCTGGTTCACGAGACCGCGCACGATGCGCCGCGGCGGGCCGCCTGGAACCGTTTCTACGGCGCGGAGGGCGAACCAGTCCCCCGCTACGACCGGGCGCGGGTGATCCTCAGCTTCGACTGCGACTTCATGGGCACCGACGGTGCGGTTCTGGAGAACATCCGCCGCTTTACCGAGGGCCGGGCAGTGAACGATGAACACCCTGGACGGACCCGGATGAACCGCTTCTACGCCGTTGAATCGACGTTGACGGTCAGCGGTGGAAACGCCGACCACCGGCTGCGGCTGCTGCCTTCGGCCATGGCCCGGCTGGCCACCGCGCTGCGCGATGCACTGGCCGGTGACCGGACGGTGCTGGCGGCCTTGACCGACCTGCATCACCTGGACCCGGCGCTGGTGGCGGCCCTGCTCCACGACCTCGAGCAGCACCATGGCGAGGTCCTGGTGGTGGCCGGCGGGCATCTGCCCGAAGAGGCGCACACGTCCGTGGCCTCGATCAACGCCATGCTGGGCGCCCCGGGAACAACCCTGGACTGGAACCCGGCGCCGGCGGCCCTGCCGGTGACCCCGGCGGCCGACATGGAATCGCTGTTCAAGGGCGGACTGGACGTGGCTATCTTCCTCGGCGTCAATCCGGTCTACGACTGGCCGGGCGGCGGTTTCAACGCTTTGCTGAGCCGGGCGGCCTTCACCGTGGGCCACGGTTTGTATCCCGATGAAACGGTGGCCGGCTGCACCCTTTCCCTGCCCAGCACCCACACCCTCGAATCCTGGAACGATGCCGAGCCCCGGCCCGGCCTGGCCACCATCTGCCAGCCGGTGATCGCACCGCTCTTCCAGGGCCGCCAGGAGGCCGAATCGCTGCTTCGCTGGACCCAGGCCCTGGCGCCGGCAGACCATCAGCTGAGAGGGGACAGGGACTGGCACGACTACGTGAAACGGAACTGGATGGCCCGTATCACTGTCCAGCCCCACGAATTCCTGCCCCCGGAGCGTGCCGGGGAGAGCGCCTGGGAAGAGGTGCTGCGCGCCGGCGGCATCATCAATGAGACCGCCGTTCCGTTCCCCGTAACTGACGGAACCGGGCCCGACGAAACAACGCTGGTGCCCACGGACAGCGGCTTTGAAGTGGTGATCCTGCCCCACAACGCGGTCTTTGACACAAGCATTAGCAGAATGTGGTGCAGAATTTGCCTTTATTAATGTATTAGCTGAACCTGAAGTGCGTGAGAACCTACATCGTTATGCTAACTGG
>JAQAZP010000329.1:0-8127 GCA_032127265.1 Acidobacteriota bacterium
GGTCAGGGCGTCGGTGGCGTTGAACACCAGGTAGCCGCCGTCGGCTTGCAGCAGGGAGCCGCCGCGGATATTCATGAAGTCCGGCGGCGCGTTGCTCATGCCTTGCCGCGTCGCCTGGATGTGGCCGAAGAGGTTCTTGAAGTTCGGTGTGGTCTCGATCACCACCGGACAGCCCTCGCGGTTCGAGTTGTCGAGAACCACGTTGACCCCGTAGGCGCGAAAGGCGTCAGGGACGGCGCCCCCGAATCCCGGCGGCATCCCTTTGTTCTCATCATCGTCGCCGTCTTCCTCCTTGAATACATCCACATTCTCGGCCACGTCGTCCACCAGCTGCTTGAGAAACCCGTCGATCTTGGGGTCGGGAAATGTGTGGCGGATTTCCTCGGCCAGATGCTTCGCCAGGTCTCGCACCGTCTCCTCTTCCAGCAGGTCCAGCCGGGCCATCATCTCCTTGGACAGTCGGCGGTTCTCCCGCAGCATCCCGTCCAGTTCGTTGCGCAAGTCCTGGTACAGGGCGATCATCGGGTGGTCGGCCGCGGCTTCCGGGCCTTCGGCCTCCCGGATCTTCCCGGCGTATTCCTGAATCGTCATCTCCTCGCCGTCGACAATGGGCAGCAGGTCCGGCCTGCTCACCGGTCCCATCTGCACCTGGCCCAGGGCGAACCCCTGTTTGCGGATGCCGGCGTCGAAACTGGCGAGCATCTTGTTCCCCTGTTCTTCATACTCACGGCGGATCGAGGCCCGCTGCTGCCGGAAGTCGTCGCCTTCCATTTCGAGGGGCACGCGGGCGCGGAGAAAGCGAATCATATCGTCCACCGCCCGTTTGAACTTCCGCCCCTGGCCCCGGGGTAGGGTGATCAGCACCGGGGTATTGGGGTTGATGAAGTCGTTCACATAGCAGCGGTCCAGGGGCAGCGGGCAGCGGGGTCTGATGTGCTCCAGTAGCAGTTCCACCGTGGTCATTTTGCCGGTGCCGGAGAGGCCGCAGACAAAGGCGTTGTACCCGGGGCGAAACAGCTCCATCCCCAGCCGCAGCGCTTCCACCGCCTTGTCCTGTCCGACGATGCCGGTGGCCGGCGGCACGCTGGTGGTGTTCTTGAAGTCGAGCCAGGAGGGGGGGCAGTTCCAGCGCAGCCTCTCCGGCGGAACCGTTTTCGGCTCGGGGGCCGGGATCGGGGCGGTGCGCACTGGTTTCCCTTTCTTGCTCATCAGGACCCTCCGGAAGTTGGTGGCATATGCATCAGGTATGAGGACAACGAAATGTACCAGAGAGGGAAAATGCTGTCAATTTGGGGAGGATTACTGGAGGGGACATGGATAACCGCCGGAATGTCAGGAATTGCATCGATGAGCTGTTTAGAATATCATTTGGTCATATCATCAAATAAAACAGATAAAATTATACATCAATAATGCAATTTGACGAAATAAAAACATTCAATCTGCAATTTTATGTTGACAATCGACACGTTCGGAATTATCGTGCAATAGAAGCAGGAAGCCGATCCATCGGCATCTATCAAATCACCTTCTACAGGGCAGGCCGCTTAATGCCCGCCCGCATCGAGGTAGCACATGACCACCGCGGAAATCCTGACCCTGGCCAAGAAAGAGGACGTGAGGTTCCTCCGCCTGCAGTTCACCGACATCATGGGTGCGATCAAGAACGTCGAGATCCCCCAGCGGCAGTTCGAGAAGGCGCTCACCGAGGGCGTGCTCTTCGACGGTTCCTCGATCCAGGGTTTTGCCCGCATCGAGGAGTCGGACATGATCCTGGTGCCCGAGCCGGGCACGTTCAGGATCTTCCCAGACATGGGACAGAAGCGGACGGCCGAGGGCAAACGGGCCCGGCTGATCTGTGACATCCACCACCCCAACGGCGACCGTTTCGAGGGCTGCCCTCGCACCGCCCTGCGCAAGGTGGTGGACCGGGCGGCCAAGCTCGGCTACACCATGCAGGCCGGGCCCGAAGCCGAGTTCTTCCTCTTCATGCTCGACGAGCAGGGCAAGGCCACCACCACGACCCACGACGCCGCCGGGTATTTCGACCTGACCCCGGTGGACAAGGGGGAGTGGGCCCGCCGCGACATCGTCAACGACCTGGAATACATGGGGTTCGAGGTGGAGGCGGCGCACCACGAGGTGGCCCCGGGACAGCACGAGATCGACTTCAAGCACACAGAAGCCCTGACCACCGCCGACAATGTGGCCACCTTCCGTTTCATCGTCCGCCGGGTGGCCGAGCGTTACGGGCTGCACGCCACCTTCATGCCCAAGCCGATCTTCGGCATCAACGGTTCGGGGATGCATGTCCACCAGTCGCTGGAAAAGGACGGCAGGAACATCTTCCACGATCCCAAGGCCACGTACGAGCTGAGCGAGACGATGATGCACTACATCGGCGGGATCCTGAAGCACGCCAAGGGCTTCGTGGCGATCACCAACCCGCTGATCAACTCCTACAAGCGGCTGGTTCCGGGCTACGAGGCGCCGACCTACATCGCCTGGTCCGAGCGCAACCGCTCGCCGCTGGCCCGGGTGCCCGACCGCCGCGGACCGGGGACGAGGGTCGAGGTCCGGGTTCCCGATCCCTCCTGCAACCCCTACCTCGCCCTGGCGGTGATGCTGGCCGCCGGCCTCGACGGCATCGAGAACAGGATCGACCCCGGCCCGCCGGTGAACAAGAATATCTACACTATGAGCCAGCGGGAGAAGCGGCGGCTGAAGATCGACGAGCTGCCCCCCGACCTCACCGGCGCCCTCGACTGCCTGGAGAAGGACAAGGTGATCCGCGAGGCGCTGGGCGAGCACATCTTCGAGCACTTCGTCAACGCCAAACGCCAGGAGTGGGCCACCTACCAGGCCCAGGTGCACCAGTGGGAGGTCGATTCGTACCTGTCGTATTACTGAGTTCGTGGAACCGGGGGATGGTGGTGGGGGAGCGGCTCAGAACCTCCCCGCCGCCACGTTGACCCCGTGGGTGTAGACCGGCGGGAAGGCGTCGAGCGTGAAGTCGACGGCCACACCATGTCCAGTGCTGCGGTAAGCCCTGACCTGGCTGCCAACTGCCGGGCCGGGGCCGCCACCCACCAGCAGTTCGTCCTGTCCATTGCCGTCCAGGTCGACACCGGAGCAGACCCGGGCGCCGTAGCCGGCATCACCCGCCGGCCAGGCGAAGAAGTTCACATCGGGCATGGCCACCGGCTCTCCGCCGTCCACGTTCCAGCCCCGGATGTGGCTGCCAAACAGCGGCGAGGGGCCCGGCGCGGTAATGATCTCGTCGATGCCGTCGCCGTCCAGGTCGCCGGCGGCCACGTTGACCCCCCACTTGTTCGTGCCGTAGGCCATGAAACTGACCCAGGGGATGGCTTCCGCCGGGCCGCCGTCCACATCCCAGCCCCGGACATGGGGCCCGAACACGGCGCCCGGACCGGCACCGGTGATGATCTCGTCGAACCCGTCGGCATCGAGGTCACCGCAGGCCACATTGACCCCCCACTTGAGCGTGCCATAGGCGAAGAAGCTGACTTCGGGGATGGCCGCTGCACTTCCCCCGTCCAGGTTCCACCCCCGGACGTGGGGCCCGAACACTGCGCCCGGCCCGGCACCGGTGACGATCTCGTCATAGCCATCACCGTCCAGGTCACCGGCGGCCACGTTGACCCCAAACTTGTTCGTGCCGTAGGCGAGGAAGTTGATGCCGGGAACAGGTGTGCCGTCCGCGGTGAATCCGCGCACGTGGGGGCCGTAGATCTCGCCCGGGCCGGCACCGGTGATGATGGTCAGGCCTTCGTCGTCGGTGAGCTGGCCCGCTGTCACATTCGCCCCCCAGGAAGGCGAGCCGTACGCCGAAAACTCCGAGACGGGTTCAGCGTCCGTGTGGGGCGGGAAGACCCGGACCAGCGGCGGGTTGGCCGGTGACGGACCGGGGGCGGCAACCAGACCAAGGATGTGGCTGTTGGTTGGATAGTGATAACCCATGTCCACCTGGCCGCTGTCCTGGCCGCTGTCGGTGCGGGTGGTCAGCCGGCCGAGGCAGAGCAATCCGTCCACCGTCTCATAACAGATCTCACCAGCCGGGGCAGACCCCGAATCGATACAGGGACTGTCGGCCGGCTGGCCGGCTGACAGGTGGCCCAGGTAATAGTCCCCCAGCGGGCCGCGGATGAAGAGCGGATCCGCGTCGATGTTCGTCGGGCCGCCGTATCCCTCCTCGATGTCGCTATAGGTCACCGACGGGCTGCCATGAATCTGCTCGCTGGTGTTGCCGTAGATTATGGAGTTGGTGATGGTCAGCTGCCCCGATGAGCCCTGCCGGTAGACTCCGAGGTCGTTGCCCGCAATGGTGCAGTTCACCACCTGAACGTCATGGTTTTCGTGGAATATGGCGCTGCCATTGTTTCCCACGAAGGAGTTGTTGATGACCAGGATTTCACCACCACGGCTTTCGGGGGGGCCTACTGGGCGAGGGGGAGTACCTTCAGGCGCTGGCGGACGGCCCAGGTCCGTAGTGGCAATTCCGAACGAGATGCAGCTGCCTGCCCCGGAATTGCCCGTCATCAGGTTTCCACTCACCGTGCCGTATGCCCCGAACCCCTCATTGTAGAACCAGATGGCACCGTAGTTGCCGCCGAAATTGCCGGTGAAGAGATTGTCAGTGATGTGGGCCGTGGCGCCGAAGGCCACCGTGATGCTGCCGCCGTGCATCTTGCACTCGTTTTCCGAAAAGGTGTTCCCGGTGATAAATGATTCATTCTCAAGGGTACAATATATGGCCGATCCCAAGCGGCTGCTGTAATTTCCGATAAAGCGGTTCCCGCTGACCAGGCAGCTGGCAAGGCAGACCAGTCCGGCGCCATACTCGGAGTTGTTGCCGGTGATGCTGTTGCCGGTGATGGCCGGAGAGCCGACCGAGCAGTAGATGCCGCCGCCAAAATGCGATGACGTATTGCCATGAATTGTGTTGCTCTCGATGACCGGTGAGCACTCCTCGCAGCAGATGCCGCCGCCGTCTCGATCGGCTTCGCAACCGGTGACCTGGTTTTGCCGGATCAACGGCAAGCCCCCGGTGCAGTAAATGCCTCCACCCTCATCGCTGTTGCAGCCCTCGATGCTGTTCGCTTCGATGACCGGGGAGGCATTGAGGCAGTATATGCCGCCCCCGTCGGCGAGCTTGTATCCGTTCTGTACGGTGAACCCCCGGAGAACCGAATCTGGGCCCTCGTCGTTGACGAACTGGAACCCGCGGCCCAGACCCTGGCAGTCGATGATGCAGGTGGCGAAGCCGTGCTCCGATTCCACGGTGATCGCCTTGCCGCCGAACCTGATGTCCCGATTGCCCGGGCCGACGTAAAGACCATTGGCCACCAGCACCGTGTCGCCGTTTACCGCCGCGTCGATGCCGGCCTGGATCGTCGGCTGGTCGGCCGGGACACGGATCGTGGCGGCTGCCGCTGGCAGCGCGACCAGGAGAATCAGCAAGATGAGGGGAACACGAATACCGGAACGCATTGAGTATTTCCTTAAAACCGTCCCGCCGCCACGTTTACCCCGTGAGTGTAAACCGGCGGGAAGGCGTCGAGCGTGAAGTCGAGCGTCACCTGGTTGTTCCGATACTCGAACACCTTAATCGTGGACCCGTTCCCGGGCCCCGGGCCACCGCCGACGATGATCTCGTCCCGGCCGTCGAGGTCAAGGTCGGTGCCGGCCCAGACTGTCGCCCCGTAGCGCACCTCTTCCGCGGGCCAGGCGAAGAAATCGAGGCCGGGCAGCTCGGCCAGTGTCTTACCGTCATAGTTCCATCCCCTGATGCGGGTGCCAAAGGCCGGTGACGGCCCGGGGGCGGTGACGATCTCGTCGATGCCGTCGCCATCCACGTCGCCGCAGCCCACCACCACGCCGAAGCGCGGCGTTTCATAGGCGAAATAGCTGATGCCGGGGATCGCTGTGGCCGTTCCGCCATCCACGTTCCAGCCCCGGACGTGGGCCCCGAACACCTGGCCCGGTCCGGCGCCGGTGACGATCTCGTCAAAGCCGTCGCCGTCAAGATCGCCGGCAGCCACGTTGACCCCCCACTTGCTGGCGCCATAGGCCATGAAGCTCACTCCGGGCACCGGCGTCACCGTAGGCCCGCCATCATAGTCGAAGGCCCGGACGTGGGGGCCGAACACCGCTCCTGGCCCGGCTCCGGTGAGGATCTCGTCGTAACCATCGCTGTCGAAATCACCGGCAGCCACGTTAACCCCATACGTGTTCGTGCCGTAGGCCAGGAAACTCAGACCGGGAAGGGGCGTGCCGTCGCTGGTGAACCCGCGGACGTGGGGCCCGAAGACGGGCCCGGGACCAGGGCCGGTGAGGATGGCATCCACCCCCTCCTCCAGAAAACAGCCGCAACCCACGTTTACACCAAACTTCGAGATCGGGTAGGCATCGAACTCGTGGTCGTGCGCCGCATCCTGGTAGGGGGGGAGGACGCGAACGGTGGGAGGATTCAACTGGTGCGGCCCCAGACCGGTGGCGATGAAGTAACTATGCGGTGGCGGACTGTCGGGGCAGTGGAAACCCATGTCGACCTGGCCGTCATCGGTCACCAGGTCGGTTCGCGTGGTCAACTGGTTCATGCAGAGTTGGTCGCCCGTCAGCGGATAGCAGACATTAACCGCCAGGCCGTTTCCAGCATCGAGGCAGGGACTGTCCGAAGCCTGGCCGGATGCGATCTGACTCAGATAGTAGTTCCCGGCAGGGCCGGCAACGAATAGCGGATCGTCATCGATGTTCCCCTCACCTGGATAGCCGCCCTGCACCAGCGACCAGTCGATAACCGCTTCGCCGGTGGTCACCGGGCCGCTGTTCCCCCAGAAGATGCTATTGGACACGGTGCATCCCCCGACGAACAGGGCCGATTCGCCGTTACCGGTAAACGTGCAGTTGTGAAACCGCACATCGGCGTACTCACTGTTGTCCAGCACGGACCCGGTGGCGGCACTGTTGCCGTTGAACAGGCAATTGCTGACGACCATGCTGACAAAAGCCCCCCGGCCATCGGGAAGAGCAGCGTCTATTTCTTCATAGCCGAACACACCGCCTGTTTCGGCCTCGTTGTCCATGAAGACATTGTTTGTCACGTATCGAGTGCCGGTACCACCCATGAAGTGGATGGCGCCACCACTCTGGTTTGCGATATTGCCGATAAATGTGTTGCCTTCGATCACCAGGCCATCCTCGTGCAGGTAAACGAAGATGGCGCCTCCGCCTAGATTCGTGGCGGGGTGTCGGCAATGGTTGTTGATGAAAGTGTTGCCGATGACGTGAGGTGTTGAAGCGAAAATGTGTAATCCCGCGCCCACATCCCAGGTGAAATTGTCCCGGATGACATTGTTGATGATGAGGGCCGGTTCCTTGCTGAGATAGACCAGGATCCCCCAATCCGGACGGTCCCTGATGATGTTGTTCATTATGGTTGGCGAAGAATACATGCAGTAGATCCCGGGGTGGTTCGCCGGACCGTTTCGCACGGTAAATCCGTCGAGCACCGAGCGCCGGTCTTCGCCATCGACAAAGTCGACCACACCCTCGATGATCGTCACTGGTGCACCCTGTTCACTCCTCAACTCGATGGCTTTGCCGTTGAACTCGATCTCTTCGGTATAGGTGCCCGGACGGACAATGACCGTGTCGCCATCAACCGTGGCGTCAATTGCTGCCTGGATTGTCGAATAGTCGTCGGGAACGTAGATCTCGCTACTGATGGCC
Organism: Acidobacteriota bacterium; assembly: GCA_032127265.1. Taxonomy (GTDB): domain Bacteria; phylum Acidobacteriota; class JAQAZP01; order JAQAZP01; family JAQAZP01; genus JAQAZP01. The sequence continues at coordinate 7,753 of JAQAZP010000329.1, forward strand.
GGCACAGTTGAGACCAGGAAGATGACGATCAGAGCGGTCCACACGGTTCGATGGTGGATATCGAGCATCATCTACCTCTTACTCGGAACCGTCCCGTCGCCACCTTCACTCCGTGGGTCACTGACGTGTCGAATGCCGGGAAGTCCAGACCGCTGATCGCGGTCAGCTCGATCCCGTCGTAATTCCAGCCGCGCACCCGAGATTCGGCAGACGGGTCCGGTCCGGGCCCGGTGATGATCTCGTCGATTCCGTCATCGTCCAGATCACCGCAGGAGACATTGACGCCCCAGAGCAGCCCGTCGTAGGCGAAGAAACTGATCCCCGCAATCGCCGTGGTGGCGCCGCTGCCGTCCCAGTTCCAGCCGCGCACGTGGG
>JAQAZP010000330.1:0-61612 GCA_032127265.1 Acidobacteriota bacterium
AATGAACGCGAGTCTAAAATGAGTATTGCGTAATATGGACATCTTCGCACCGCCTTTCGAACAGATGTCAGATCTGGCGCCATGGGCCCGCCGCTTCCTTTACCGCCATACTGCAGAGCAACGGCCGTACCAGGCGGCGGCGAAAAGGACGGGGGCCGTGGCAGGATGACTATCTGTTAGAAAGATAAACGCTTACTGATCAAGAAAGGACGGGTTGACAGCTGGGCGGAATGCGGGTGGGGTGCTCTTTCATGACAAGATATTGACGCTCGTTACACGGTTGAACCCGTGTTGCACAATGGAAGCGTCAGTGAGGATATCAGCTGAATATAATGTAAGGAGTGGCTGAATGATCAGTTCGGACAGGGCCGGCGTCCATGGGGGGCAAAACTGACAGCGCCGGCCCGGAGGCCGGCGCAAATGTCAGAATGTTGAGGGGTGGACGTTACTCGTCCATCGGATCGAATTCCAGGCAGCCCTCGGCATAATCCTTGAGCAGGTTTTCGAGGTTGTCGGTCATCCCCTGTTCGGGGTCAACCTGGACATTATCCTCCGCATCTTCCCAGAAACCTTTCTTGCAGTAGAGATTGAGCAGGGCCAGGGCGTTGTTGCCGTTTTCCTGCTCCTGGATGATCTTGCAGAACAAGCAGTTCATGCAGTTGATTTTACCGTTTCGGATGTGCGGGAATTTCTTCATTAGTATCGACTACTCCTTACCAGGCAAATTATCTGAAGCCGCGTGCATTCTACTCCAATGCTCCGCTGATTTCATTAAAAAAATGGACCTCTGGCATGATTTTTGGAATGAACCGGACTCCAATGGACGTTCGGGGCGCCTGGACTGTCAATCTCCTCCAAACTCGCTGAATTGCACTCTTTATCCGATTTCTGCTACCCTGATCGCGAAACAGTCGCACAATCAGTGCCCGCAGTCGCCATCAATGCGGATTTGTACGGTTCTGAGCGGTGCCCTTCTGAATCAGACCATGGTTTCAGCAGCCGAGAGGTGGTCGTGAACGCAATTCTGGCCGGTTCGCTTCTCACATACGGGTTCACATTCCTGCTTGCCTTCGGCCTGGCCCTCTATCTCGTCCCCCGGTTGAGAGATGCGGCCATCCGGATGAATATCGTCGATACCCCGGACGGTAAACTGAAGCAACACCGCACACCCGTTCCCTATCTCGGGGGGCTGGGCGTTTACCTCGCTTTTCTGGTGACCCTGGCGGTGACCTTTGATTTCGACCGGGAGGTGCTGGGGCTGATCCTGGCCGGCACTATCGTCCTGATTCTCGGGCTGATCGACGATTTCCGCGCCCTGACCCCGGGGGTGAAGTTCATCGGTCAGATCCTGGCTGCCGGTGTGCTGATCAAGAGCGGCATCTATATCAAGCTGGTCTTTCTCCCGCTCTGGGTCACCATTCCCCTCACCGTGCTCTGGATCGTGGCGGTGACCAATGCCTTCAACATCATTGACATCATGGACGGGCTCTCCGGCGGTGTGGCCTTGTGTGCCTCCCTGCCGCTGGTGGTGGTGGCCCTGGTCAACGGGCGGATAATGATTGCCATCGTCACCCTGGCCCTGGCCGGGGCCCTGCTGGGGTTTCTGCGCTACAACTTCCATCCGTCGCAGATCTATCTCGGGGATACCGGGAGCATGTTCATCGGCCTGATGATGGCTTCCCTGGCCATGCTCGGCAGCTACACCGGGTCCAACGTCCTGGCCAGCCTGTGCCCCTGCATCATTCTCGGCGTGCCCTTGTTCGACATGCTCTTTGTGATGTATATCCGTTTCAGACGCGGTGTGCCGGTTGTGCTGGGCAGCCCTGATCATTTTGCCCTGCGTTTGCGGCAGTGGCGGTTTTCGACCCCCCAGACGGTGCTGGTGAGTTATCTGGCCACACTGATCTTCGGGGCCGTGGCCCTGGGCATCATGCACCTGCCCCTCGAACCGGCGGCCATTCTGCTGGGCAGCCTGGTGCTGGCGCTGCTCGCGGCGGCGCTGCTGCTCAAACGGATCGACATGAAGCTCTGAGGAGATTGAGACCGATGCTGACCACCATCGAGAAAATAGTCTTCCTGCAGAAAGCGCCGATCTTCGAGCAGATGACCAGCCGTCAGCTGAAGGTCCTCAGTGAGGTCACTGAGGAGGAGACCTTTGCCCCGCAAGAGACGGTCTTTACCGAGGGAAGCAGCGGCGACCGGATGTATATCATCATTTCCGGCCGGGTGGAGATCCTCAAGTCGGTGGAGGGTGGCGCGGGATCCATGGAATCCCTGGCCATGCTGGAAAAACGCGAGATTTTCGGGGAAATGACGATCCTCGACGACGATCCCCGTTCCGCCGGTGCGGTGGTGCGGGAGCAGGCCCGCCTGCTTTCCATCCGCAAGGACAATGTACGGGAACTGATCCACGACTACCCCGACATCGCCTTCGGTATCTTCAAGGTGCTCAGCGGCCGGATCCGTGAAGCCAATCGGCAGATCGAACTGCTCCAGCGCGGGGACCAGCGCAAGGTGGTGATCACGGTGATCGACCCCCCGGAAAGCCATGCCGCGCATACCATGGTCAGTCCCTCGCTGGTGCTGGGTCGGCCCGAATCCTCTGAAATGCAAAGCTACGACAAGTTTTCCATTCCCGACCAGAGCCAGGAGATCTCCCGCCGTCATGCCGAGCTGGTTTTCGATCGGGGACAGCTGGTCCTGCGCGACCTGGAGAGTCTCAACGGGACCTGGGTTGGCGGACGCCGCCTGGCCCGGGAACCGGCCCCGCTGAAGGACGGTTCCACCTTCCGTCTGGGCACCCGCACCGAGCTCCGCGTCAACTGGAAATGAAGCCGTCTTCCGCTCCTCACATCTCACGGAGATCTGCCGCACCGATGGTGCCAGGTGAGACAGGTACGCTTGAATTGACAGTTTTCCGGCCAAGGCGCTATACTTTTTCCACTTGCGCGAAATGGCAAGAAGAGCAATTGGATTGTGGAACAAAAGCGGGCGCGGGTTCGATCCGCCGGTCGGATTGACCGCGTTATATTCTCCGGCCCGGCCAGATTCCGGTTCCCCGGCCAGCATAGAGGAATTCGGCCCTGCCGGGTCCAGGTGCCTGTTCTTGTCTGATCCTGACGACCTTGCCAAGCTGCTGATCATCCAGGGGCGCAACGTCCGCCTCCAGCAGGCCACCTGTCTGAACCAGCTGGCCGAGACCGAGTATCCCGGGGTGCGCAAGGTGGAGGAGATGGACCGGGTTGTGGATCACCTGGCCCGGACCTTCGAAGACCGGTTTTTCTCCACCCTGATGGGCGGTGCCGGCTCGGTGGACGAGACACGGCGCGACCGGTCGCTGCTCCACGTGTCACGGCAGCTCGAGGACATCGGCGACCGGCTGGTGGAACTGGCCCGGATCCGCGAAGGCAACCGCATCCCCGCCGTCTCCCCGGACATTCTCGACCTGGGCCAGAAGTCGATCAAGACCTTCACCGCGGCACTGGAAGCATTTTTCCAGCAGAGCATCCCCCTGGCCCGTGAGGCCTTCGCGATGGTGCTCAGCCTGGAGGACCTTTGCCAGGACCTGCTGCTGGGCTATCTGGACGACGATGCCGTCCGGCCAGCCGGAGAGACCGGCGGAGAGGCGGCGGCCCGGGTGCTGGAAATCCAGTGTCTCCGGGGGGTGCTGCTGTCCCAGCTGCACATCGCCGAGAGCACCATCTACCGGGTTTCCGGAGAGCGTTTGAGCTTCAGTCAGTACATGCATCTCGAGCGCCTGGCCAAGGAGGCCGGTGCGCGCACCGGCTGCTTCAGCTACAAGAACCTCTGGGGCGGAATCAGCGGTGCGGTGGTGGGCAAGCTCGACCTGGGGGAAAAAGGGCAGTGGGTCTTCAAGGACGGGATCACCAAGAAGATACTGCCCGAGGTGGAGAATCTGAAGAAGTGGAACGAGGTGCTGGAGGGCGTGGTCCCGCGGCTGGTGGCGGTGGGCGGCGAGGACGGGGAGACCCGGTCCTTCCTCTCCGAATTCGTCGACGGCGAGCTGCTTTCGGACATCGTGCTCAATGGTGCCTGGGAGGACAAGGTGGAGGCCCTGCTTGCCCTGCACAAGACCCTGGGCCGGATCTGGGCCACCACGCTCATCGAGCAGCCGCCGGAGATCAGCTATGTCAAACAGATCAGGGACCGCCTGCCCTCGGTGTTCAACCAGCACCCCCAGCTGCGGATGATCCGGCGCAGCACCAGCCCGGCCGCCGACTCGGTGGGCGAACTGCTCGACCGTGCCGGTGAAACGGAACCCGAGCTGGCCCCGCCTTTTTCGGTGATGCTGCACGGTGATTTCAACGCCAACAACATCATGTTCAACCGCAAGACCGGGTCGGTGCGCTTCATCGACATCCACCGCTCTCAGCACGGGGACCTGGTCCAGGACCTCGGGGTGTTCCTCGTCTCCGGTGTGCGCAACCCGTTGGCCCGGATGACCGTTCTCGACGATTTGAAAAACCTGAACAAGATGACCAAACGCTTTGCCAGGGAGTTTGCCCTGGACCATGGCGACACGGAGTTCGACCAGCGGCTGATTCTCAGCCGTGCCCGGTCCTTCATCACCTCCAGCAGGCTGATCAGTGATTTCGGCTTTGCCAAGGAGTTGTATCTGGAGGGCCTATACTACCTGGATAAGTTTTCCGAAAGGGTGAAACCGTGAAGATTGCCATTGCCGGTGTCATCGGAAAGTGGTCCACCGAACGACTGGCCGAATGTTTGCGTGTACGAGGCGCCGATACCATGTTGTTCCAGGTCCGGGACTGTCTGCTCGATCTCGACGGCGGGACGGTCCGCTACCAGGGAGAGCCCCTGGAGGGCTTCGATGGTGTGGTGGTGAAGAAGATGGGCGAACTGACCCACGAGAACTTCACCTACCGTCTCGGGGTGCTGCGGCAGCTGGAAAAGAACGGGGCACGTGTCTTTTCGCCCCCGGACCAGATCGCGGTGGTGGCCGACCGCCTGGAAGTGACTCGGACCCTGCGCTGGGCCGGTCTCCCCATGTCTCCCACGGTGGTCACGGAATCGGTGGACGAAGCGCTGGACGCCCTCTCGCGGTTCGGCACGGGGGTGCTCAAGCCGATCTTCACCACCAAGGGGCGGGGCATGAAACGGCTGGAGGCCGCAAAACGGGACGAAGCGGCCGCCGAACTGAACCGTTTCCGCGACAGCGGCCTGGGGCCCTTCTACCTCCAGCAGTTCGTCGACGCCCAGGGCAAGGATATCGGCATCTCGGTGCTCGACGGTAAAGTGATCGGCACCTACTACCGCATCGCCGGTGAGGGCAACTGGATGACCACCATCCATTCCGGCGGCCGCTACGAGGCCTGCGAATTGACCCCGGAGCTGGAAGAGATCGCCCTGCGGGCCGCGGGTGCCTTCCGCCTCGACTTCACCGGGGTGGACGTGGTGCGGGCGCCGGACGGCAGTATGATGCTCTACGAGGTGAGTGCCTTCGGCGGTTTCAAGGGTTGCCAGGTGGCCCTGGACCTCGACGCGGCGGACCTCTACGCCGAGTATATCGTCCGGACGCTGACGTCCGGTTGAAGGAGAAGGAGATGATGGGAACCATCCAACGGGTCCTTGACGAATTCGATTCCCGGTTCACGCCGGTCCACCGGCTGCTGCTCGACCTGCACGGAGTGAAAATCTCGGTGTCCGCCGACTCGGACGAGGTGGCCGGGCTGTTGCGGCAATATTACGCCGACTACCTGTCCACCGCAGATCCGGAGAGTGCGGGCGAAGAGTGCTGCCGCATCGAAGCGCTGCAGCAGTGGATCGAGGTCGACCAGCACGAGTTGGCCATTTACGTGGAAAAGGGCAAGACCAAGCCCAAGGAGGCGTTCCTCGACGATCCCGGCAGCGGAATGCGATTGATGCTCAAGGTGCGCTCCGGCGTGCTGGCGCTGCTCGGGCCGCGGCACCTTCGGGTGACCGGCGACCTGGTGGATAACATCAACCAGTTGAACAACATCATCAATGCCGTGTTCATCATCGACCGGATGGACGCGGGATACACCCTGTTCCACGCTTCGGCCCTGGCCCTCGGTGACCGGGGCATGATCCTCAGCGGCCGCTCCGGGGCGGGCAAGAGCTCGGCGGCCATCTGGACCCTGGACCACGGCATCTCGATCATCAGCAATGACCGGCTGCTGGCCCGGCGGGCCGCCGGCGCAGGCACGGAAGGCATTCCGATGCTCGGCGTGCCGAAGAAGCCGCGGATCAACCCCGGCACCATCGTCGGCAACCCGAAGCTGCACGGAATGATGCCGCCGGCCGAACTGGCGCGCTACCGGGCCATGCCGAAGGAAGAGCTGTGGCACGTGGAGCACAAATTCGACCTCGATGTCAAAACCGTGTTCGGCCCCGGGGCCGAGCAGGCCACGGCCATGCTCCACGCCGCCTTCTTCATCGACTGGGACGTGAAGAGCGGCGATGAGTACCACTGCGAACTGCTGCCCGTGGAGCGCTATCACGAGTTCTACCACGCGGTGTTCAAGGACGGCGGGGTCTTCGACCTGAGAAACAGCGAAACGAGCATCAAGCCCGAACACGAAACTGAATACGAACGGGTGCTGAAAGGCATTCCCGTTTATCATGTGACCGGCGGCGTCTCGTTTGACTCGCTGGTCAACAGCATTCTTGAATGCGCCCGCGGGTAGATCTCTCAGCGGGTTCCAGGGCGGCAACGATAAACTCACACCAAGGAGGGGAAGGGATGAACAAGGATCTGCGATGGAGCAGGATGCTGACGGCCGGTCTGATCTGTCTGCTGGCCGTCTCGGCCGGACAGACCTTTGCCGGTGACGATTCACCGGATTACCTCTATGCGGCGCGCAAGACCGTTGATCTGTACTCCATGCCCGCCGACACGGCCGAAATCGTCACCTCGCTTCCCCTGGGCACGATCATGATGGAGATGGATGAGTCGCCCACCGGATGGATCCAGGTCCGGGCGATGAACGGTATTGTGGGCTGGGTCGAGGCGGTGGAGGTTTCCGGTGATGTGCCCACCCGCATCTTTGCCCAGCGGCCCACGGTGACGGTCCGCTACTGTCCCACCATGGAATGCCCCGAAGTGGAACGGGCAGGGTTTGACACGGAACTGATGCAGGTGGACGAGGACGACGACTGGGTCCAGGTAGTGATGCCCAACGGCGTGGTGGGCTGGGTCGAGGAGGACTACATCTCCGAAGAGCCGCCCAAGCGCTACGTGGTGATGGTGCCCAGCGCCAATCTCCGCTCCTGCAACAGCGAGGAGTGCCCGCTGATCACCACCCTGACCGCCGGCACCTCGGTGATCCGAATGGACAAAAAGGACGACTGGTATCAGGTCTGCACCACCAGCGGGGTCAGTGGCTGGGTTTACGAGAAACTGGTGATCCGGGAGGACAAGGCGCAGCAGCTACCGGGGCTGACCGCGCCGGCAGCCGGCACGGCGGCTCCGCCTACCCAGGGCTAACCAACACCGGGCAGGGAGTGAACCATGGTCAGGCTCTATATCGTCAGCGGCCCCGGGGCGGGAACCGAACACCGGCTCGAGGGCGGCAGGGTTAGCATCGGCCGCGATCCGGCCAATACCATCGTGCTCGAGGACAGTCTCGTGTCCAAGAGGCATGCCGAAATCCTCCGTGAGCCGGACGGTAGCATGCGCATCGTGGACGTGGGGTCGAGCAATGGTACGGTGGTCAATGACCGGCAGGTGGTGGATCACCGCCTGTCCCACAACGACAGAATACAGCTGGGCGAGAGCCTGTTCCGCTTTGAGAGCGAGCCGGAGCATGAGGCCGTAGACGAGGGTGCAAAAACGGTGCTCATCGACGAGGCGGCCACTTGCCTGGCCATACCGGCCGAAGCCGTGCAGGCGGCCCTGCTAAAGAAAGCGGCACCGCCCCCCCCTGATGCGTCTCCCATGAGCACGATCTATATCAGTGATGACGACGGTTCGGCCCGGGCCGCGGCGGCAACACCGCCGGCCGCGGAGACACCGGGGCCCGGTCCCGCACAGATGAAGAAAACCACGCTGCCGGTGATGCCGATCCTGCTGGTGTTCATTGCGGTGATGATCGTCCTTGGCTGTCTGTTGACCTGGAAGGTGGTGCAGCGCTCCAGCTCCGCTGCGGACGGGGCTCCGGCCATGGAGCCGGCCGCAGTCGGCGGCATGTCCGAAGGTCTTGAACTCCAGGCCGTCCCCGTGGAACGGACGGAACTCGTCGAGGCGGATGTGCTGGGTGCCGGGGCTTCCACTCCGGCTGAGGAAGAGAACCTGATCGCCGAGCCGCTGGTGAGTGGGACGCCGGTTGAACAGGAACCGTGGGTGGACAACACCGCTGCCCAGGGTGGCCAGGCCGCTGCGCCGCCCCCGGTTACCCGGACGACGACTCCCCCGGCAACCCGGACGGTCACGCCGCCGCCGGCAACCACCACGCCGCCCCCCGCGCGGACATACACGCCGCCGCCGGCAACCACCACGCCGCCGCCCGCGCGGACATACACGCCGCCGCCAACCCGGCCCAGCGAAGTGCCGCCTGCCGCCGTGGGACAGACCGGTGCCGGTAGCGCTGCCGGCGGCGCCGCCACGGCCGCCAGAACAGCCGCACCACCGCCGGCCGTCCCGGCCCAGCCCAGGGAGGTTGTTCCCGACGCCGCCCACGGCGTATTGCACGTGATTACCAAGCCGGAGGGCGCCGCCATCTACATCAACGAGGAGTTGGTGGGCCAGAGCAATCTCAAGAAGCGGATGTCGGCAGGGAAATACATCATTCGCATCGAGAGCCAGGGGCAGTCAGTCACCGATGACGTGAAGGTCAAGGTGCAGGAGGTCAGCACGTTCTACCACGACTTCGTTCCCCCGCCGGCCACGATGAAGGATGAGGACGAAGACGAGGACAAGGACGATAAGGACCGAAAGAAAAAGGACAAGGACAAGGAAGACGACGAAGAGGACGAGGAAGACGAAGAAGATGAAGATGGCGAGAAAAAGGAAAAGAAGGGCTTCAAAAAGAGGCTCAAGGACATTTTCGGCTAATCGGATTGTAGTGGGTATCCTGGCTCCGGTCATGATTGTCCTGTGCCTCTCGGCCTGTGTCGGCTCCTCCGGCACAAGGGTGAAGGTGACACCCGGGATCGCTGCCGAGGCCGAAAGCCCCGAGCCCGCCCGGTTGCGGCCGGCCCTGGTGATCGAGCATCCCGACTTCTCGGTCATCGACGGGGTCTGTGTCGGCCCCGACGAAAACATTTATGTTGCGGACAAGGGCGCGCACGCCATCTTTGTCTTCGATCAGGGCGGGGTGCTGCTGCGGAGGTTCGGTGAACTGGGCAGTGCTGAGAGTCAGATGCACGAGCCCACCGGCATCGCCTTTGACCGGCAGGGCCGCCTGGTGGTGGTGGACCAGGGCAATGGCCGGGTCCAGCTGTTCGACACCCAGGGGCAATTCATCCTCTCCTTTGGCCGCAAGGGCGGTGAGCCGGGTGAGTTCAATGAGCCCCAGGGGGTGGCCCTGGACGGCGAAGGCCGAATTCTGATCACCGACGCCACATCCAACCGGGTCCAGGTGTTCGACAGTGAAGGCCGGTTCCTCTTCGGTTTTGGCGAGGCCGGCCGGGGGGACGGTGAGTTCGACGAACCGGAGTCCATTGCCGTGGACCAGCAGGGACGGATCCTGGCGGCCGATGAAGGCAACCACCGGGTGCAGGTGTTTGACCAGGCGGGGAACTTCCTGTTCAGTTTCGGCACGGCCGGCCGGGGACCGGGCCGGTTCGTCAAGGACGTGGAAGGACTGGCCGTGGACCGGGCCGGGACGATCTACGCCCTTGACGAGCGGGGCGGGGAGATCGAAATCTTTGACAGCGCGGGCCGCTCCCTCGGCAGCTGCGGCGGCGGTCCCGGCGCGGAGCCGGGCCAGTTTAACAGCCCCGATGGAATGATGCTGGACGAGGATCGCGGCCTGCTGCTGGTGGCCGATCAGGGGAATCGCCGGGTGCAGGTCTTCCGGCTGGAGGACATTCGCCGGGCAATAGGCGGTGCGCACACCGCCAGGTAACCGGTCTCGGCTGGTATATCGCGGAAAGGAATTTCCATGCATGCTCCACAGATCAGCAACCACAGCCGGGCATTTTTCACCGCCTGCTGCGCCATGATCCTGCTCACGGTTCTGCTCGCCGGTTCCGGTTGCGGGTCGGGCAAGCTGGAGGAATACACCACCCAGCTGCGGGAGGATTTTGACGCCGACGTGCGGGAGAAGGCGGCGGAAAAGCTGGGCAAGCTGGGTGACCCCGATGCCGTCCCCGCGCTTCGCGAGGCTACCCGGGACCCTGACGACAAGGTGCGGGAAGCCGCTGCCGAGGCCCTGGGCCTGCTGGCCGACCCGGCTGCCGCGGCCGACCTGGCGGCACTGTTGCGCGACCCGGAGAAGGACGTCCGCCGGGAGGCGGTCAAGGCCCTGGGCCTGCTGGGGGATGCGGAACGGGTGAGCGACCTGTTGCCCCTGCTGGGGGACCGGTCGAGCGACATTCGCCAGGAGACCGCCGAGGCCCTGGGACGCATCGGCTCGCCGCTGGCCCTGCCGGCGCTGCAGCGCCTGGCCGCCGAAGACAGTGATGATGATGTGCGCCGAACGGCCGGGTTCGCCGCGCGCCGGATCGCGCTGGAGGTTCAGTAAACCTTTACCGCCACCGCGGTGATGTCGTCATGTTGCGGCGCTCCGGCGGTGAACAGCCGCACATCGGCGATCACCGCGTCAAGGATTTCCTGGGCGCTCAACCTCTCCGTATCCATTCCTTCCAGCAGGTGCGCCAGGGTCCCGATCTCGTAGAACCTCCGCGACGGGTCCTGGCTCTCCGGTATGCCGTCGGTAAACAGCAGCAGCACGTCTCCGCCCTGGAGACTGACGGTTTGCTCCTCGTACTTCCCGTCGGGAAGGATGCCCAGCGGCAGTTTCGACCCCCTGGATTTCAGCGGCCGAACCTGGCCCCCCAATCGTTTGAGCAGCGGCTCCATCAGTCCGGCGTTGGTGAAGGTCAGCTCCCGGGTCGCCAGCTCGAGCCTGGCAAAGCAGAGGGCGGTGAAGGAGGAGCGCGAGGTCTTGTTGTAGACCGGCAGGTTGGCGGCCGCCGCCACCTCGGCCGGCGAGCGGCTGCGGCGCGCCTCGGCCTGGATCACGCCGGTGGTCAGCACGGCGGTGAGTGCGGCATCCATGGACTTGCCCGAGACGTCCGCCACGGCGATGCCGAGGGCGCTACGGTTGTCGTCGAGCCAGATGAAATCGTAGAAGTCGCCGCCCACCGTGTTGGCCGGGATACAGGTCCCGGCGATGTCATAGCCTTCGGCTTCCGGCGGTGCCTGGGGCAGGATGGACATCTGGGTGTCCCGGGCGGTCTGCAGCTCGGAGCGCAGGCTCACCACCCGCACCCGGTGGCGGTAGGCCGCGGTGACCGCGGCGGCCAGGGCCAGTGCGACCAGGGCCAGGAACCAGCCGCGCTGCCAGAACGGCGGAGTGACGGTGATCGATATGGATGCCCCCACCTCGTTCCAGACACCGTCGTTGTTGCTGGCCCTGATCCGCAGGGTGTAGTCCCCCGGGTCGAGGTTGGTGTAGCTGGCGTGGCGCCGGTTGCCGGCGTCATTCCACTCTTCGTCCAGCCCTTCCAGACGGTAGGCGTAACGGTTCTTCTCCGGCTGGCGGAAGCTCAGCGCCGAGAACTGGACGTGGATGTCGTTGTGACGGTAGGGCAGGGTCACCGTGGCCCGGGAGGAGAGGGGCCGCGGGTTGGGCAGGTCGAGGCCCGGCACCGTGATCCTGGTCAGCACCACCGGCGGCACGATCCGGTTCTCGTCGATCTCCTCCGGGCGGAAGCTGGTGAAGCCGCTGATTCCGCCGAAGAACATCTCCCCATCGGGGCTTTGCCAGGCCGAGGCGGAGTTGAACTCGTTGCTCTGCAGGCCGTCGCTCATGTCGTAGTTGCGCACTACGGGTGATTCACCACCGACCGGGGGCGTGAACCGGCAGAGTCCGTTGTTGGTGCTGATCCAGAAGTTGCCCGTGCTGTCCTCCAGGATGGTGTAGATCACGTTGTTCGGCAGCCCGTCCCGTACGTAGTAGCGGCGGCATTTCCCGGTGGCCGGGTCGAAGCGATTGAGGCCCAGACCGGTGCCCAGCCAGAGGCTGCCGTCGGACGTGGGGTGGATGGCCAGGATCCGGTCGTCACTGATGCTCGCACTATCCTCGGGATCGTAACGATACCTAGTGAACGACCCGGTCTCTTCGTTGTAGCGGTCCAGACCCCCGCCGTTGGTCCCGACCCAGATTGTGCCGTTGCTGTCTTCGGTGATGCAGTAAACGCCGTTGGAACTGAGGCTCGCCGGGTCGTTGGCATCGAACAGGAACCGGGTGAAGGTGCCGGTTTCGCGGTTCATCAGGTTCACCCCGCCGCCGCCGGTGCCGAGCCACAGGCGGCCCGAACAGTCTTCGTACACATACTGCACGACGTTGAAACTGATACTGGACGGGTCCTGGGGGTCGAAGCGGTAGTGGGCGAAATCGTCGGTTTCCGGCCGGTAGCGGTCCAGACCGTTGCCCGCCGTAGCGGCCCAGAGTGTGCCCTGGCGATCCACGCAGGCATGCCAGACCGTGTTCAGGCTGAGGCTGTCGGGGTTGCTCGGGTCGGTGAGATAACGGTGGTGTTTGCCCGTGCTGTCGATGCGGGTCAGGCCGCCGTTGACCAGCCCGGCCCAGAGATTGCCTTGCTGGTCGCCGGTGATGGTGCGGACCACCAGGTGCTGGATGCTGTCCGGATTACCGGGGATGTGGGTGTGATGTATGAACGGCTTCTTCTCCCGGTCGAAGATGTTCAGCCCGCCCCCGTTGGTCCCGATCCAGATCAGGCCCGAGCGGTCCTCGATCATGGTCAGGATGAAATCGAGGCTGAGGCTGGTGGGGTCTCCCGGGGAATAGCTGTACTGGTGCCAGGAATCGCCCCCCTTTTCCAGCGTGCAGACGCCGGCCAGCAATGTCCCGACCCAGACCATCCCACGGCTGTCGGCGAGCAGGGAAGCGATGGGTTGCGTCCCCAGGCTTACCGGTTCCCCGGGTTCGGAACTATGCCGGGTCACCTGGCCGGTGGCCGGATCGATGCGGTTCAGGCCCGATCGGGTGCCGACCCAGATGTCGCCGGACGGACCTTCGCAGAGTGCGAGCACGAAGGGGGAGCTCATCGTGGACGGGTCATCCGGATCGGAACGGTAGTACGTTACCGTGCCCGTGTCGGGATCGAGCCGCGTCAGGCCGTTATTAATGCCGACCCACAGTTCGCCCCGGCTGTCCTCGAATATCTTTCGCACCGGGGCCGGCCTGCTGTCCGCCGCGTCGCCGGCTCCTCCCAAGTGATGACTGAATGAACTGTCCGCGGGCTCGTAGCGGTCCAGGCCGGCCGCGGTGCCGGCCCAGGTCCGGCCGGCGGAATCCTGGTGCACTGCGAGCACCATGTCGTGGGACAGGCTCCGCGGGTCGTCGGCCGCGGCCCGGTGGTGGGTGAAGCGGTCAGTGGAGCGGTCCAGCCGGTCCAGCCCGGCCATGGTGGCCACCCAGATGCTCCCGTCGTCACCCTCGCAGAGGTCCTGGATGGTGTCGTGGCCCAGCGAGTCCGGGTCTTCCGGGTCGTGGCGGTAGACCGTGAAGGTGTAGCCGTCGTAGCGGTTGAGCCCGTCCTCGGTGCCGAGCCAGATGAACCCGGCGCTGTCCTGGATCATGCAGCGGACACAACTCTGGGAGAGCCCGTGCTCCACGGAGAGGCGCTGAAAACCCACCTGCTCCGGGGTCACCGAGGTTTCGGCCGCGGCGGGAAGGCAGCGGACGGCGAGGAGCAATAGGGCGGCGAAGAGCCGCACCCCTGTCATGGCGAGCCCTCACTGTCCCTGTGAGGAGTCCGCGGAGCGGGCTTTGCTCCAGTCTCTTCCTGGCCGCTTCGGTACCGGGAGAGATTGCTTCGATGCGCTCGCAATGACACCTGTAAAGATACCTGTCTCGGCACTGTTCGCTGTCTGTCCATACCATAGTATACGCGGAAATTGTGACAGAAGATTTCTCTATCCGGCGGGGCAGGGGAGCGGGGGGGATCACTTCTCGCGGGCCTTGCGCAGGGTTTCTTCGGTGACGGCCACCACCTGCCGCATCTGCATCGGTTTTGCCAGTACCCGCTGGACGCCGGTACCCTTGACCTTGGCCTCCTCCACCTGGGCCCCCCAGCCGGTCATCACGATCACCGGAATCGATTTGTCGGAGGCCTTGATCCGGCTGGCCACTTCCCATCCCGAGATACCGGGCATGCCGAGATCGGTGAAGACCAGGTCATACTGGTGCTTGTTGAACATCGCCATGCCGTCGATGCCGTCCACCGCCGTGTCCACCTGGTGGCCCACCGAGAGCAGAATCTCGCTCACCACCTCACGGATGTACTTGTCATCGTCGATGACCAGGATTCGTCCCTTGTTGCAGGTCTCGCCGGTTTCTTCCCGCGGCGCCTCGGACTTGGGCTTGCCGTTGGCCACCGGCAGGAAGAAGGTGAAGGTCGAGCCCAGGCCCTGCTCGCTCTCGACGATGATCTCGCCCTCGTGGCGCTCGATGATGCCGCAGGAGATGCTCAACCCCAGACCGCTGCCCCGTTTCCCCTTGGTGGTGTAGAAGGGCTGGAAGACCTTGTCCCGCACCTCGGGTGAAATGCCCACGCCGGTGTCGCTCACCGCGGCAAAGACCCTGCCGTGATGCATGCCGGTGCGCACCCTGATGGTGCCGCTCTCCCGGATGGCGTCCACGGCGTTGAAAATCAGGTTGGTCAGCACTTCACGCAGCTCGTTGCCCCGCCCCAGCACGTGGCGCACGGTGCCGTAGTCCTCCTCCACGCGGATTTCCACATTGTCAACCTGTGCCCCGTCCTTCCAGCGGGACTTGGTGATGGCCAGGGTGTCACGCACCAGGGTGTTGATATCCAGCAGCTCCACTTCGCGCTCTCCGCTGATCCGGCTGAACCTGAGGATACGGCTCACCGCGTCGGCTCCGTCCAGCGCGGCACGCTCCACTATCCTCAGCCGCTTTTTGACGTCATCCCACTCCGGGGGCTGCTTGTCGCCGCGGCTGATCAGCAGTTGTACATGTCCGAGGATGGCGCTGAGCAGGTTGTTGAAATCGTGGGCCACGCCACAGGACATTTCGCCGAGGGTATGGAGGTTGTTCATCTTGGTGATCTTCGCTTCCATATCCTGGACTGCGGAGAGGTCACGGATGCCGGCGGCGAGATAGCGGGTGTGCTCCGGGGCCTGGCCCGGTTTGCCGCGGCGCCGGCCGCTGAAGGGCAGTATTTTGAAACTGACATCGCAGGGGAATGGCCGGCCGTCCCGGCGCTGGGCGGTGACGTCCTCGTAGGACAGTTCCTGACCTTCGGGCAGGGCCTTGATGCCGTCCAGCAGTTTGGCGCCGTCGACGTCGGGGAAGATGTTTTGCAATGAGGCGTTGACCAGGTTCTCGGGGTCGGCGCAGAGCAATTCCGCGGCCCGGTTGTTGGCCGCGGCCAGCAGCCCGCTTTCCACCCGGAAGAGCAGCAGCGGTTCCAGGGCCACCGCCACCAGCCCGGCGGGGTTGATCACCGCGCCGTGCTGCGGCCGCCTGATCCTGGTCAGGGTGCCCTGGGAACAGACGAACTTGCGGTCCTTGCTGTAGACGCCGGTACTCTGAAGGTCGAAGTCGATGTTCTGGCCGTTGCGGCTGCACAGTGTCAGCGGGTAGCTGCTGGTGGCCCGCTCCCCGGTGCGCCGTTCGTTGAACATCCGTCCGGCCATGGGGTTGCGGTTCAGATCGACGATTCTCGAGTAGTGCTCGCCCAGCAGTTCATCCTGCCGGTAGCCGAGCATGCGGCTCAGCTTCTCATCGAGAAAGAGAATATTGCCGTTGGGATTGACCACGTAGGTGGTTTGTGGAAGTGAAAAGGCCGATGAGCCGCCGGTGGCGTTTCCGGCTGATTGTACCCCGCGCATTCCTCTCCCTTCCCTTAATCAAGGGCGGCCTGAATATAGTGCATGTTCATGAAAGAGCCGATCTTCAACCTTCTAAAACGTGATGCGAAATCGGCCCAAGCAGGGGTAAAAAGATAGTAGCAGGTTGTCGGCGAATATTCAAACAGGAAAAGAGCTAATTGGCTATTCAGGATTGGAAGGTAAGAGCGATTTCGGATCATGTTGAGTTTCGTATTTTTTTCGTGTATGGTGATCGCGAATGCAGGAGGATGGGGTCAGATCCCTTTCTGTTGCTCTGACACGTGGGTGCGTGATGCGGCAGATTCTTCACGTCGATATGGACGCCTTTTTCGTCTCGGTGGAAGAGCTGCGCGACCCGTCCCTCATCGGGTTGCCGGTGGTGGTGGGCGGCCCGGCAAAGACACGGGGCGTGGTGGCTGCTGCATCATATGAAGCACGGAAATACGGCATCCACTCGGCCATGCCCATGGCCCGGGCGACAAAACTCTGCCCGTCGCTGATCCGTGTCTCCGGCCGGGGCAGTGATTACTCGGGCTACTCGCGATCGGTCTTTGACATTTTCCGCCGCTACACACCGTGGGTCGAGCAGACTTCCATCGACGAGGGCTATCTCGACCTTACCGGCTTCGAATCCTTGTATGGCAACCTGGTGCCGGTCTGCGTCGAAATCCGCCAGACCGTGTTCGATGAGCTTGGCCTGCACTGTTCGCTGGGCCTCTCCACCGCGCGCATGGTCTCCAAGGTGGCCTCAGAACTGGGCAAGCCGAGGGGGATGGTGGTGGTGCTGCCCGGTCAGGAGGCTGCGTTTCTCAGGCCGCTGGACGTGGGTCGAATCCCCGGGATCGGACCGAAGATGCAGCAGAGCCTCAAACAGCTCGGCGTCCATACCGTGGGTGACCTGCAGCAAATGGACGAACGGCTGCTCGAATCAAGATTTGGTGTCCACGGTCCGTCCATGCTGCGGCGGGCCCAAGGGCTGGACCATTCCCCGGTGCGCCCGGAAAAGCGGGCCCCCAAGTCCATCGGCGCCGAAACCACCTTTCCCGAAGATATCAGCGACCGCTCCCAGGTGCGCGCCGCCCTCCGGCGGCTGGTGGAGAAATCAGCCCGCCGCATGCGGGCCAAGGGGTATGGCTGCAACTGCGTGACGGTGAAGCTGCGCTCGCACAAGTTCCACACCACCACCGCGGCCTGCACCGCCAATGAGCCCACCTGGGTCGACCAGCGGTTGTTCGAAACGGCGGCCCGGTTGCTGGACAAACAGTGGGGCGGGCGCTTTCCGGTGCGTCTGGTGGGGGTTCGTTTTACACAGTTCAAGCCGATGGAGAATTCCCAGAAGTGCCTCTTCGACGGGCCCGACCGCGCTGAGCAACTGGTCACCGGGATCGACATGGTCCGCGACCGCTTCGGTTTCGACGCGGTGAGCACCGGGCTGCGGTGCCGGGAGCCGCAGAAGAAATCGGAGAAATACTGGAGCGGCATCGGGTTTCAGAAGGATCAGGATGGCGAGTGAAATTGATTTACAGGCATGTTTACGGCATGTTCAATTGAAGGAAAAGCGAGAGTATATCCAGTTTTTCCTAGCCTTGAACCACTTCAGGATGTATTTTAAGATGTACTGTAGGAGGTACGTTTAATGAGCAAAATACCTGACATTGTGCCGATTACCGACCTTCGGCAGGGCGCTGCCGCGGTCTTGAAGAAACTGCGTGACTCTCGGGAACCCATGATCATCACTCAAAGAGGCAGAGCTGCCGCTGTCATGATCAGTATTGAGCAATACGAGAGAGAAAGTGCCGAACGCCAAATCCTGCATTTGCTTGCAAAGGGAGAGCAGGAAATTGCTGCCGGTGAGGGTCATGACCTCGATGCTGTTCTTTCTGAAGCTGATGCTGTGTTGAGGGATGCGACACGTTGAACGTTCGCTTCACACCCACTGGCCGGTTACAATTTCTCGCCGCCATCGCCTACATCAAATCTGACAACCCGACTGCGGCGAGAGAGTTCCGAGACAAAGCCGAAAGCAGACTCCGCAGGCTTGAAGATTTCCCGAATTCAGGAAGACATTTGCCTGAATTTCCCGAGCTGCCATTTCGTGAGGTGGTGCTACTACCTTACCGGTTTTTCTATCGGGATGATGAGGCGGCAAATTGGATCGTTGCGGTCTGGCACAGTGCTCAGATTCCTTATTCGCCACAATAACAAGATGTGCCGATCAGGCCTCTGGATGTTGCATAGACCATCAACAGAATGAGGAGGGTGAAAAGAGACGGGAAGATTTTGGTGCTATTGTTCGCTTCTATTTCATTCCCATCAATGTTTCACCCCGCACAGATGTTCTACAACACGAGAGTGGGTTATTCCACTATCTAAAACAACCCCGGCTGTGATCCCGGCGGATACTCCCGTATCTCGTCCAGCCGCGGGTGCCGCGCGGCCAGGGCATCGGGCACCACCACCTTCTTGCCGTTGATCATGCTCATCAATTCCAGACCGTTGACAACGGCCTGGCCGAGGAAGTGGTTGTTGGTCACTACGAAGGTCTGCCCAACCCGTTTGGCGATGCGCATGATCCGCTCCCGCCACGAAACCAGCTCCTTGCGGTTGTAGAGGTAGTCGTAACGCTGGTTCCGGTCGGCGCCCTCGCGAAACCAGTTGTCGCGGTTTCGCCCGTGGAAGCGCACGTAACCCACGCCTCCGGTGGCCAGGTCCGACCCTTCCAGCGAGTCGCCCACCAGCGGCTGGTCGATACTGCACCAACCGGTGTTGAGATCGGAAAAGAACTGCCCCGCGTCCCCCTCGCCCCATGACCCGTGACGCACCTCCACCACCGGGCGGTAGGCTTCGAAACCGCGGGCGATGCCCTCCACCACTTTGCGGTTCGGTGCCGTATCGCGGAAGGACCAGGGGAACTGCACCAGCAGGGCACCCAGCCGGCCGGCATCACGCAGTGGGTCCAGTGCGGCGCCCATGCGGGCGGTCTCCTTCGCCCCTGCGCCACCCGGGCGGTGGGTGAAGTTCTGGTGGAGCTTGACCGTGAAACGGAAATCGGGCCAGGGCTCCACGGTGCTGGCCCAGGTGGCGGTGGTGCGCTCTTCGGGGATGGCGTAGAACGAGCTGTTCACCTCCACCAGCGGGAAGTGCCGGGCCATGAATCCGAGCTTGTCCTTTGTCCCTTTGGGATAGACCCGGCCATCCCAGTCGGGGTAGGACCAGCCCGCGGTCCCGACCCAGATCTGCTCTTCCGTCACCCGACTTTCACTCTGCTGATGCACCAACTCACACTCCGCGCTGCCGGCCACCGCCTGGCGCCGGTCCATCAGGGGCCCTCTCTTCGAATGTTCACCACAACTGTAGTCCGTCTTGATTCAACAAGGCAATTCTGCTAGCGTCCGTTTCATGGAAAAAAACAAGGGGTACAGCGGTTTTCTCTCCTGGCTCCTCGCCCGTCGTCACGATCCGCCCGGCTGGAATCAGCTGGTTCGCGGGTTCGTGGATCGGGCTGGAGCCTGCCTGGGCAGCGGCCGGGCGGTCTGTCTGCTTGACCTGCCGGCCCGGGGCACGGCACGCCTGATCAGCCCCGAGCTGGGCATGGAGGAGGCCGGCCGGGTGCTGGATGCCTGGCACGCCACCGATCCGGGCCAGCGTGAGCAGGGTGTGGAGGGCTGGCGTCCGGTCCATCGCGGCGGGATCTTTGTCGTCCTGCTGAAAGGCGACCCCGCTCCCGGCGAGGATGACGGCGCCGAGATCTGGCTGCCCCTGGCCGGCCAGATCCTGGAGGCGGTAGTGGAGGCCGGTTCTCTGGGGGAGACCATGGAGGCGGCCCGCATGGAGGTGCACGGCCTGCTGCAGGGCAAGGAGCGGGCGATGCAGAGCCAGAAGCTGGAGGCCGTGGGCCAGCTGGTGGTGGGGCTGACCCACGAGATCAACAACAAGCTGGGCCCGATCCTGATCTATACCCAGCTGGCCCAGATGGACGAGCCGGGGAAGAAACTGAAGCACCAGCTGGAGGTGATCGAGTCGAACACCCTGGCGATCAGGGACATCATCGAGTCCCTGGCCAATTTCGCGCACCCCCAGCAGCAATCCGTGACCCGTTTTTCCATCAACCAGTCGCTGTTCAACACGGTGAAGATGCTCAAGTACCGCTTCGAGAGCGAAGGGGCCGAATTCCGTTTTGATCTCGACCAGGATCTTCCCCAGGTCCAGGCCGACCGCGGCCAGCTGGAGCTGGCCTTCCTCAACGTGGCCAGCAATGCCCTGGATTCCCTCAAGGGCCGCCGGGGCGCCGAACTGGTGGTGGCCAGTTCCCGGGAGCAAGGACAGGTGGTGGTCCGCTTCAGCGACAACGGCCCCGGTGTCTCCGACGAAATCAAGTCTCGACTCTTCGAGCCCTTCTTCTCCACCAAGGAACTGGGCCACGGCACCGGTCTGGGCCTCAGTTCGGCTTACGGGATGGTGCGGGCCCATGGCGGGGACATGCGGGTGGAGAACCGTGAGGGCGGCTGCGGGGTGACTTTTATCGTGGAGCTGCCGATTCTTGCCCGGCCCGA
The DNA here is from genome assembly GCA_032127265.1 of Acidobacteriota bacterium. Classification (GTDB taxonomy): domain Bacteria; phylum Acidobacteriota; class JAQAZP01; order JAQAZP01; family JAQAZP01; genus JAQAZP01. The sequence goes on from JAQAZP010000330.1 coordinate 20,602, forward strand.
GGAGGAGGAGGACCGTCCGGCGCTGCAACTGGACCCGGACCGGTTTTACCGTATCCTGCTGGTGGACGACGATCAGCCGACGCTGAACATGATCCGGGCCATCTTCTCCGGTATACCGCAGCTGGAGTTCAACTCCGCTCCGGACGGGGTGCAGGCCCGGCGGATGTTGGACGAGACCCGCTTCGACCTGGTGCTCTGCGACCTGAAGATGCCGCGTCTGAGCGGGCCCGAGCTCTACCAGTTCCTGCAGCAGCGCGACCCGGAGGCTGCCGAACGGATCATCTTCATGACCGGGGACCAGATCGGCTCGGACACCACCCGCTTTCTGCGGGACACCGGGGTTTCCTGCCTGACCAAGCCCTTCAGCGTGGAGGAAATCTCCCGCCGGATCATCTCCGGCCTCGGTCTGCACCCGGTGGGGGAGCCGTGATTCCGATGGAACCGGGCACCTGCGATCCGGCCCGGCTGGCCCTGCTCAACTCGCGTGGTGCTGAACAGGTGGAGGTGGATCTGCCCCATCTGCAGTACGGCGTGGCGGTCTATGCCTTCACCGCCCCGGCTGAAGACGGCTCGAATCTCGGCCGCTATTACGAGGAGTGTTATCTCCAGGCGCAGAAGGTCCGTACCCTGATTCTCGACGACTACCGGCAGGCATTCCGGACGGTTGACGTGGTATGCTGTCCAACCACCAGAACAGCGGCCTTTCGGCTGGGAGAGAGAACGGAGAACCCGCTCGAGATGTATCAAAGCGACGTGAACACCGTCTGCAGCAGCCTGGCCGGACTGCCCGCCATCTCCGTGCCCTGCGGCCTGGCCGGGGACCGTCTGCCCGTGGGGCTGCAGTTCACCGGGCCGGCGTTTGGCGAACCGATGCTGTTTCGGGCGGCCGGGGCCTACGAGGAGGCGTCGGGCTATCGCAACATGGCGGCGCCCGTTCAAGCCGGCGGTGAGGTGTCATGAGCCGGCGAGGAAGAACAGCCGATGCCCGGGTCATCCTGGCGGCACTCCTGTTGCTGCTCAGCTGTGCGCTGGCGGCTCCTTCGTCTCCCGCCCTGGCCGATGATCAGTGCCGGCGAACGGTGGTGATCTACGAGGGGGTCCGGATCCGTGTGGAACAGGGAAACCGGATCGAGCTGGAAGCCCTGCCCGAGAAAGGCGAGGGCTACTACCTGATCGCCGAACGGTTCACCGGCTCACGGTCCAACTGGCGCCAGGTCCAGCTGCTCAACGGCACCCGGTCGCTGGTCGAGGGCCGCTGGTACCGCATCCCCTTTGACCTGCTCACTCCGCCCTACCGGGTGGCGGCCCTCTTTGCCGTGTTCCCGCACAACCGGGTTGAGAACGGCCACTTCATCCACCGGGTGGTCTGCGGCCGGTCGGGGGAGCGGGGGGAGAGCTTCGAGGATATCGCCGACTGGTATACCGGGGACAAGGGCCGGGCCGGCGACCTGGCCGGCCTGATGGGGCAGGAGACGGTGTGGGACCTGCGGGTGGGTGAGGAGGTGGCCGTTCCGTCGGACTGGCTGCTGCCCCAGCTGCAGGCCTGGGCCGCGGAACAGACGGCGCGGGACATCCCGCTGGAATACGGGCGGGACGACCAGGGCGAATACGCCATCTACCGGCTGAAACAGGGCGAAGCGCTCTACTCCTCGGTGGTGATCCGCTTCACCGGCCTGATGGAGGCCGACGAAGTGAACGAGATGGCCGCGCTGATCGCCGAGCGCAGCGGTATCGTCGATGTGACCGACATCCCCACCGGGTTCGGGGTGCGCATCCCGGTGGAGTACCTCTCCGACGACATGCTGCCCCCCGGTCATCCGGAGCGGCTGGCCTACGAACTGAACCGCTTCCTCTCCAGCGGGTTCGAGAAGGCCGGCCCCGGCCTGGGCCTCGACGGAATCACGGTGATCCTCGACCCGGGGCACGGCGGACGCGACCCGGGGGCGATCCACCACGGGGTGTGGGAAGACGATCACGTCTACGACATCGCCTGCCGGATCAAGAAGGTCATCGAGACCCGCAGCTCGGGGCGAGTGATCATGACGGTCAAGGACCGCAGCAGCGGGTTTGCCCCTTCGGACCGGCGGCCGCTGACCCGCGACCAGGACGAGGATGTCACGGTGAGCCCGGCCTATGCGCTCACCGAATCCGGAGCCACCAGGGAAGGGGTCAACTTCCGCTGGGCCCTGGCCAACTACCATTTCAATGAGCTGGTGGCCGCCGGCGGCGACGAGAACAGCGTGGTGTTCGCCAGCCTCCACGCCGATGCCCTGCACCCCGCACTCAGCGGAACCATGATCTACATCCTCGGGGCGCGCTACGGCAGCTCGCGCATCTCGCTTTCCGGTTCGACCTATCACCTGCGCAGCGAGGTGGCGGCCTACCCCCGCCTGGACTGCTACAAGTCGACACGTTCGAAGAGTGAAGGCCTCTCCCGCGGCCTGGCCGAGGAGGTGCTGGCCAGCTTCCGCCGTCACGACCTCCCGGTCCACGGCTACCAGCCCATCCGCAACCACCTGGTGCGAAAGCGCCGGTCCTTCGCGCCGGCAGTGCTGCGCAACAACATCATCCCGCTGAAAATGCTGGTCGAGATCTGCAACCTGCGCAACGAGGGGGACGGCCGGAGGATGACCGACCCGGCCTACCGCCAGGCCGTGGCCGAGGCCTTTGTCGAGGCCCTGAGCACCTATTTCGACGGCAAGAACGGCAAGGGGAACGGGAGGGCTTCATGACCGGGGAACGGCCCGAGGTCAGCCTGATCATACCGGCGAACAACGAGGCGCAGACCATGGCCGCGGTGGTGGCCGGGGCCCTGCCCCTGGTGGAGCGGGTGCTGGTGGTTGATGACGGTTCCGACGACGACACCGCTGCCGTGGCCCGTGACGCCGGCGCCGAGGTGCTGGCCCACCCCCGGCGGCTGGGCAAGGGAGCGGCCCTGCGCAGCGGGCTGGACGCGCTGCTGCCGCACGTCTCCGGATACCTGCTGTTCATGGACGGTGACGGGCAGCACGATCCGGCGGATATCCCGGCCATGCTCGCCCGGCTGGATGACCAGCCGCGGCCCGACGTGGTGCTGGGCTGCCGGCTGCGGCCCGAGACCAGGGACGATATCCCCCGCCTGCGTTACAGCACCAACCTCTTCGGCAAGTTCGTCCTCTCCCGGGTCACCGGCCTCGAGGTGGGCGACAGCCAGACCGGTTTTCGCCTGATCCGGGCGGACCGCCTGCGGGAGATCGAGCTGGAGTCCACCGGGTTCGAGATCGAGACCGAGATCCTGCTCAAGCTCTGCGCCCGTAAGGTCCACCTGGTGAACGTGCCGGTCTCCATCAGCTACCACCCCGGGCGCAGTCACTACCGCACCGTGCCCGACACTGTCCGGGTCTGCCTGGCCACCCTGCGCTATTGAGAAGTCAACCGAGATGAAAGAGTGGGCCCTCCAGATTATTCGCTTCCCTCCGTGTTTCCAGACCTCAGTGACAATACTGTCCGTGACAAATTGAGGAGTTTCGGATTGCCTCAATTTCTTCTGCCCGTCGCTTTCAAATTCAGTCATCTCTTCCAGGTCCCCATACATCTGATCGCGGAGAAGTGAAGAGGAATGATCAGCGGCCACCCCGGGCACAGTCATTACCCACCGTGTCACTTACCCGCAGGTGTGGGGCATGACGTAAGGTTAGAAAAAGAAAGTGCTTGACAGCATTTAAAGGTATGACGTATTGTCATACCGGGAGGTGTTGTGATGAGTAGAGCCAAAATTGCGATCACTATTGACCAGATGACACTGGAAGAGCTTGACCGCCTGGTCAACGAGCACGTCTTCTCCAACCGCAGTCAGGCTATCCAAACAGCTATTGCCGAAAAGCTCGAAAGGCTCAGCAGGAATCGCCTTGCGATTCAGTGCGCAAAGCTGAATCCAGAGTTCGAGAAGGCACTTGCTGAAGAAGGACTGTCGGAGGAGTTGAGTGAATGGCCAGAATACTGAGGGGTGATATCAGGTGGGCGAATCTCAACCCGACTCGAGGCCATGAACAAGCAGGAGAGCGGCCTGTTCTTATATTGAGTCACGATATTTTCAATGATCGATCTGGAACTGTCATAGCTGTCGCTCTTACCAGCCAGCCTCAACGCGCTGGCTTCCCTCTCACACTCGAACTGAAATCCAAAGGCTTGCCGAAGCGTTCCTGGGTCAAGATCAGCCAGATTAGAACGCTATCCGTCGAGAGAATTGGTAAACGCCTTGGAAAGGCTGTCCCCGAAGAATTATCCAGTGTCATTGAAGGCCTGAATGAAATCATTGGAGCCTGACAACTAACCGATTTTGTAATATTCAATTTGATGAAGAGGACGGAATGCCTCGGTAATTACCATCACGTCACACCTTACGACTACTGAGGGAGGGAATGAGCCGGATTAACTGCCAGAGCCTTGAACCGGATGCCGGCGCGGGCGTAAACGTTCTCACCGTGGATGTGGAAGAGTGGTTCCACGTTTGCGGCGTGCCCGGTCTGGAGGGCCCGGAGCAGTGGGCCTTACTTCCGAGCCGGGTGGACGCCGACGTGGACCGCCTGCTGGAACTGCTGGAGCACTCCGGCGCCCGGGCCACCTTCTTTGTCCTCGGCTGGCTGGCCGAAACCCGGCCCGGTCTGGTGGCCCGCATCGCCTCCGCCGGTCACGAGATCGCCTGCCACGGCCACCTGCACCAGCCGGTGCACCGGCTCGATGCGGCACGGTTCGAGGAGGACCTGGAGCGAGCACTGTCCGTGCTCCGCGAGCAGGCCGGCGGGACCGTAGATGCGTATCGCGCGCCAATGTGGTCCATCGGTTTCACCGCCACCCCCTGGGCCTTCGAGATCCTGGCCCGTCACGGTATCCGCATCGATTCCAGCCTGACCCGCGCCCCGCTGATCGGTGACCGCCGCCATCCCCGGCAGGCCTCCAGGCTTTTGCTGGAGAGCGGTGCCACGCTGACCGAACTGCCGCCGCTCACCGGGCGCCTGTTCGGGGTGGGCGGAGTCTTTCAGGGGGGGGCCTGGCCGCTCAGGCTCTTCGGCCCGCAGCGGGCGATGCGGCCGGCCGGCCGGGTGACGGGCCGCGGCCTGCCCGCTGTCTTTTTCCTGCACCCCTGGGAACTCGATCCCGCCCCCCCGCGCTTTCCCATGCCCATTGCCCAGCGGTTCGTTCACTATGCCGGTCTGGGACGCTCTGCCGCCGTTTGGGGAAGCCTGCTCCAGGAGCTTGAGTTCATCCCCCTCGGAGCAGCGGCCGGTTCCGGTTAAGACCTTGTGTCATTTAGGTTTTCTTGACACCTTTGGGCGCGGTGCTAGAATAGTTCGGCTGACAAATCACGGAATCCGGGGTGCCTCAGGACGGTTTCTCCCGGTGACCATCGGCAAGTCCCGGGAGCAGCGATGAGGGCTTTTTTTTTCCCCGGCCAGATGTCCGAGCACCCGGACATGTGGCCCAACCTGAGGCAGCGGGTCCCCGGGGCCGGGTCGTGGCTCCAGCGTGCTCAAACGGCCTCCGGCCTGCCGTTGGTTGATTCCCTTGGCCAGGGGAGCGCCCAGGACTTGGACGACCTCACGGCCCAGGTGGCGGTGCTGGCGGTCAACGCGGCCTATGCAGATCACCTGGCCCGACACGGGGTGGACCCGGCCGCGGTCACCGGGCACAGCCTCGGTTGCTACTCGGCCCTAGAGGCCGCCGGGGTGCTGTGCTTTGAAGAGGCGGTGGGTATCGCGGTCAGGGTGCAGCAGCTGGCCGAGCGCGAACTTGCCGGGTTTGACGGGGCGATGGGCGTGCTCATCGGCCACGGGCCGGAAAAGGTGGCCGATGCCTGTGTGGACGTGGGGCATGACGAAGCCATGGTGGCCAACGTCAACACGGCCAAGCAGGTGGTGATATCCGGACATGCGGTGGCGGTGGATGCGGTCATTGCGGCCCTGGCCGAAAATTCCATGCGGGCGGAACGGCTGCACACGCGGATTCCGTTCCACAGCCGCTGGATGAAGCCGGTGGTGGACCGGCTGCTGGCCGAGGTGGACCCGGTGATGTTCAGAGAACCGCGGCTCACGGTCTATTCGCATCTCGACGGCAGCCGGGTGGACACGGCGGCCGCGGCCCACCAGCTGATCTGCACCCAGATCGCCCGGCCGCTCCACTGGCCCCGGGCGCTGGAAGCCATGCGGGCCGGCGGGTGCCGCCGGTTCGTCGAGGTGGGGCCCGGCGAGGTGCTGAGCCGCATGACCCGCTGGGTTCTGCGCGATGCCGAGGTGCTGACTGCGGAAAAGGATTTCGAGGAATTGTTCGGGGGCAGTGAGGCTCCCGATAACGTTTGATCAAGGAGTACATTCCACGATGAGTGAGGATGACAAGGCGATTGCCCTGAAAATGAAGAACCTGATCATCAGCCGGCTGAAGCTGGAGATCGAACCCGAAGAGATCGCGAACGATCAGCCCCTGTTCGGTGAGGGGCTGGGGCTGGATTCCATCGATGCCCTCGAACTGGTGCTCGGCCTTGAACAGGAATTTGGTGTCAAGATCGAGGACGAAGAGGTGGGGGTCAAGGCCTTTGCCTCCATCGATGCCCTGGTCGCCTTTGTCCGGGAGAAGGGTCATCAGACCGCATGAGCGTTTCCGCCACCAGCGGCCGCGGCAGCACTGACCAGGGTTCAGCCCTCACGCTGGACGAGATCCTGGCTATTTTGCCGCACCGCAGCCCGTTCCTGATGGTTGACCGGGTGGTCGAACGCCGTCATGGGCACTCCTGCCTGGCGCTGAAAAGAGTCACCTTTGGCGAACCCGGTATTCGCACCGGCGAGGGGCCTGCACTGCCGGAGTTGAATCCCCTGTTCCTCGTGGAGGCCATGTCCCAGACCGCGGCCCTGGCTGCCGCGAAACCGGGCGGCGGGGCCGCCGGTGGGCCGATGGTGGGGTATCTCGCCGCCATCCGGAATTTTCGTGCCGTCCGGCGGGCGGTTCCCGGGGACACGCTGGAGATCAGGGCCGAAGTGGTGGGACGGTTTGGCGACCTGGTCAAGGTCATGGGAACGGTGGACGTGGATGGTGAGCGGATCGGCGAGGCCGAACTGACGCTCAGCGTGCCGCGGGAGGTTGAGCGCGGGTGAACCACGGGATGTCATCAACTGAAAAACGCGGAACCGGAGACCGTGATCCGCTGCGGGTGGTGGTCACCGGGCTGGGGGCGGTTTCCGCGCTGGGTCTCGATGTGCCGTCGCTGCACCAGGGCATCCTGGATGGGCGGTGCGGCATCCGTCCAGTGACCCTTTTCGACACCACTGAATTTCGTACCCACACCGGCGGTGAACTGCTGGACTTCGATGCCGGGGTGCATTTCACACGCCGCGAACAGCGGCGGCTCTCCCGGGCGGACATGGCCGGTCTGGTGGCCGCCGGGCAGGCGCTGACCGGCGCCCTCAGCGGGGGCGGGCCGCTCCCCGACCCCCGGCGGGTGGGCGTGATCCTCGGCGGCGGCGTGGGTGGGCTCTTCGACAGCGAGGCGTACTACCGCAAGGTGCTGAACCAGGGTTGGAAATCGGTGCACGCCACCCGCGCCCTGGGCCACTTCCCCTGTGCCACCGCCGACCGGATCGCCCAGCGGCACGGGTTCGGCGGTCGGCGCAACACCGTGGTCACTGCCTGTTCCTCGAGCACCCTGGCCATCGGCCAGGCCTTTGATGCCGTGCGCTCCGGGGCCGTGGAACTGGCGGTCACCGGGGGCAGTGACACCCTGAGCCGGCTGACCTACAGTGGGTTCAACGCGCTCCGCTCGGTTGACCCCGATGCCTGCCGGCCCTTTGACGCCGAGCGCAAGGGGCTCTCCCTGGGTGAGGGTGCGGCGATCCTGATCCTCGAGCCGCTGCGCTCGGCCCTGGAGCGCGGGGCCAGGATCCACGGGGAAGTGCTGGGCTACGGCATGTCGTCGGACGCCCACCACATGACCGCTCCCCACCCGGAAGGGCAGGGGGCAGCACTGGCCATGACCCGGGCAATCCACCTGTCCGGCGTGACCCCGGACCGGGTGGACTACATCAATGCCCACGGTACCGGAACCCCGCACAACGACCTGGCCGAAACCCGGGCGATCCACAGCGCCTTTGGTGAGCGGGGAAGTTCGATCCCGGTGAGTTCAACCAAGTCGATGCTCGGCCACTGCCTGGGGTCCGCCGGGGCCATGGAAGCCCTGGTCACCATCCTCGCCCTGCGGGACCAGTTCCTGCCGCCCACGGCCAACCTGGAGACCCCGGACCCGGAATGCGCCCTGGCCCACATCCCCCTGAAAAGCCGACCGGCCGATCTGGATGTGGCCATCTCCAACTCCTTCGCCTTTGGCGGCAACAACGGCTGCCTGGTTCTGGGGAGATACCATGAACTCTGAGACCGCCCGGGATGCACGCGACGTGGTGGTGACCGGCATGTCCGCCATATCGCCCATGGGCCCTGGCCGCGAGCCGCTGATCCGGGGGCTCTGGTCCGGCGAGAACGCCTGGGGGGCCGTGCCCGGTGAGCCGGTGGCGGGCCAGCGGGCCTCGCTGGCGGCCCTGGTCCGCCATTTCGAGCCCCGGGAATTCATTCCGGTGATGAAGCTGCGCCGGATGGACAACTGTTCGCGGTTTTCGGTGGCGGCCGCCCAACTGGCCCTGGAGGACGCCGGTTTGCTGCGACCGGGGGATAAGGCGCCGGAACCAACCATGGATCTGGCGTCCTGCGGCATCTTCTTCGGCACCGGGACCGCCGGGTCAACCGCGGTGGCCGAGTATCTTCAGGGACTGCTGGTGGAGGGGATCGACGGGCAGTTCCCGATGCTCTTTCCCAATACCGTGCCCAACGCGCCGGCGGGCCAGGTGGCCATCCACTTCGGCATCCGCGGGCCCAACGCCACGGTGAGTCAGCGGGAGAGTTCCGGCATGCACGCCCTGGCCCTCGCCGCGGAATCCATCCGTCTGGGCCGCTGCGAATGCGCTTTGGTGGAGGGCGTGGATGAATACTCCACGGAGCTGCTGGCCTTCTACGACCGAATGGGGTTTCTCTCTCCGGGCCGCTCCGGCGGTGAGGAGTCCTGCCGCCCGTTTTCCGCCAGGCGCAACGGCTGGATGGTGGGGGAGGGCGCCTATGCCCTGGTGCTTGAATCGGCCGGGCACGCCCGTGGCCGCGGGGCCGGCGTGCTGGGCCGGATCCTCGGCACCGGCTGGAGCGGCAGCACTTGCTCCACCTACCGCTGGCCCGAGGAGAGCGGGGCCTATGTCCGCTGCATGCGGATGGCCCTGGCCGGCAGCGGTCTCGAGGCCGCGGCGGTGGGAGCGGTGATGGCCGCGGCCAACGGCAACCAGGTCCTGGATCTGATGGAGGCCCAGGCCCTGGGTGAACTGTTCGGGCCGGCCGACGGCGGCATGCCGCCGGTCACCGCGGTGAAATCGCACCTCGGGGAGTCGGGGGCCTGCGGCGTGGCCCAGGCCATGACCGCGCTGGGCGTTCTGGACAGCGGGACGCTGCCCCCCACAACCGGCGGGGAAGCGAATGACGCGGGCGGTCCGAGCATCAACCTGGTGACCGGGCAGGCCCTGCGCCTGCCATCGGCCCCACAGGCGGTGCTGATGAACAGTTTTGCCTCCGGCGGCAGCAACGTCAGCATGGTGATCGGCCGTGCCTGACCCCGGTGTGGGGCGGTGAAGGAGTATTCACGGTGGGAATCGAAAACAGCCCCCTGGGCCGGCGGACCGCGGATGGGTGGTGGGAGTTGCGGGTCCGTGTCCGCTTCTCGGAGGTCGACTCCTACGGCGTGGTCTGGCACGGTCGCTACCTCGCCTGGTTCGAGGAGGCGCGCAACGACCTGGCCCGCGGGTACGGGTTCACCCCCTCGGTCCTGGCCGCCCACGGATACCAGCTGCCGGTGCGTGACGTGTCGATGACCTTCAAATCGCCGGCCGGTCTCGACGACGAGGTACTAGTGGGCATCCGCTTCCGCCCCACCGAAACGGCGCTGATCGAGTTCGAGTACCGGGTGGTGGAGGCGGGGGAGGGGCGTTTGATGGTCACCGGCCACACCCGCCAGGTGGTGACCCGCACCGACCACGAACTGCTGCTGACCTACCCCCGGGTGATTCGCCAGGCCCTGGATCAGCTGCGGCAGGACCAGTCCAGCCCGGGAGAAAACCATGACCGCTGATCCCGTCCGCCCGGTCTGTCCCGCCTGTTTCGAGGCCCTGAACGTTGACCGGCAGGATCCGTCCTGTTCTTCCTGCGGCGCCGCATACGACCGGCTGCCCTCGGGCCACCTGCGTCTGCTGCCGCGAGGCGAGAGCGGGTTCCAGGACTGGTGGCTGGAGAACGAGAAGACCCGGGCCCGCTTCATGGGCCGGTATCTGGAGCGGGAGGAGGCCGGTGAACGGCGCTTGGCCCGTGAGTTCCTGCTGCCGCTGACCAGAAAACTGGCCGGAGATGGCGGGCCCCTGGAGCGGGTACTCTCGGTGGGCTGCGGGTCGGGCGAAGACCTGGAAGTGCTGCGTGAGGCCGGTCTGGAGACCCATGGCGTGGACAGCGGCGGCCGCACCATGCGCTGGGGGGAGAAGGAGCGCTCCCCCGAACGGTACTGCATGGCCGACGCCCTGCGGCTGCCTTTTGCCGACAGTCAGTTCGACCTGGCCTATTCCCTCGGGGTGATCGAGCACGTGGGCACGGTGGGGGACAGCCTGGAGCTGTCCGCCGAGGCCGGCGACCTGCGCGCGGGTTTCGCCCGCTCGGTGGCCCGGGTGGTCCGGCCCGGGGGCTGGATCTTTATCAGCTGCCCCAACCGCACCTTCCCCCTGGACTTTGCCCACGGCGCCGGCCGTTTCGGTTTCCGGCTCCATGGCCCCTGGGATTTTCTCCTCTCCTACGGGGACGTGAAGCGCCTGTTCATCGACCATGCCGGCTGCCGCTCGATCCGGCCGCTCTCCATGCGAGGCTATCTCGACCTGGCCCAGGCCGCTGCCGCGGGCGGTCTGCTGATGCGTCTGGCCGCCCCGCTGTTCGGCCTTTACTTGCATGCATTGCCGCGGCCTCTTTATACTTCTCCGCTATACCCGGCCGTATTGGCCCTCATCGAACGCTAGTGCCCTTTTCTCGCAGGGCTTCGTAGCGAGGAGGTGGAGATGCCATGGACACAAGGCGCGTGAGGGAGGCCCGGCGAAGACGTATTGTTCATACGTCGAGGTGGGTCGACCGAACGCAACGCCGTGGGCATGGGCATCTCCGCCTCCGCAGCAGACGACCTTCGAGAAATGGGCGCTAAGCAGCCGGAGCAACGATGATCAAACGGAACATCTGTGTTGTGACCTCCCACGTGCCGATGGTGTTCGGTGGCCACCTGATCATCGCTCATTCCCTGGTTCGCGCACTCAAGGAGATGGGCTACAACTCGGACGTGATCTACACTCCCCAGAACCGTTTCGGGCGGCAGCTCTCGGCCTACCTGGCCAACCGGCTCACCGATGTGGGCCGCACCGGCGCCGACGAGGTGGTGGACCAGATCATCTCGCTGCGCTATCCCAGCTATGCGGTGAAACACCCGCTGCACGTCTGCTGGCTGAACCACCGCATGCGGGAATACTATGACCTGTGGCAGGATTTCCTCGGGGTGATCCCCACCGGCAAGGGCAAGCTTAAGGAGCGTTTTCGCCGACGGCTGATCCACCGGCTGGACAATCACCTGCTGAAGAACAATGTGAAGAGCCTCTACGTGATCTCGGGCACAATCAAAAAACGGCTGGAGACCTGGGGCGGCATCCCCTCCCGGGTGCTGTTGCCGCCGCCGCCCCTGGGCCGGGATTACCACACCGACAGCTACGAGAACTTCATCTTCACCGTCTCCCGCCTGCACAAGCTGAAACGGATCCACCTGCTGCTCGACGCCTTCATGCTGGTGCGCGACACCGAGGTCAAGTGCCTGATCGCCGGCGAGGGCGACGAGTACCAGCGGCTGGCCAAGCGGATCAAGGACAACGACCTGCAGGACCGGGCGATTCTCCTCGGCCGGGTCAGCGATGCCGAACTGGCCGACTATTACGCCCGCTGCCGGGCGGTCTTCTTCGGGCCGCGCAACGAAGATTTCGGCTTTGTCACCATCGAGGCGTTCCGCAGCCGCAAGTGCGTGATCACCTGCAGCGACAGCGGCGGCCCGCTGGACCTGGTGGAAGACGGGGTGTCCGGCTTCGTCACGCCGCCCGACCCGACGAGGATCGCCGAGCGGATCGACGAGCTGGCGGCCGACCCGGGCCTGGCCGAACGGATGGGCCAGGCCGGATACGAGAGAAGCCTGCCGGTGACCTGGGAAAACGTGGTCAAGACGCTGGTGAAAATATGAGATTCAAGGTGCAGCCCGCTCACCTCACGGTGGTGATCCCGGCCTACAACGAGGAGAAGCGAATCGGACCGAGCCTGGAGCGGATCCGCGGTTACCTGGAGAAGCGGTCATTTCCCTGGGAGATCGTGGTGGTCAATGACGGCAGCCTGGATCAGACGGCCCGGATCTCCAGGGAACTCCTCACCGGCTGCGAGCGCCACGAGGTGATCGACCGCAAGTTCAACCGGGGCAAGGGCTACTCCGTTCGGCAGGGCATGTTGGCCGGGCACGGCCGCTTCCTGCTCTTTTCCGACGCCGATCTCTCCACGCCCATCGAGGAGTTGGAGCGCCTGTTGCCTCCGCTGGAGTCGGGCGAGGCCCAGGTGAGCATCGGCTCGCGGGGGCTGCATGACTCGCAGGTGGAAGTGCACCAGCCCTGGTGGCGGGAGACCATGGGCAAGAGCTTCAACCTCTTTGTGCGAATGATCGCCCTGGGGGGTCTCAGCGACACCCAGTGCGGGTTCAAGTGCTTCACCCGCGAGGCGGCCCGGGCCGTCTTCAGCGTGGCCCGCATCGACGGCTTCGGCTTCGACGTGGAAGCGCTCTACCTGGCCCGCAAGTTCGGCCACACGATCAAGGAAGTGCCGGTGCGCTGGATCAATTCGCCAGATTCGAGGGTGCACCCGGTCTCTGACTCGTCGCGGATGCTGGCCGACCTGCTCCGCATCCGTTTCACCGATATGCGCCGCGGATATTCCAGGGGCAACGGCCTGGACCGCCGGGGCCGGCTCAGCCGCTAAACCGCAAGGGAGGATGGTACGATGATGATGCGCACTGAATCCGGTGGTTCAGCCGGTTCCCTGGTTCACCTCTTCATTCTCACCGTCCTGCTGCCGGCCTGTCTCTGGCTCCCCGGTTGCACCGGCGAAAAACCGGCCGCAGGCCCGGCCGTGGAGGGCCCGGTACACGGCGGGACCATGGTGGTGGGCTGGACCAGCGATGCCGACGCATTGAACCCGGTGGTCCAGCAGACCATGCTGGCCAGCCACGTGGATACCCTGATCTTCCCCAATCCCACCGCCGAGGTCTTCGAGGACTGCCGCCTCACGGTGCAGCCCCTGCTTGCCGAGAGCTGGACCATGGGCGAGGACGGGCTGTCGCTGACCATGAAGTTGCGCACGGATGTGGTCTGGGAGGACGGGACGCCGGTCACCGCCGATGACGTGATTCTGACCCACCAGTTGATGGCCGACCCGGAGGTGGCCAGCCCGCGGTTCAACCAGACCGAGCGTATCGCCGCGGTGGAAAAGGTGGACGACCAGACGGTGCGGTATACCTTTACCGAGCCATACGACCAGGAGACCCAGCTCTACCACGCCTCCCAGGACCTGCTGCCGGCGCACCTCTTCCGTGATGCCGACCGGCCGAACCTGCGCCGCCACCCGCTCAATGACCATCCGGTGGGCGCCGGCCCCTACCGCCTCGAACGCTGGGAACGGAACCAGGAGCTGGTGCTCTCCGCCAATCCCGCCGTGACCCTCACCGACCCGCCCTACATCGAGCGGGTGGTTTTCCGCATCATCCCCGAGTACACCACCCGGCTCACCGAGCTGATGCGGGGCGGGGTGGACATGATGGACGGAATCCAGGTGGAGGACGTGGAGCGCCTCCGGCGGGAAAACCCCGAGATCCGCATCCTGCCCTGCGGCTGGCGCTGGATGGAATACGTGGCCTGGAACAGCCGCGACCCGCTGTTCGCCGACCCGCGGGTTCGCCGGGCACTGACCATGTGCATCGACCGCGACCTGCTGGTCCAGGTGCTGCTCACCGGCGGCGGGGAGTGCTTTGGCCGGACCTGTGTCAGCTCCATCACGCCGGAGCTGTGCGGCGCGTACAACGACGGGATCGAGCCGCTGCCCCACGACACCCGGGCGGCCCTGGCCATCCTCGGCGACCTGGGCTGGAAGGACAGTGACGGTGACGGCGTGCTGGACAGGGACAGCATCCCGTTCAGCTTCACCCTGAAGACCAGCGCCGGAAACCCGCGCCGCGAGCAGGCCACCGTGATGATCCAGTCCCAGCTCAGGGAGGCCGGCTTTGATGTGCAGCTGGAGCAGCTGGAGGGGATGGTGCTCTTCGAGCAGATGAAAAACAAGGAATTCCAGGCCGCGCTGGGCGGCTGGTCGGTGGGGCTCTACGTCGATCCGCGGGCGTTCTGGCACAGCGGCGACGAGTACGTGTTCAACTTCACCTCCTACAGCAATGCAGCGGTGGACGAGCTGATCGCCCGGGGGGAAGGGGAGACCGACATCGAGGCGGCCAACGCCATCTGGCACGAGATGCAGGAGCTGATCTACGAGGATCAGCCCTACACTTTTCTCTTCTGGGTGAACAAGCTGATGGCGATCCATCAGCGGTTCGAAGGGGTGGAGGCCAACCTGCTCACCCCGTTCTATGGCCTGGAGCGCTGGTGGGAGAACCCCGACTGGGAGCGTGAGCAGGACGGAACGTAACGGCTCCAATGGAGGACGGATGATCCGCTTCATCCTCAAGAGACTGCTCCACGCCGTGCCGATCCTGCTCGGTGTCTCGATCCTCCTGTTTTTCGTCATGCACCTCGCCCCCGGCGACCCGTCCTACTACTACTTCAATCCCGACAGTTCCCCGGAGACCCAGGCCCGGATGGCGGAGAACCTCGGCCTGGACCAGCCGCTGAGCGTGCAGTTTTTCCGCTGGATCTCGGCCTTTGCCCGCTTCGACTTCCAGTATTCGCTGATCCACCACCGGCCGGTGACCGGGCTGATCCTCGAGGCGCTGCCCCGGACACTGATCCTTTCTTCCGCCGCGCTGCTGCTGATGTTCGGCGGCGGTATCCTGCTCGGTGTCTTCTCCGCGGCCCGGCGCAACACGCTGGCCGACCACGTGGTGAGCGTGGTTTCGCTCTTTTTCTACTCCATGCCCACCTTCTGGCTGGCCCTGATGCTGGTGCTGCTCTTCGCCCTGCTGCTGCCCATCATGCCCGCCTCCGGTATGAGCTCACCCAATGCCGACCTGCTGCCGCCGCTGCAGCGGCTGCTGGACCGGCTGTGGCACCTGCTGCTGCCCGCGCTGACCCTCGGCCTCTCCGGCGCGGCCGGCATCGCCCGCTACGCCCGGGGCAGCCTGCTGGAGGTGGCGGGTCAGGACTACATCCGCACCGCCCGGGCCAAGGGGCTCTCCGAGCGCCAGGTGCTGTTCAAGCACTCGCTGCGCAACGGGCTGATCCCGGTGATCACCCTCTTCGGGCTGTCGCTGCCCTTCCTCTTCGGCGGGTCGGTACTGGTGGAGTGGATCTTTGCCTGGCACGGCATGGGCTGGCTGATGGTCAGCGCCATCGGTCAGCGGGATTACCCCCTGGTCATCGGCTGCACCTTCTTCTACAGCCTGATGGTGGTACTGGGCAACCTGGTGGCCGACCTGCTTTACCGTGCGGCCGACCCGCGGATCAGGAGGCAGTCATGAACGGCCCCTTTGCCCGGTTCAGACAGAACCGACTGGCCCTGGCCGGGCTGGCCCTGATCATCATCATGTATCTCGGCGCGCTGATGGCCCCGCTGCTGGCGCCCTACGCCCCCGACGAATCCATCGACCTGATCAACAACCGCAACTCCGCCCCCTCGGGCACCCACATCCTGGGCACTGACCGCTACGCCCGGGACATCTTCAGCCGGCTGCTCTACGGCGCTCGGATCTCGCTCACCGTGGGCCTGGCCGCGGTGGGCCTCTCCCTGGTCATCGGCACCCTGGTGGGGCTGCTGGCCGGCCAGCTGGGCGGCTGGGTGGACACCGTTCTGATGCGGCTGGTGGACCTGCTGATCTCATTCCCCCGCCTGGTGCTGCTGCTGGCCGTGGCCGCCTTCTTCCACCGCTCGATCCTGCTGATCATGGTGCTGCTGGGTCTCACCGGCTGGATGACCACGGCCCGCGTGATCCGCGGCGAGATCCTGGCCCTGCGTGAGCGGGAGTTCATTCTGGCCGCCGGCGCCCTGGGCGCTTCCCCGGTCCGGGTGGCTTTCCGCCACCTGCTGCCCAACTGCCTGGCGCCGCTGGTGGTCACCGCCACCCTGGGCCTGGGCCAGGCCATCCTGGTGGAGGCCGGTCTCAGCTTCCTCGGCCTCGGCGTTCCTCCGCCCACCGCCAGTTGGGGGGCGATGGTCAACGAGGGACGGCACCTGCTGCTGGAAGCCCCCTGGATCACCACCTTCCCCGGCCTGGCCATCGTCTTTGCCGTGCTCTGCTTCAACCTGGTGGGGGACGCCCTGCGGGACGCCTTCGACCCCCGCCTGGAAGGCGTCAAAGAGGGGTAACGGTTTGGCAATGAACGTGCTCTGCCATGTTTCGGGCCACGGCTACGGACACCTCACCAGGACCATCGCCCTGATCAACGCCCTGGTGGACGGGAACCCGGAGATCAATCTCTTTGTCCGCACCGCCGCTCCCCGCTGGCTGCTGGATGCCTGTGTCGCACACCCGGTGGAGTACACCGGCATGGCTCTGGACGCCGGAGTGCTGGAGCGGGGGCCCCGGCACCAGGACGCGCAGGGCACCCTGGCCCGTTACGCGGAGATCATGGCGCAGCGGGACGGGATCATCGAGCGCGAGACCGGCTGGTGTTCGGCCCACAGGATCTCGGTGATCGTCAGCGATATACCGCCCCTGGCCTCGGAGATCGGCGCTGCCGCCGGCATCCCCGTAGTGGCCGTGGGCAACTTCTCCTGGGATTACATCTACCAGCCGTGGGAGGAGGCCTTCCCGCAGTACAGCGGGATGGTGCGCTCGATTCGTGAAGCCTATGACAAGACAAGCCTGCTGCTGCGCCTGCCCCTGGCCCACGTGATGGACGCCTTCCCCCGGCAACAGGACATCCCCTTCATCGCCCGCACCCGGACCTGGCCCGTGGGGGAGGGCCGGCACCGGCTGGGGATCCCGGACGGTGAAACACGGCCGCTGGTGCTGGTGGCCATGCGCATGGGCCACCACCTGTCCCGGGCCGTCAACCGGCTGGCCGCCTGCGGCGATTTCGTGGTGCTGACTTTTGACGGCCGGGGCCTCGAACCGGCGGACAGCATCAGGGTACTGCCCGGAGAGCTGCAGACCAGCTTCCCCGACGTGCTGGCCACGGCGGATGCGCTGGTCTCCAAGCTGGGCTACAGCATGTGCGCCGAGACCGTGGCCGGTCGTACGCCGGTGCTCTACGCCCCGCGCTTCGACTACCGCGAGCATGACGTGCTGGCCGCCGGCATCGACCGCTGCGTGCCGGCGCTGTCCATGCCGGAAGAGGAGGACGGGGGAGCGAGCTGGCCCGGCCTGATTCGACGGCTGTTGGACACGCCCTTGCCCCTCGCCCCGCCGGTGAACGGCGCCGAAATCGCCGCCCGCAAGGTGCTGGAAATGGCGAATAAATGAGGGACAGTCACCTGTTTTTCGAGGGGCTGTGGTTGAAAATAAAGGAGATATGGCGACAATGCCTTGGTGGCAGTCACCAATATTCTCGATAATTTAAAAGGGTTTATACGATTAAACAGGTGGCTGTCACCTTTTCTGAAACACTGAAACAGGCCCTGCGTATTGTATTAAGACATAGGTACAATAACCCCGGGAGGCTGACGTGATGACCGGCAAGCAGGGACAGGCACGGCAGGACAACGGTCTTATCTTCGATGCCCGGGGCCTGACCAAGGTCTACCACATGGGTGAGGTGGATGTTCACGCCCTGCGCGGGGTGGATCTGCAGCTTCGAGAGTCGGAATTCACCGTGCTGCTCGGCCCCTCGGGCAGCGGCAAGTCGACCCTGCTCAACATCCTTGGCGGCCTGGACACCCCCACCGCCGGCCAGGTCTTCTACCGCGGCAAGGAGATCACCCTGGTGGGTGATGCCGAATTGACCCAGTACCGCAGGCACCACGTGGGATTCGTCTTCCAGTTCTACAATCTGATCCCCAGCCTCACCGCCCGGGAGAACGTGGCCCTGGTCACCGAGATTGTGCCCAACCCGCTGGCCCCGCGAGCGGCGCTGGAGCTGGTGGGCCTGGGTGACCGGGTGGACCATTTCCCGTCCCAGCTCTCCGGCGGCGAGCAGCAGCGGGTGGCCATCGCCCGGGCCATCGCCAAACAACCTGACGTGCTGCTCTGCGACGAGCCCACCGGCGCGCTGGATGTCTCCACGGGCATCGTGGTGCTGGAGGCCATCGAAAAGGTTAACCGCGAGCTGGGCACCACCACCGCGGTGATCACCCACAACGCGGCCATCGCCGAAATGGCCGACACGGTGGTCCGGCTCTCCAACGGCAGGATCGCCTCGGTGGACCGTAACGAGACCAAGATCCATCCCCGGGAGCTTCACTGGTGACGCCATGCGGCCGCTGAATCTCAAGCTGTTTCGCGGCCTGTGGCAGATCAAGGGCCAGGCCCTGGCCATCAGCATGGTCATCGCCGCCGGTGTGGCGATGTATATCGCCTATATCAGCACTTTCCAGTCCCTGGACCTGACCCAGCAGACCTATTACGAACGCTTCCGCTTCGGCGACGTGTTCGCTTCGCTGAAGCGGGCCCCACTGCGGCTCCAGGACCGCATCGAGGAAATCCCGGGGGTGGCCCGGGTGGAGACCCGGGTGGTGGTGGGGGTGAACCTCGATGTTTTCGGAGCTGACGAACCGCTCACCGGCCGGCTGATCTCGATCCCCGAGATCGACCGGGCGACGCTGAACGACGTCTTCCTGCGCAAGGGCCGCTACATCGAACCAAACCGCCAGGACGAGGTGCTGGTCACCGAGGGTTTTGCCCTGGCCCACGGCCTGGAGCCGGGGGACAGTGTGGCCGCGGTGATCAACGGCCGCCGGCGCGAGCTGGAGATCGTCGGTATCGCCCTCTCCCCGGAATATGTCTACAACATCGCGCCCGGGGCGATGATGCCCGACGACAGCCGCTTCGGTATTTTCTGGATGGAGCAGAAAGCCCTTTCCAGCGCCTTTGACATGGAGGGCGGGTTCAACGATGTCTCCATCTCCCTGATGCCCGGGGCCCAGGAGGACGAAGTGATCACCCGGCTGGACCGGCTGCTCGAGCCCTACGGCGGACTGGGCGCCATGCCCCGCGCGCTCCAGCAATCCCACTTCTACCTCGATGCGGAACTGGCCGGCCTCAAGGGCGCCGGGTTGATGATCCCGGTGATCTTTTTTGCCGTGGCGGCCTTCCTGCTCAACGTGGTGCTGCTGCGCATCGTGGCGGTGCAGCGGCCTCAGATCGCCGCCCTGAAAGCCCTCGGCTACACCAACTTCGAGATCGGCATGCACTACACCGGCTGGAGCCTGGTGATCTCCCTGGTGGGCGGCGTCATCGGTGTGGCCGGCGGCGCCTGGCTCGGTTCGGCCATGACCAGGCTCTACGGCGACTTCTTCCGCTTCCCGATCCTCGAGTACCGGCTGGATCCCGGCGTGCTGGCGGGGGCGCTGGTGGTCAGCGTCATCGCCGCCGTGCTCGGCGCCTTCGGCTCGGTGAGACGGGCGGTGGTGCTGCCGCCGGCCGAGGCCATGCGCCCCGAACCGCCGTCGGGCTACGGAGTGAGCTGGATCGAGCGGCTGGGCCTCAAACGGTTTTTCAGCCAGCCGACGCGGATGATCATGCGCAACATCCAGCGCCGTCCCTGGCGCACCGTGGCCTCGGTGATCGGCATCTCCTTCGGTGCGGCGATGATGGTGGTGGGGATGTTCTGGATCGATGCCATGGACCTGATGATGGACGTGCAATACAACGTGGCCCAGCGCCAGGACATCACGGTCAGTTTCGTCGAGCCGTCCTCCTCCCGCTCGCTCTACGAGATCGAGCGGATGCCCGGGGTAGTCTACGCCGAGACCCTGCGCTCGGTGCCGGTGCGTCTGCGCTACGGCCACCGCTCGCGTATGGGCTCGATCACCGGCCTGGCGGCCGGGGCCCGTCTCAGCCGGGTGGTGAACACCGACTTTCGCCCGGTGACCATTCAGCCCGAAGGCCTGGTGCTCTCCTCGAAGCTGGGTCAGATCCTCGGGGTGCGGGCCGGCGACGAGGTGATCGTCGAGGTGCTGGAGGGCCGGCGCCCCATCCGCACCGTGATGGTCACCGAGCTGGTGGACGAGTTCCTCGGCACCTCGGCCTACATGGAGTCTTCGGCGCTCCACGCCATGCTGCGCGAGGGCCACAGCCTCTCCGGCGCCTTTATCCAGGTGGACTCGAAGTATGCCGACGAACTGTACCGCCGTCTCAAGGCCGTGCCCTTTGTCGCCGGCGTGGCGCTCAAGTCGGCGGCCGTGGACAGCTTCTACGACACCATCGGCGAGAGCCTGGGCATCATGATCTTCTTCAATGTCCTCTTTGCCGGGATCATCGCTTTTGGCGTGGTCTACAATGCGGCACGGATCTCGCTCTCCGAGCGGGGCCGCGAGTTGGCCAGCCTGCGGGTGATGGGCTTCACGCGGGGCGAGATCTCCTTTATCCTTCTGGGCGAGCTGGCCCTGGTGACCCTGATTTCCATGCCCATCGGCATGGCGCTGGGCTACTGGCTGTCGGCGCTGGTGGTCACGGCCTACGACACCGAAGTCTACCGTTTCCCGCTGGTGGTTTCGTCACGCACCTATGCCTGGGCCGCACTCACCGTGGGCGCCGCGGCGCTGATCTCCGGTGCAGTGGTCAAACGCAAGCTTAATAACCTCGATCTCGTTGAAGTTCTGAAGACCAGGGAGTGAGAAAGTAAATGAAACCGAAGCGCAAAACAGTCATCATCTGGTCCGTTGTCATCCTGCTGGTCCTGCTGCTGGCCTGGGCCATGCGGCCCAAGCCGCTGGAAGCCGACTTCGCTTCCATTGCCCGCGGTTCGATCCTGGTGACCATCGACGAGGAAGGGGAGACCCGGGTGCGCGACCGCTTCACCGTGTCGGCTCCCATGGCCGGCCGTGTGCTGCGTATCGAACTGGAGCCCGGCGACCCGGTGGAGGGCGGTGATACCGTGGTGGCCACTTTCCGGCCCACCGACCCGGTGCTGCAGGACGCCCGCACCAGGGCCCAGAACGAAGCCCGGGTGGGATCGGCCAAAGCCAGTCTGGGCACGGCAGAGGCCGAGGTCGAGCGGGCCCGGGCCGAGCTGAACTATGCCCACAGCGAGGAGGCGCGTTACCGCAGGCTGGCAAATGAAGGGTTCGTCTCCAGCGAGCGGCTGGAACGGGCGGAGCTGGATGCGCGGACCAGGGAGAAAGCTCTCTCCGCCACCGAGTTCGCCGTCCGTTCGGCCGAGCAGGAACTGGCCGCGGCGCGGGCATCACTGTTGGAAGCCCCCAAGGCCGGTGACAAGCGAAACATCGTCATCCGCGCCCCGGTGGACGGGGTAGTGCTGCAGCGCTTCCGCTGGAGCGAGGGAGTGGTGCCGGTGGGAGAACCGCTGATCGAGATCGCCGACCCCGCCGACCTGGAGATCGTCTCCGACCTGCTTTCATCCGATGCGGTGAAGGTCCGCCACGGCCAGAAAGTGCTCATCGAGCGCTGGGGCGGGGAGAAGAGCCTGGAAGGTGCGGTCCGGCGGGTCGAACCATACGGCTTCACCAAGTACTCCGCCCTGGGCGTGGAAGAGCAGCGGGTCAACGTCATCGTTGATTTCGCCGATCCCCGGGAGGCCTGGGCCGCCCTGGGGGACGGCTACCGTGTCGAACTGCGCATCGTGACCCAGGAAGCCGGCGACGTCCTGCTGGTGCCCACCAGCAGCCTCTTCCGGGTGGGGGAGGAGCAGACGGTGTTTGCCGTGCGCAACGGCAAGGCCACCCTCACCACCGTGGAGATCGGCAAGCGCAACGGACTTCACGCCGAAGTGCTCTCGGGTCTCGAGGAAGGGGACACGGTGATCGTGCACCCCGGGGATGCCGTCGCGGACGGGGTGAAGGTGGCGGCGAGATCATAGGCCGATCGTCATTCCCTCAATACCGGTTTGGCGCCGGTGACGATCTCGTCATACCCGTCACCGTCGATGTCTCCGGCCGAGACATTCACCCCCCAGTTGCTGGCGCTGTAAGCCGGCCACTCATCGTAATACGTGCGGACCAGCGGCGGGTTCCAGGCGCAGGGGCCCGGGGCGGTGACCAGGCCTTTCCAGTCGTGGGTTCTCACCCAGTCTTCGTACTCGAACTCGCGGACGGCCAGGATGGGATCGAGATTGCCGTCGGTGTCGATGGCCAGGACCGTGAACGTATGGGGCCCTTCCGACAGATCGGTCAGAGCCCTGGTCCGGTGTATTTGCGGTTCCGACCAGTCGCCATCATCTAGGCGCCAGGAATACCGAAGTGCACTCAGCTGATCTTCTGCGTCGCTGCGCTCCTCATTAAGGAACAATGCCGTATTGTCATCGCGAGGAGCAGGCGAAGCCTGCGACGTGGCGATCTCACAGACCGCACGGTGAAGAGGAGCTTGCTGCTTTCGAGGGCAAGGCCCTCTCCTCGCAATGACACACGCGTGAAATGATCGTTTTGGGGAGTATTATTTCTTGTCCCTGCCCCGGGCAAGTGGTGTTATAATGCTGCCTCTAGCCGTGGTTGCCCATCTGTGACCGGCCGCTGCCCGGGAATAGTTCCCGCAGTGCCCGGGCCCGGTCTTCTATTTCACTGGAGTTTTGTCATGCGTAACAGTTTTGCCTGGAGGCTGACCCTCAGCCTGCTTCTGGTTCCTTTCCTGGCTTGCCTGGTCTTCGTCTTTCTCAACGAGAGCAGGGGAGCTGAAACCGAGATGACCGCCGCCACCGTGCCGGCGGTGCCGATGCTCGGCAAAAACCCCTCGCCCACCGAGGTCGTCCAGTGGAAGCAGGACCGCAAGGAGTTCAAGCGGCAGCGTGAGGAATGGCTGGAAAGCCTGCACTACGCCGCCCCGGGCACCGACTGGAAGGCCATCGAGGCGGAGAACCGGCGAGACAACATCCTGCAGCGTCAGGCGCTGAAGAGCGCGAAGTCCGGTGCCGCACCGGTTCGGGGGTCCCAGTGGAGCGAGGTGGGCAGCAACAACCAGGCGGGGCGGACCCGCTGGTCGGCCTGGAGCCCGGATGATGACACCCTCTACGTTGGTGCGGACAACGGCGGTGTCTGGAAGGGCGACATCAACGGCAGCAACTGGCAGCCGATCAGCGACGACATCGGCTACGGCGCGAACCAGGTCTATGTCACTCCGGGCAGCCCCAAGGTGCTCACGTACTGCGGCTACAATGGTGAGGTCTACGTCAGCACCAACGAGGGCGGCAGTTGGAGTGGGCCCGGCGGTTTCGAGGCCGAGGACCTGTGGGAGATCGTCCGCATCGTCCGTGACCAGGGAAGTCCCAGAACGCTGTATTTGATGGCCCGGGGCGACCACGAGACTTATGGCGCCGGCTTCCACCTTTACCGCTCAGAAGACGGCGGGCTCAACTACAGCTTTGTCTACGATGCGGGCAACTGGCCCCGCTGCGATATCTGGATCGACCGGGTGGACCCGGGCCCGCTCTACCTGATGGACGGCCCCACCATGTTCGTCTCCGACAACGGGGGCAACACCTGGACCGAACTGGGCACCGCTCCGCTGGAGGCGGCCTACGTCGAGCTGGCCGGCTCCGAGGCCGGGGCGCCCACTTTCTATGCCGGGATGCGGACCAACGGCGGCAGCTGGCGGATGTACCGCTCCACCGACGGCGGGATGAACTGGGAGGACCGGCACGCGATCAACGACTTCTGGGAGAACGTGGGCGCCTCGATCACCGACCCCGACCTGGTGCTCTTCGCCGGTGTGGAAGTCTGGCGCTCAACCAATGGCGGCGGCAGTTTCGCCATCGTCAACGGCTGGGGCGAGTATTATGGTGACCCCGAGTTCAAGCTGCACGCCGACAACCCCAGCATGCAGACCCACATGATAGACGGCCAGGAAGTCTTCCTGATCAACACCGACGGCGGGTCCTACAAATCGTATGACGGTGTGGCCACCGTGCAGAACATCTCGCTGTCGGGACTGGGCATCAGCCAGTATTACGACATCTTCACCAGCAGCACCGATCCCTACCTCATCGCCGCCGGCGCCCAGGACCAGGGCTACCAGGTCTCCACTCCGGATGAAAGCAGAGACCCCTACCTCAACTTCGACCAGATCATCAGCGGTGATTACGGGCACCTGACCTCCACCAACCGCGACCACAACTTTTTGTTCAGTGTCTACCCGGGGTTCATCCTGGTCCAGGTCACCGAGGAGTATCAGAACACCTGGGGCCTCGATTTCCCGTCCGGCGCCACCTACAACGCCTGGATGCCGCCCCTGCTGGCCGACCCGCTGGACGAGTACAATTTCTACTTCTGCGCCGATCACCTCTGGTATTACGACCGCATCAACCAGACCAACAATTACAGCATGACCGAACTGCCCTACGACTTCGCCGCCGATGGCGGCCAGTTCGTCTCCGGGCTGGCCATCTCCTCGGCGAACCTCGACCGCTGGTATGCCGTGGGCAATGCCGGCAATTTCTGGTATTCCTCGGACGCCGGCCAGAACTGGACCATGTCCGAAGATACCGGGCCGGGCAACTCCTATCTCTACGGCACCTCGATCATCGCATCACCAACCGACCCGCTCACCGCCTGGGCCGGGGGCAGCGGCTACAGCAACCCGGCGGTCTACCGCACGGTGGACGGCGGTGTGACCTGGGAACCGATGGGCGAGGGGCTGCCCTCCACCGTGGTCTACATGCTGGCCTTTGACAATCCCCGGGAGCAGAGGATCTTTGCCGCCACCGAGGCCGGGCCATACGAGTTCGACACCTACACCAAAACCTGGTCCAGCATCCTCGGTGCCGAGGCACCCCTGACCACCTACTGGGCGGTGGAGAGCGTGCCCGAACTGGGGGTGGTCCGTTTTGGCACCTACGGCCGCGGCATCTGGGACTACACTCCCGCGCCGACGATCAACAAGGGCATCATCACCGGTTCCGGACCGAGTTTCGGCAATCCGCCGCGGGTACACCTTTTCCCGCCGGAGGACGGAGCTTCGCCGGCCTACGCCTTCTCGCCCTATGGTGCGGCGCACTACGGAGCCAACGTGGCTGCCGGGGACGTGACCGGCGACGGGTTCCAGTGCGTGCTCACCGGCGCCGGACCGGGCGACATCTTCGGTCCCCACGTCCGCGGTTTCACCGTGGCCGGGGCGCCGATTCCCGGGCTGAGCTTCCTGGCTTACGGCACCAACCGATTCGGAGTGAACATCGCCGCCGGCGACATCGACGGCGACGGGTATGACGAACTGATCACCGGCGCCGGACCAGGTGCGGTGTTCGGTCCCCACGTGCGGGCCTTTGACTACGACGGGTCCGGCACTGTCACGCCGGTCTCGGGGGTGAGCTTCTTCGCCTACGGCACGCTGAGGTGGGGCGTAAACGTCTCGGCCGGCGACATCGACGGCGACGGCTACGACGAGATCGTCACCGGCGCCGGGCCGGGCGACGTCTTCGGCGCACATGTCCGCGGCTGGAACATCGACGGCGGGACGGCCGCTTCCATGCCCGGTGTCAGCTGGCTGGCCTACGGTACGCCACGTTACGGCGTGCGGGTGGCCTGCGGAGACGTGGATGGTGACGGCATCGACGAGATCATCACCGCCCCCGGCCCCTCGCCGGTCTTTGCCTCGCACATCCGCGGCTGGAACGTGGATGGCGGGACGGCCACGCCGCTCCCCGGTTTCAGCATTTTTGCCTGGACCGCCGAGGAAGCACTCTACGGGGCCACGGTGGCCTCGGGCACCGACCTGGACGGCGACAGCCGCCACGAAGTAGTCGTGGGCATGGGCCCGGATCCCGATGCCGGCAGCGCCGTGCGGGTCTACCGTTACAGCGGATCCGAGCTGGAGCAGCTCTTCGAACTCCAGGCGTTCCCCATCGGCTGGACCCACGGGGCCAATGTGGCCGTGGGCACGTTTTAGTTCGGCAGAAGAGGGACACGGAACGTGCGACTCCACTGGGCAGGATTGATCCGGGCCGGCCTCATCGGCTGGCCGCTCATCCTCCTGCTCCTGCTGGCCCTGGTCCCTGGCTGCTCCGCTGGAGATCCGGGTACTGACGCCCCGGCTCCTGCCGAGTCCTCCGCGCTTGACCCGACCCAGGGCGCGGAACTGGGCGCTGCCCGCACCGAGCTGCGCCACGCCGGAATGTTTACCGTCACCTACCACCCCTTTGGCAAGGAGGTGGCGGTGCAGGTCCCCTGGCGCCCGCCGGGAGACCCGCTGCACTTCCTGCTGATCCCCCGCGGCGCCCCGGTGCCTGCAGGCTTTGCCGGCCACCGGGTGGTGGAGGTTCCGGTGCGCAGCGTGGTGGCGCTTTCCACCACCTACCTGGCCCACATGGAGAGCCTCGGCCTGCTGGACACCCTGGTGGGGCTGGCCAACTTCAACCACGTCTGTTCGCCTGCCGTGCGGCAGATCATCGACCAGGGCCGGCTGGCCGAGGTGGGGGAGAACCAGACGGTCAACGTGGAATTGCTGATCGAGCTGGACCCCGAGCTGGTGTTGGGCTACGGCATCGGGGTAGCCGAGGACGACAACCACCCGGCGCTGTTCGAGGCCGGGCTGGACGTGGTGCTGACCACCGAGTTCCTCGAGCCCACACCGCTGGCCCGGGCCGAGTGGATCAAGTTCATCGCCCTCTTTTTCGACCGGGAAGCCGAGGCGGAAGTGCTGTTCAGCCGGATGGAGCAGCGCTACCTCGAACTGCAGGGCCTGGCCCGCGACGCCGGTTCCCGCCCCACGGTGCTGCTCAACGCCGATTTCCAGGGCGTCTGGTATCTGCCCGGCGGCCGGTCCTACATGGCCACCCTGCTCCATGACGCCGGGGCCAGCTATATCTGGGATGACGACACCACCAGCACCACCGCGGCGTACGACGCCGAGTCGGTTTTCGAGCGGGGGGCGCGGGCCGACTTCTGGCTCAACCCGGGTCAGGCGCGGTCCCTGGACGAGCTGCTCTCCCTGGACCGGCGCTACAACTTCTTTGACGCCGTGCACCACTGCAAGGTCTACAACTGCACTGCCCGGCTGGGTCCGGGGGGCGGCAACGACATCTGGGAGACCGGCGTGGCCAATCCCCACCTTGTGCTGGCCGACCTGGTGCGCATCTTCCACCCCGGGCTGTTGCCCGACCACGAACTCATCTGGTACCATCAGTTGAATTGCCCCGAACAGAACTGATCCTGTCCGCTCATCGCAGGTGACCCAGTGACCGGTCTTGGTTCCATCACCACACCGTCCCCCTCCCGTCGCGGATGGCCGGTGATCGGCCTGCTCTTCGGCGCCCTCTGCCTGGTCTTTGCCCTGGACCTGGCCCTGGGGTCGGTGCGTATCCCGCTGGGTGACATCATCTCCGTCCTCTTCGGTAACGGGGCGGGCAAGGAGAGCTGGGAGCAGATCGTCATGGCCTACCGGCTGCCCCGGGCGCTCACCGCCATGCTGGGCGGCGCCGGTCTTTCCGTGGCCGGCCTGCAGATGCAGACCCTGTTCCGCAACCCCCTGGCCGGGCCCTTTGTCCTGGGCATCAATGCCGGGGCCAGCCTCGGTGTGGCCGCCGCGGTGCTGGCCGCCGGGGGACTGGCCGGGGCCGGGCTGATCTCGGGCCTCAGCGTTTTCGGTTCTCTGGGGGCGGTGGTTTCGGCCACTCTCGGCTCGGCACTGGTTTTCGGCATGATCATGCTGGTGTCGCGCCGGGTGGAGAGCAACATGACCCTGCTGATCCTCGGTCTGATGTTCGGCCACACCGCCGGCGCAGCGGTGAGCGTGCTGCTGCACTTCAGCGCCGCCGAGCAGATCAGGGTCTATGTGGCCTGGACCTTCGGCAGCTTTGCCGGGGTGGGCTGGAGCCAGCTGCAGGTGCTGGCCCCGGCAGTGCTGGCCGGCCTGGCCGCCGCCTTCCTGCTGGTCAAGCCGCTCAACGCTTTACTGCTGGGCGAGGCCTATGCCCGGAGCATGGGGCTCACGGTGCGCCGGGCCAGGCTGGCCGTATTGGCCGGCACCTCGCTGCTAGCCGGCGCCATCACAGCCTTTTGCGGGCCCATCGCCTTCCTCGGGGTGGCCGTGCCGCACCTCTGCCGGGGTCTGCTCGATACCTCGGATCACCGGCTGCTGGTTCCGGCGGTGACCCTGGCCGGCGGTGTGCTGGCCCTCACCGCCGACCTGGTGGCCCAGCTGCCGGGCAGCCAGGCCGTGCTGCCGCTCAACGCCGTGACTTCGCTGATCGGCGCCCCGGTGATCATCTGGGTCATTCTTCAGCGGGCCAACTTGAGGTCGACGTTCGCCTCATGAGCAAGCCCATACTGCAGACCGAAGACCTCAGTATCGGCTACCGCCGGCCGCGGGCCGCGCCCTTTACCGTGGCCCGGGGGATAACAGCGTCGTTGGGAGCGGGGGAGTGCGTCTGTCTGGTGGGGCCCAACGGGGCGGGCAAGTCCACGTTGCTCAAAACCCTGGCCGGGATGCTCCGGCCGCTGGGCGGCCGGGTGCTGTCCGGTGGTGAACCGCTGCACGGCCTGCGGCCGCTGGAGCTGGCCCGTAGGTTGAGCGTGGTGCTCACCGACCGGGTTCAGGCCGGGGCCCTTTCCGCTTACGCCCTGGTGGCCCTGGGCCGCTATCCCTACACCGGCTGGACCGGGAGGCTCACCGCCCACGACGATGAGCACGTGCGCCGGGCCCTGTCGGCGGTGGGCGCCGAGGAACTGGCCCCGCGCAGCGTTCTGGAGCTGTCCGACGGCGAGCGGCAGAAGGTGATGATAGCCCGGGCACTGGCCCAGGATCCTGAAGTGATGATCCTCGACGAGCCCACCGCCTACCTCGACCTGCCGCGGCGGGTCGAGGTACTGGGCCTGCTGCGCAACCTGGCCCACCGCAAGTCTCGGGCGATCCTCCTCTCGACCCACGACCTCGACCTGGCCCTGCGCACTGCTGACCGCATCTGGGTGCTGGCCCGGGGCGGCCGTCTTAGCTGCGGGGTGCCCGAGGACATGGTGCTGGGCGGTGTGTTTGAGACGGCGTTCGAGAGTGAAGGCGTGTTGTTCGACCGCGAGACGGGCAGCTTCCAGGTCAGCGGCGAGGCAACGGCCACGGTGGCGGTCACTGGCGAAGGTGCGGTGTGGCGCTGGACTGTGCGCGGCCTGGAGCGGGCCGGTTTGCGGGCGGTTACCGGGGATGAGGCCGCGTCGGCGATGTTTCAGGTGGAGGTCGCTCCCGTGGAGAACTCGGTGGACTGGCAGCTCACTCGTGACGGCGATGTGGTCAGCGGCCGCGGAGTGGAAGCCCTGCTGATCGAACTGCAGCAGGTCAGGTGGGCTGTCCCTGCTTCAGGATCGCACTCATCGCCTTGAACCCCGGGTGGCTGGTGTCCCGGGCCCACTCGAAACCAACCGACTCGTGATTGGTCATCACCGCTCCGGCCTGTTTCATGCGTTCCAGAGCGTGTCGGCGGTATTCTTCTCCGCGGCCGCTGACGCAGTCCCAGCAGAGATGGACCTGGCTCCCGGCCCGCAGCAGCTCGATCACCGTCTGCATGACGCAGACATGGGCCTCGATGCCGGCCACCACCACTTGCCGCCGGGCGGCAGGCACGCCGGGGAGCAGCTGCTGAAGTGTCTCTTTGAACCGCTCATCTCCGCAGCAACCAAATGCGGTCTTGTCCAGGTAGATGTGCTCGGTCCGCAGCTGGTCGTAGACCGCCCGGACCTCGGGATGGGTCGGCCCGAGGCCCTGGGGGTACTGCTCGGTTAGCAGCACCGGGACCTGGTAGAGATCGGCGAAGCGGAGCAGTCTGTTGGTGGCCTGGATGACCAGCGCCGGCCGGTGGATCATCTCCATCAGCTTGCCCTGCAGGTCGATGACCAGCACCACGCTCCGCCGGATGTCGAGAAGTTCGGTCATTTGATCTATCTCCCGGTTGCCGGATTGACAGAATCAGGGGCAACCCCTGATGGCCTGGCCGCACCCTTATCGTCGAGGATAAAAGTTCATTGTACACACCCGTCCGCCAGGGTGAAACCAGTTGTGCTGTGCCGGGGTGGTAGGGTGTCCGGCGGCGGGAGCCAGCAGGTGATGAGCGGGGCGGCCGGGAGAGCCAGGAACAGATTTTGAGTCGAGACTCTTCTCATGGGATAATCCTCCGTCTGCAAGAAACAGAAAACAGGTGAACAGGTGCAAATGGGGCGTTGACTGTTGTTTCAACTGAGGTGTGGCGGGTCGAGCGCCGATGGGGAACAACCTTTTAGAACAAACCTCTTCCCTGTAATATTTAGCCTTTCAGCCGTGAGCGCCACTGTTCCCGGTCACTTACGGCAGGTGCTGCCGGTCGGTGGCCCAATAGATTGAGGTCGTGCTTTGAGCGCGAAGAAGAAGAAAAAAAAGAAGGACGAGGATCTCGATCTGCTGGTGCCCGAACTGGTGGACGATGAGGCGCCGATTCTGGCCCAGCTGGAGGAAGCGGAAGAGCAGGGGCTGGTCCGCTACGATCCGGTCCGCCGTTACCTGGCGGAGATTTCCCGCTTCAAACCGCTCTCCCGCGAGGAGGAACACCAGCTGGCCATGCGCTACCGCGAGGAGGGCGACCGGGAGGCGGCCGGGATTCTGATCAGCGCCAACCTCAAGATGGTGGTGCGCCTGGCCTTCATGTTCAGCCGTTTCTACCAGAACGTGATGGACCTGGTTCAGGAGGGCAATATCGGCCTGATGCAGGCCGTGAACCGCTTTGACCCCTTCCGGGGCACCCGGCTCTCCACCTACGCCACTTTCTGGGTCCGGGCCTACATGATCAAGTTCCTCACCGACAACTGGCGCCTGGTGCGGGTAGGGACCACCAACGCTCGCCGCAAGCTGCTGTTCAACCTGCAAAAGGAGAAGGCCCGGCTGGAATCCATGGGTATCGGCTACGGGCCGAAGCTGTTGGCCGAGAAGTTCGGCGCCACGGAACAGGACATCCTCGACATCGAGGAGAGCCTCGGTTCCTCGGACCTCTCCCTGGATCAGCCGCTGGGGTTCGAAACCGACCGCAGCTTTGGCGATGTCCTCGCCGATGGCGACGAGCCGTTGGAGGATGTGCTGGCCAACGAGGACTTTATGCGGGTCTTTCGCGAGAAGGTTGCGGTATTCGCCGAAGATCTGGATGATCGTGAACGCGATATCCTTGAAAACCGGCTGATCGCCGAAGAGCCGCTGACCCTGCAGGAGATCGGCGATCGCTACGGCATCACCCGGGAAGGGAGCCGGCAGGTGGAAAAAAAGCTGCTCCTGCGGCTTAAGGAATATATCAAACGGGAAATGGGCGGAGGGGCCGACACCGGCGAGAGCTCCAAATACGCAGGTCAGGAGGATCGATGAGCGAGAAGAAAAAGATCGAATACAAAGGCCCCGGTTCGCCGCCAAAGGAACTGGGCACCGCAACGCTGACCCCGGAGGGTATTCTCGTCCTGCCCCCGCTGGTGATGGGCACCTGCGTCAGAGAGCGCACTGTCTGCCGTTTGTGGTTCGAGGCACATGCCCGGCACGTGGGGGTCAAAATGGGAGCCGAGGGCCGGAAGGACGCCGTGCCCATCGAGACGCAGGGCGAGGGAGCGGATCGCACCGGCCGGATCGATCTCACCCGGATGCTGGCGGCATACAAGGCCGCCCTTCCCGAGAAGCCGGTGGAACTGCCGGTGCTCTGGAAGCCGGAGATGGATTTCTTCGAGATCGGCCTCACCGGTGAAGCCGATGCCATCGTCCCCATGGCGGACCTGGATCGCTCGAAGATCAGGAGTATCCTGGACGACTACGAGCCCCTTTAGACCGGTTCTCATGTCATCGCAAGGAGCAGGCGAAGCCTGCGACGCGGCGATCTCCCTGTTGGCGAAACAGTTGCTCTGGAGACTGCTTGGCTTCGCTCGCAGTGACATGCCAGGCAGTTAGGTAACTCGCTGTTCCTGTAATATAATCACTTTTTTCATCGGCTTGAGGTCATGGGAGGTCACAGCCCACAGTGCATGTACTGGTTACAGGCGGAGCCGGGTTCATCGGGAGCCACGTGGCCGCATTCTATGCCGGCAGGGGGGACCGGGTCACGGTTCTGGACAACCTGAGCCGGCAGAAACTGCTCGGCACATCAGAGACCAACGCCCTCTGCAACTGGAACTTCCTCGCGGGCCTGGGGGGCATCGCCCTGGTTCGGGGTGATGTCTGCGATGCTGCCGCGCTGGACCAGGTCTGCCCCGGGGTCGACCTGATCATCCACGCCGCGGCCCAGACCGCAGTGACCACCTCCATCGTCCGCCCCGCGGAGGACTTCTCCTCCAACGCCATGGGCACCTTCAGCCTGCTTGAGGCCGCGCGGCGCCACAACGTGCCGGCGGTGATCTACTGTTCCACGAACAAGGTCTACGGCGACCGGGTGAACCAGGTGCCGGTGGTGGAAGAAGAGAGCCGCTATGCCTTTGGGGCCGAGTATGCCTCCGGCATCAGCGAGAACTTCGGGGTGGATCTCTGCGAACACACACCCTATGGCTGCTCCAAGCTCACCGGCGACCTTTACATGCAGGACTACGCGCACATCCACGGTATCCGCACCGGCGTGTTCCGCATGTCCTGCATCTACGGCGAGCGGCAGATGGGAGTGGAAGACCAGGGCTGGCTGGCCTGGTTCACTATCGCGGCCATGACCGGCCGGCCGATCACCCTGTTCGGTGACGGCAAGCAGGTCCGTGACGTGCTCTATGTCGGCGACCTCGTCCAGTTGTTCAACGGTTTCGCGGAATCCGACGTGCCCCACACCGTCTGCAATGCCGGTGGCGGGCCGGACAACACGCTCTCCCTGCTCGAACTGATTGGGCTGCTGGAAGAGGAGACCGGAAAACGCAGCCCGGTTTCTTTTGCTCCCTGGCGGCCCTCGGATCAGAAAGTCTACATTTCCGACATCAGCAAGGCCGGCCGGACATTTGACTGGGCGCCGGCCACCGCGCCCCGGGAAGGGGTTCAGCGGCTGGTCCGCTGGGTCGGCGAGAATCTCACCCTTTTCGATGACATCTGATGCCGCCGGCAGCACCGCGGCGGCCGCGCTTCCGGAGAAGAACCACCGATGAAAGTTGGAGTGATCAGTGAAAGCCCGCTTTTGACCACCGGCTACGGAGTGCCCACCAGGCATCTCTGTCAACGCTTCCACCAGTCCGGGCTGGACGTAGCCTGTCTGGGGATCCACCAGGTGGCCTTTGGCTACCACGAGCACACGCTGCCCTACCGGGTGTGGCCCACCTGTCCCCACGACGAGAACGGGCTGGAGTTGATGGAGTATTTCCTGCGGGGAGAACAGCCCGATGTGCTCCTGCTGCTCAACACGCTGCCGGTGTGCAACGAGTGGGCGGCGCTGCTGCGGCGCAAGTTCAAGGTGATGACCCCGGCGCTGGTCTACTTCTCCGCCGAGGGTGCGCCGCTCAGCCCGGACTGGTTCAATACCTTCCGCTTCGTGCAGAAATCGGTGGCCTGGACCGAGTTCACCCGGCAGTCAGCCAAGGACGCCTACAACGTGAGCACCGAGGCGGTCTACATGGGTGTGGACCACGAGGCATTCCGGCCCTACGACGATGAGCGGCGCAAGACTCTGCGCCAGGCCGTGGGCTGGGACAACCGGTTCGTGGTGCTCTTCGTCGGGCGGAACATGTTTGCCAAGCAGCAGGACAAGGTGGTGGAGGCGGCCTCCATCCTGCGCAAGGAGGGGCACGAAGACGTGCTGATCCACCTGCAGTGCAAACCCTTCGAGAGCTACGTCAACGGCGGGTGGGACCTGCCGTCGCTCTGCCGTCAGTGGGACGTGCGGGAGATGATCTCCTTCCCCCCCGACCTGCAGAACCAGGCCTATGCCACGCCCCACTCCCGTGACCCGAAGAGTGTAACCCTCTCCGGTGACGTGCTGGCCAACCTCGCCTCGCTCAGCCTGGCCGACCGCTACAACTGCGCCGACCTCTACATCCACCCCTCGATGGTGGAGGGTTTCAGCTTCCCCTGCGCCGAGGCCATGGCCTGCGGTGTGCCCATCGCCCACACCGACGACAATGGGGTGATGAACGAAGTCTGCGGGGAGGCCGGCTACCGCATCCCCCGGGTGGCTGAAATGACCGCCTCCTGGGGCTCCCGCTACAGCGTTCTCTCGGCCCGGGATATCGCCGACACTATCCTCCACTTACGCGACCAGCTGCGGGATAATCCGGAGGAACGGAAACGCCTCGGTGGTCTGGGCGTCAAGCAGTCCTTGCGCTACAACTGGGACAAGACTGCTTCGTCGATCATGGAAATGCTGGAAGAGACGGCCGCGATCAAGCTTTGATGGCTGGTCGCCGGGCCGGGGAGGGAGCCATGAACCGTCATCGTCCTTTGTATGGTTTTTCAGCCGCTCTGCTGGTTCTGGGCCTGGTGCTCCTCGGAGGCTGCGGAACCGGGAAGGGAAACGCCGCCGATGCGGAGAAGGAAAACGCTCCCGATATGCTGCAGGAATACGCCTCGGGTCTGGTGAGCGGGTATGACAGGGCCAAGGCCACCGGTACCGAGGGGGACATGAAAGCCATCGGCACGGCTCTCGCCGCCTACCAGCTGGACAATGACGGCTACCCCTCGGTCAGCGGGATCGACGCCCTGATGCAGGAACTCAGCCCCGACTACCTCCGTATAGCCGCCGCCCAGGACAAGTGGGGACATCCGTTTGAGTACAGCTCCAGTGCAACGGGGTACAAGCTGGTCTCCATCGGGCATGACGGAATCAAGGGAACCGAGGATGACCTGGTGTTCGAGGACGGCCGGATGACCCAAAGGCCGCCGGGATCCGGCCCGTCCTTTTAAAAGTAGTTCCAAAACCTTGCCTGAGGCCCAATGGCTGCGTTGTGCACCGATGAGAAATACTCACCTACCATAGGAGTAGGCTCCGCTTTCTCATCGGTGCATGCCTTGCCCTTGAACCACAGTCAATGTTCTGAAACCACTTTTATTTTCCTGGAGCAGAGGTGAGATCATGCACAAGGCAACCATTCGGGTCTGCGCGTTTGTTGCTTTTCTTGCCCTGTGCTGCACCCTGTCACTGACCAGCGCCTGCTACCGTCCCCCCGACCATGTGGTGGACACGATCATCGACTATATCGCTGCCGTCCAGGGCCAGGACATCGGCCTGCTCTACCAGCTGCGCAGCGGTCTCACGCCGCCGCCGGACATTCGCCCGGGTCTGCCCCACATCCCCGCCATTTGGGAGGACCGGCCGTTCCCGCCATCCGGCAACCTGGCATTCGACCTGCTGCGCGAGCGGGCCCAGCTGGCCTACCACCAGTATGACAAGGGCCGCACCCGGGGGAAGCTGCGTCTGTCTCCCCTGGGAATCGTGCTGATCAAGGGCCTGGTCCTCGGCCGGGGGGTGATGTACAACGTGGCCGAGCGCGTCGACCATCCTGACGGCCGGGTCACCGCCTATCTCCAGGTGGATCTGAATTACGAGCAGATCAACTACCACCAGCTGCCCGACGGGACCATCGTCTACTTCATGGGGTATCCCCTGGGCGCCACCTACCCGGCTACGGTGGGGCAGCGTCTGGTTGGCGCCGTGAAGCTGCTGGACCGTCTGCGGATCCGCGTGGACCTCGCGCCTGCCGGCCCCACCTCGGTCCACGGCTGGCGGCTGCTCAGCTTCACTCCGCAGCCGGGCTCCGACGAATACATCACGGTCACCGGACAGATCGGTAACCGCAGCTGGCTCCGCGAGTGAGCGCAGAGTCGCACTGCAGCGGCTTCGACCGCGGCGGAATGAAAATCGATTCGTTGACACTGTCCGACCCCTGTATTATATTTTTTCCCAAGCACTGGGAACCGATTCCGCCCGAGTTCATGACTCATTCCCGGAAGGGCGTTGACGAGGCTTTGCCGTTGTCATTGAGGTTTCTCCGGCGAACGGATAATGACAGTGTCCGGTGGACGCGAACCCCATGCGTGAGCGTTGTGCCCTGGTAGTGGAGAAGTGATGGGTATCGATCATGAAGCCGGCAATCATGAACACGACGTGACGGCCTACCTGCAGTCGCTGCAGTGGTCCGAGCGCGAGGATCACTGGTGGAGTGTGTTACGGCCCCTGGGCGCCGATGCCGAGGCCCTGGGCCGGGTTGACGAGGAGGGCCGCAAGATCGATGACCTTCCTCGCTGGGCCGTGGAAATCAGGCAGCAGATTCGCGACTTCTCACCCTGCCACTACAGCTTTCCCCATGCCCTGGAACTGCTTTTGGAGGGGGTGGGCAATGAATCCCCCGACCCGAGTTTCCGCGGATGCCGCAGCATCAGCGACAGCCGGCGGGACGAGGCCAGGCACCAGGCCGCCGTGCTGCAGAAATGGGTCAGTGCCAAGGGGTGTCTGGACGTGCCCTCCTCCCGTGAGGAACACTGCCCGGACGTCAATCCCCGGGAGATGCTCTCCACCCTGGGCAAGGCTAATCCGGCAAAGCTGGACCAGTTGAAGAAACTGCTCTCGGTGCTCAGCCGCGAACGGAAGAAGGACAGCGGGATGGAGAGTTTCTCGCTCAACGGCTGGGAGCTCAAACAACCGCTTCGCAAACCGCTGGTCTGCGACCAGGCCGGCTGCGGGTGCGTCACCTCGGAGAATGGTGATGAGCGGGTCTTCGAAAACAATCCGGTGTGCCACTTCAAATATTTCCTCTTCGTCAACTTCCACCTCACCGGCATCGGCACCGACGGGCGAAAGCTCGACGTGTTCTCCCGCCGGAGGATCGAGCGGGAATACAAGACCCGCGTAAATCATATCCGTCACCACATCAAGGCGCTTGACCGCTGGCTGGCCCACGAGGAATTTACCCGGGCCGTGCACAGCGGCGGCGAGAACGGCGAGCAGGTGCGCCGGGTCTATTCACTGCTGGGCAGCGCCACCCCGATCAAGCGCTGGCTGGTCTCCTCGATCAGGGAGACCCTGGTGGTGTTCGGTGATTACTTCGACCGCTGGGTGGTCCCGGTGTGGGTGATGTCCTGTGCCGCAGACAAACAGGTGGTGGGCCAGACCGCCGACCACGAAGACGCTGCTGACCATGAAGACGCTGCTGACCACGACGAGTTTGACGGCGACGATTTCGAAGTGAACCGTTGACCGGGACTTTCCGGCGCGTGAACGGATCCCCGTGGCCACTCTCACCATCAGTCTCTTCCAGTTCGACTACCTTCCCGGTGACGTCAACGGGCACCTGGAGCGGGTTCGTGCCGCCGCCGCCGAAGCCTCGGCCCGGGGTTCGTCGCTCCTGCTGCTGCCCGAACTCTGGTACTCGGGGTATGACCTCAAGCGGTCGGCATCGCTGGCCGTTCCGATGGGGGAGGGGCATTTCGCACTGGCCTCACAGGTGGCCCGGGACCATGGGCTCCACCTCTGCGGCAGTTTGCTCTGCCGCGAGGATGACGGCACGGTGCGCAACCGCGCGGTGCTCCACGGGCCGGACGGCGGTCTCATCGGCTGGTACGACAAGCTGCACCTCTTTCCCAAGCTGCATGAGGACCGTTATCTTCACGCCGGTGACCGCCTGCCGGTTTTTGACCTGCCCTGGGGCCGGACGGCCATGGCCATCTGCTACGACCTTCGTTTCCCTGAACTGTTCCGCCGTTACGCATTGGACAGCGACCCGTGTCTCGTGCTGGTGCCCTCGGCCTGGCCCGAACCGCGGCTCAAATACTTCACCCTGATGACCCGGGCCCGGGCCTGCGAGAACCAGTGCTTTGTCGCCTCCTGCAACCGCGCTGGCGCTGGTGGGGAGGGACAGCCGGCCTTCGGCAAATCATTGGCGGCCGACCCCTGGGGCGAGTCGCTGGCCGAGGCGGGCCGCGGTGACGAACTGCTCACTGTGGAACTGCCTTTGGGCCGGATCGGGAAGGCCCGGGCACAGCTGGACCTGCGGGGAGACCTGCGCCGCGACCTTTTCTATCCCCACCGGGAGCCAGCCAGTTGAACAGCCATACCTCCGCTCTGCCGACCTTTCGATTGGACGGTCTGCGCTACTCCCCGGCCGATGACCCGGGCAGCGAAGCGGGCCTGCGCGAGGCGCTGTGCCGCATGGCCGGCGCCGAAGCCGAACAGGTGGGGGCGCTGCGCATTATCCGCCGCAGCCTCGACGCCCGCCGCAAGAACCGCCAGGTGCTTCTCTACACCCTGCTGGTTGAGCTGGGAGACCGTGCCCGGGAGGCCCTGGAAAAAGCCTTGACCGCCACAGGCCTCCCGCTGCCGGTGCCGACTGACGAGGGGATGGAAGAGCCGCCCCTGCTGTTCGCCGGCAAAGGCGCCCCGGCTATCCATCCGCCGGAGCCGGAAACCGTTGCGGTGGTGGGGAGCGGGCCGGCCGGTCTGTTCGCCGCCCTGCGGCTGGCTGCCGCCGGTATCCCGGTGACCGTATTCGAGCGGGGTGACGCGGTGGAGGACCGGGTGGCCATGGTGAACCGTTTTCGCCGTGGAGCGGAACTGGACCCGGAGAGCAACATCCAGTTTGGCGAGGGGGGAGCGGGGACTTTTTCCGACGGCAAACTCTACAGCGGAACCAGCGACAGCCGCCGGCGGCAGGTGCTGCGGGCCATGGTCGAGTTCGGAGCGCCGGCGGACATCCTGTATGAGGCCCGGCCCCACGTGGGCAGTGACCGGTTGCGCGGTGTGTTACTCGAGTTTCGCCGGCGTCTGCAGGACCTGGGCAGCGACGTCCGCTTCCGCACCCGGGTCACCGGCCTCTGCTTCGACCCGCAGGTTCGGTCCGCCGGGGAACAGCGGCAACTGGCCGGCCTGGAACTGGAGAACGGGGAGCTGTTCCCCTGCCGGCGGGCGGTGCTGGCCATCGGGCACAGTGCCCGGGACAGCTTTCGCATGCTGTGCGGTGCGGATCTCGAGGTGCGGTTCAAATCCTTTGCCGCCGGCTTTCGCGTGGAACACCCCCAGGAACTGATCGACACCATCCAGTACGGTTCGGCGGGACGGGTGGCCGGGCTGCCGCCGGCCGAATACCGGGTGGCGGTAAAGACCGGGGCCGGCCGGGGCGTATACAGCTTCTGCATGTGTCCCGGCGGGGAAGTGGTGGCTGCCGCTTCCGCTGCCGGGCAGTCGGTGACCAACGGGATGAGCCTGCGGGCCCGGGCCGGGAAATGGTCCAACAGCGGCATCGTCACCGGTATCGACAGCGGCGCTGTTGGCTGTCCGGAGGGGAACGACCCCCTGGCCGGCCTCAAGTGGCAGGAGGCCATGGAGCGCACGGCCTGGCAATTGGGCGGTGGCGCAGGATTGGCCCCGGCCCAGCGGGTCACCTCGTTTCTCGAGGCCCGGCTGGACGGCAATCTGCCGGAGACCAGCTATCGACCCGGGCTGCAGCCCGCCCGCCTGGACCGCTGCTACGCAGACGAGATCACCGCCGCCCTGCGCGAGGGCCTCCGGCTCATCGACCGGCGGATGCGCGGGTTCGTTACCAGCGAGGCCCTGCTCATTGGCGTGGAAACACGCACTTCCTCCCCTTTGCGGTTCGAGCGCGACGAGCGGGGCCGGGTCGTGGGCATCGACGGCCTCTACCCGGCGGGGGAGGGCGCGGGGTACGCCGGCGGGATCATCAGCTCGGCGGTGGACGGTTTGAAGATTGCGGAGAACATCCTGTTGTCACTTGATTCTTGATGCATGTCATCCGGGCCCGTCTCCCCCGCTCCCGCCCCTGCGGGCCTAGATGTCGCGGGAGGGGACCGGTCAGGCCAGCCTGCTCGCTCAAATTCCGTCACGTCATCACTTCTAATGCATGAAGAAAATTCCACGATCGCATTCTCCCGAATTTGGGTTGGTTTTGCTGAATCTCCACCCCCCCCCATCCCCCCCCGCTACATCCCGCCCCGCGTCCGCGGGGCGGGAGCGGGGAGGATGGGTCGGGATGACTTCTGGCACACGCGCATGAAAAAGGCCCTCCCCAGCGGGAGGGCCTTATCGTTGCCGAAGCCCCGCTCCCCCGGAAGTCCGGGGAAGCGAGGCGGGGTATCAGGTTAGAAGGTGAACCGCAGGCCGAAGCGCCAGGAGCGCGGGGTCTGGCGATACTTCGGCCGACCGAAGGGGTTGCCGCCGGTGGCATCGGGATCGTCCCATTCCCAGACGGTGATCACTTCGTCGCCGCCGAGCAGGTTCAGCACGTCCACGAACGCACCCACTGCGTACCGGTCGCCAAAGGGGAAGGCTTTCTCCAGGTGGAGGTCGAACCAGTAGGCGGACGGCAGGGTGTAGGTGCCGCGGCCTTCGGGGAAGGCCATGTAGTCGTTGTACCCGCCGCCGACATAACCCCTTCTGGAGTAGGCCTGACCGGAGCTGTACTCGAAGGCCAGGCCCACATCAACGTCCCACGGTGCACGGTAGAGGCCGTTGAGTTTCACGTGGTGGCGGATGTCGTCGGGCAGGTAGCCATACCAGCCGGCATCGTTGTAGATGTTGCCCAGGCCATAACAGGTGTCGTCCGGGGGCGCGTTGGGATCGGCATCGAGGAACACACCGATGGTGTCCGAGCTGCCGCCGCTGTCACCCCACTCGCCCTGGCCGGGGTTGGTGCCCCGGGACTGGGACCAGGTGTAGGAGCCGAAGACCATGAAGTTGTTCGACATGGCCTTGTGGTA
>JAQAZP010000331.1:0-7499 GCA_032127265.1 Acidobacteriota bacterium
GGCGCGGTGTCGTGGACCTCGGGTCTCGGCGGATCCGCACCATCGAGTTTCTCCACACCGCCGGGCCAGGCCCCGCCCCTCACCGGCTGCACGGTACGGTGATTACGCGGCAGGGCGACTTCACCGGCTTCCTCCAGTGGAACCGCGAGGCGTGCGTCGGCCACGACGAGCTCGACGGCCACACCGCCGACGGTGAGCTCGGCCTGCCTTTCGACACCATCCGCTCCATCGCGCGTCGGTCACCTGACAGCTCCCTGGTGACGCTGCTCGATGGCCGCGAAATAGAGCTCTCCGGCACCCGTGAAGTCGGGCAGGGCAATCTCGGGGTCTACGTCGATGATCGGCGCTACGGCCGGGTGCTGATCTCCTGGGACGCCTTCGAGCGCGTCGACTTCAGCCCCGGCGGCAACGGCCC
Source organism: Acidobacteriota bacterium (assembly GCA_032127265.1). Taxonomy (GTDB): domain Bacteria; phylum Acidobacteriota; class JAQAZP01; order JAQAZP01; family JAQAZP01; genus JAQAZP01. The sequence goes on from JAQAZP010000331.1 coordinate 416, forward strand.
CGTCTACGGGGACTTCCCGCCGGGGAGCCCGCTCACCGGCAGTGTCACTACCCGCGGCGGCGACCGCCTCGCCGGCCGGCTGGTTTTCGACCTCGACGAGAGCGAGACCACAGAAACGCTCGACGCCCCGTCCCGGGGCGTGAACTACACCATCCCATTAGGCCTGATCGCCTCCATCGTGCCCTCCGGCCGCGAAGAACAGGGCGCCCAGCGCGTCAGGGTGACCCTGTACGGCGGCGAGGTTCTGCAACTCGATAGCATCGGCGACCTCGGTGAGGGGAATGCCGGCATGCTGGTCTTCGTCGACGGCCGTCAACGCCCCGAGTACGTGCCCTGGCCCGACGTCGAGCAGGTGGACTTCCACCGTCCGTCGGCGATATACCCGCCGCTCGGAGGGCTCTAGCGGGCCCGTGGGCTGAGAGCCTTCTTCATAAAGGCCGGTAAACCCGTTCCAGTTCTGAGTGCCACAGGGATAAGCATTCCTGTGAATGAGTTTGTCCGGGTTTGGCTGCCTCCATCGTTCTACCGGTGCTATGTCGGTTTGGTTACTCATATCCTTCTAATCGCCTTACCGCCTGCACGGAAACTGCACATCGGATCTGTATAACCATGAAGCAGGTGAATGGCGCAACGGGTTGGTCCACCGCGCGAAGGATGGAGGCACGATGAAGAAGATCCTGGAGAACAGCTGGAGCGGCATGGTCCGGCTTTGCCGAGCCGAGCCGGATGAACTGGCCGGCTGGCTGGAGCCGGGCAGCGGCCGGTTGCCCCTCTGCTTTCTGCTGCTGGTTCTGGGCAGCGGGGTATACGGGTTTTCAGTGGGCCTATGGCGGGATCCGCTGATGGGGCTCTATGTGGGTCTCAAGTTCCCGCTGATCGTGCTGATCACGGCGCTGTGCAATGCCGCGATCAACGGCATGCTGGCCCAGCTGCTGGGCACCGGGCTTGGTTTCCGCCAGAGCTTCACCGCGGTGATGATCAGCTTTGCCCTGCTGTCGGTGATCCTCGGTTCGCTGTCCCCGCTCGCCCTGTTCCTCTGGTTCAACCTGCCCCCCATGGGCTCGGAAGGGACGCAGCTGGCCCACAACACGCTGCTCCTTTTTCACGTGGCCCTGATTGCCGCCGCGGGAGTGGGGGCCAACGTCCGGTTCTTCTCCCTGCTGCGGAGGGTCTGCGGCGCGGTGAAGGCGATCCAGGTGCTGGCGGCCTGGCTCGTGCTGAACATGATCGTCGGCTGCCAGGTCTCCTGGAACATGCGGCCCTTTGTGGGGTCACCCGGGCTGCCGGTGCACTTTCTCCGGGAGCACCCTTTTGACGGCACGTTTTACGAGAACATTTTCACGGTGTTTCTGCGGCAGATCATCTGAACACGCGCCGCAACCTCAACGGAACTGGAGGCGAACCATGAACATCGATGAACGGGACAAGATGGACGAAAAACAGAAGTTGTCGGAAACAGCGGGGCTGATGCCGCTGGTGGAAGCTCTGCTCAAGCGGCCGGGGGAACTGGTGAACCTGGTGCGCGAGGGCCGGGGGAGCCGGGCGACCTCGATCCTCTTCTGGCTGGCCATGGCCTGCTTTCTGATTTACGGGGCGATCATGGGCGGTTTCTCCGGCCACCCGCAGTGGCTGGCCGCGGCGGTGAAGGTGGCCGTGGGGATGCTGCTGGCCGCCCTGCTCTGCTACCCCAGCCTCTTCATCTTCTCCTGCCTCAGCGGGGCGGACATCCGGCCGGGGCAGGCCGGTTCTCTGCTGGTGGGCGCCATGGCCCTGGTGGCCATTCTGCTTCTGGGGTTCGTGCCGGTGGCCTTCATCTTCACCTGCTCCACCAACTCCGTCTCCTTCATGGGTTTCATCCACCTGATGATCTGGCTGGTCAGTTTTGCCATCGGCACCCGCTACCTGGTGCAGGGGCTGAGGGCGCTGTCCGCCCGCAAACCGAACCTCATCGTGGTCTGGTGCTTCATCCTCCTGCTGACCATGGTGCAGATGAGCACCACCCTGCGGCCCATCGTGGGCCGTTCGCCCCACTTCCTCAGTGCGGAGAAGAAGTTCTTCCTCGTTCACTGGGGGGAGACAGCGGACGCGGATATCAAGGCGAATTGACGGAGTGGCAACTTCTCCCTATCCTGTTCTCACTCCCGAGTTTGGAATGTGTGAAACACCGCTTCTGCTGGAGGTGCACGTTGAAGACTATCGGCTTGCTGGGCGGCATGACATGCGAATCCTCGGTCGAGTACTACCGGCTGATCAATGAAGGGGTGAGGAGCAGGCTTGGAGGCATCCACTCCGCGCAGTCGCTGATGTTCTCCGTCGATTTCGGAGAGATTCAACCGGAGATGGAGATCGAACGCTGGGACCTGGTGCTGGCCCGGCTGGTCGAGGGATCACTTCACCTGCAGCGGGGCGGCGCCGATTTTCTGGTGATCTGCACCAACACCATGCACAAGATGGCGGATCAGATCGGTTCAATAATTGAGATCCCCATCCTCAACATTATTGATGTAACGGCGGAAGCGATCAAAGCCCGGGGATTTAAAACCATCGGTCTGCTGGGCACCCGGTTCACCATGACCCAGGATTTTTACAGGAATCGCCTGCTGGAGAATCACGGGATCGAGACCCTCATCCCCTCTGAAGAAGAAGTGGCCTTGATTCACAGGGTGATCATGGAGGAACTGACCATCGGGGTGATCGACCCCCAATCGAAAAAGGACTATTGCGACATTATCGGTAATCTGCAAAACAGCGGTGCGGAAGGAATCATTCTGGGATGCACCGAAATCCCCCTGCTGGTCAAACAGGACGAGGTGTCCCTACCCCTTTTTGACACCACCCTGCTTCACGCGCAAGCCGCCGTGGATTGGGCGCTCAAAGAAAAATAGACGAGTAAACCACAGAAAACAGATATGATTTGTGGGATGGGCGGGGAAGGGGTTCATGTTTGCCCGCGGCCGGCAATCGGGGTAAAGTAGCCTTTCCAGACGGCACTGATTGACCCGGATCGCTGATCCTGCTGGGAGGCACTCATGGACCCGCTGTTTCTCTCCCGACTGCAGTTCGCCCTCACCATCGGCTTCCACTACATCTTCCCGCCGCTGAGCATCGGGCTGGGTCTTATCCTGGTGATCATGGAGGGGGCCTATCTCAAGACGAAGAACCCGCTGTTTCACCAGATGACCCGGTTCTGGGTCCGGGTCTTCGGCCTGATCTTTGCCCTTGGCGTGGCGACGGGCATTGTGATGGAGTTCCAGTTCGGGACCAACTGGTCCACCTACTCGCGGTTCGTGGGCGACGTTTTCGGCAGTGCCCTGGCCGCCGAGGGGATCTTCGCCTTCTTCCTCGAGTCGGGGTTTCTCGCCATCCTGCTCTTCGGCTGGGACAAGGTCAAGCCGCGGACCCACTTCATCGCCACGGTGATGGTGGCCCTGGGGGCCCACTTCAGTGCGGTCTGGATCATCGTGGCCAACTCCTGGCAGCAGACGCCGGCGGGCCACCACCTGGTGCAGGCGGCCAACGGCATGCGGGCCGAGATCACCGACTTCTGGGCGCTGGTCTTCAACCCCTCCACCGTTGACCGGCTGACCCACACCGTTCTCGGAGCCTGGCAGGCGGCAGCCTTCTTCGTGCTCAGCGTCTGCGCCTTCTACCTTCTTCGCCGGCAGCACACCGACTTTGCCCGGGCGTCGATGAAAATCGCCCTGCCGGTGGCGGTGCTGGCTTCGATCCTCCAGCTGGTCACCGGGCACTCCAGCGCCGTGGGCGTCAGTGTCAACCAGCCGATCAAGCTGGCGGCCATGGAGGCCGTTTACACTGACGGGGAGCCGGCGCCGCTGGTGCTCTTCGGTTGGGTGGACGAAAAGAACGAGATGATCCGCTTCGGGGTCGAGATCCCGGGTCTGCTCTCCTGGATGATTCACGGCGACAGTGCGGCCCCGGTCACCGGCCTGCGGGCCGTGCCACGGTCGGACCGGCCGCCGGTGAACATCGTCTTTCAGTCCTACCACCTGATGGTGGCCATCGGCATGGGGCTCATCGGCCTCTCGCTGCTCAGCCTCGTCTTCTGGTGGCGCGGGGCGCTGTTCCGCACGCGGTGGCTGCTGTGGGTCATCGTCTGCTCGGTTCTCGGCCCCCAGCTGGCCAACCAGCTGGGGTGGATGACCGCCGAGATCGGCCGGCAGCCCTGGATCGTCCAGGGCCTGCTGCGCACCGCCGACGCCTGCTCACCGGTGGTGTCCGGGGGACAGGTGCTGGGTTCGATCCTGATGTTCGGGCTGATCTACGGGCTGCTCTTCGTGCTCTTTGTCTACCTGCTCAACGAGAAGATCCAGCACGGTCCCGACGAGGCGGACCTGCAGCACGAAGGGAGGCTGGCATGAACATCGCCTTCGACCTCAACACGGCCTGGTTCTTGCTCGTCGGCATCCTGCTCGCCGGCTACGCCATGCTCGACGGGTTCGACCTCGGGATCGGCGCCCTGCACCTCTTCACCCGGACCGACAGCGAGCGGCGGTTGATGATCAACTCCATCGGGCCGATCTGGGACGGCAATGAGGTCTGGCTGGTCACCGGGGGCGGCGCGCTCTTCGCCGCTTTCCCCGAGGTGTACGCCACGGCCTTTTCCGGTTTTTACGTCGCCTTCATGCTGCTGCTCTTCGGGCTGATCTTCCGCGCCGTGGCCATCGAGTTCCGCTCCAAGCGTGAGAACCCGCGGTGGCGGCAGCTGTGGGACGTCAGCTTTGCTGCCAGCTCGATCCTCTCCAGCCTGCTGGTGGGGGTGGCCCTGGGCAACGTGGCCTGGGGTGTGCCGCTGGACCAGGGGCACGAGTTCGCCGGCTCGTTCTTCGGCCTGCTCCACCCCTACGCCCTGATGGTGGGCGTGACCACGGTGGCGCTGTTCATGATGCACGGTGCGATATACGGGGTGTTGAAGACCGAGGGGGAACTGCAGGCAAAACTGCGGCTCTGGGCCCGGCGGTCGATGATCTTCTTCATCATCTGCTACGTGACCGTCACCATGGCCACGCTGCTCTACGTGCCCAACATGACCGAGCACATCAAGGCCAACCCGCTGCTCTTCGTGGTGCCCTTCCTCGGTATGCTGGCCATCGCCAACATCCCGCGGGAGCTGTTCCACGGCCGGGAATTCCGGGCCTTTCTCTCCTCCTGCGCGGTGGTGGTAACCCTGATGGCGGTCTTCGGGATCGGGATGTACCCGGACATGATGTATTCCATTCCGGGCGGGGAGAACAGCCTCGACATCTACAACGCCGCCTCATCGCAGAAAACGCTGAAGATCATGCTGATCATCGCCGCCATCGGCGTGCCGATGGTGCTGGGCTACACCACCAGCATCTACTGGATCTTCCGGGGGAAGGTGAAGCTGGATAAAATGAGCTACTGATCTCGCTTCCGGGCGGGGCCGGTCGCTTTCCTTCCTGGCGATATCCTCTGGCAACTCACTCTGTAGCTGTTTCATCCGGCTCTGCTGCCGCCGGCTGCTGGTCCATCAGCCGCCGCGGCAGGAACTCGTCGGTCATCACATCATCCACGGTGAGTTTCCCCGGCTCGAGGATGTCCAGCTCTTCCAGCATCTCGATCTGGTCCGCCATTCGTTCCCGGGAAAGGACGAGGTAGTCGCCGGGGCCGCCGCGCTCCGGATCGCCGCGGCCCAGCTTCTGCTCCTTGATCATCAGCCGTGACCAGGAGAGGAAGGCCGGGGTGGCCTGCTTGTTGACCTCCATCATCAGCCGGTGGGCCGGTTCCGGGTTACCCTCCATGTATTCCTTGTAGCCCCGGTAGTAGGCGCGGAGAAAGGCCCTGGTTTCCTCGGGGTGCTCGGCAATGAAGGTCTTGTTGGCGATCAGCGTGTTGCAGTTGTCATAGCCGGCGTCCCAGACGTGGAGCCACTTCAATCGTGCCCCCTGGGTCGAGGCGTGATACGGTTCGGCGATGAAATAGCCCTGCTGGATCATCGTCTTGTCGGCCACCAGCAGCTCGAGGCCGAAGTCCTGGGGCACGATGCGGAAGTCGATGCCGTAGGTCCGCTTGAGATAGGGCAGGAAAGCCCACTCCGGCCGGGCCTTGATCAGCTTGCCGTCCAGGTCGGAGAAGCGTTCCACCGGGTTCGACTCGTGGAGCATCAGCACCGAGGGGTCGTGCTGGAAGACCGCGGCGATATTGATGATCGGCAGGCCCTCCTGGATCGCGATCATCGCGTTGGTGCTGTCCCACTGGCCAAAGTTCGCCCGGTTGGTGGCCACATTTTCCAGCACGTTGGCGTTGGCCCCGCCCTGATTCAGCTGCACGTCGAGGCCCTCGGCGGTGAAATAGCCCAGGGCCTCGGCGGTGTAGAAGGCGCCGTGTTCCGGCTCGGCCACCCAGTCAAGCTGGACCACGATGGGGAAGAGGGTGCTGCCGTCCACACCGGGGGCGTCCTGCTTCTGGTCACTGCCGCAGCCCGCTCCAGCCAGGGTCAGGACCGCTACTGCCAGCAGCATAACCGGCCGGAATTTCCTCGATCTGCTGATCATCGTTCCTGTCCTCCTTGTCCCGGGACAGCCTCCGGCATCCCCCGAACATGTTTACTCGTGGCGCTCCACCGACTCGTGCCATTTGCCGAGGAAGAACCATTTCAGCCGTGAGACCGTGCCGACGAACAGGAACCCCAGGCCGCAGGCGGTGGCCGCGGTGGCAAACAGTTCCGGGATCTTCAGCTGTGCCTTGTAGATGATCACCAGGAACCCCAGCCCGCCCGACCCGGTGGCGCTGCCGGCAAAAAGCTCGCCGGTGAGGGCGCCGATCACCGCCAGGGTGGCGGCGATCTTCAGCCCGGTGAAGAAGTAGGGCAGTGAAGCGGGCACCCGCAGCAGGAACATCTCCTGCAGCGGGCCGGCGCCGCCCATGCGGAAGAGGTCGAGGTGGTTCTCGCGAACCGAGATCAGGCCCTGGGTGGTGTTGGCCACCACGGGAAAGAAGCTGATCAAGAAGGTGATCAGAATCACGCTGACCAGGCCCGGCCCGAACCAGAGAACAAAGATCGGTACCAGGATGATCACCGGAATCATCTGCAGGAAGATGATCC
>JAQAZP010000332.1:0-14288 GCA_032127265.1 Acidobacteriota bacterium
CAGAACCATACTCTTGACTACACTTTTTGTTAGTTTTGGATCTCTTTTGATAGGGCAGGATGCACTTGTCCAATCATTCACAGATTCAAGAGATGGCAATGTTTATAAAACTGTGAAAATTGGTAATCAAGAGTGGATGGCACAAAATCTTAACTTTGCTACTGAAACAGGTAGCTGGTGTCTCAATGACGATCCAGATGGCACACAGTTCGGAAGATTTTATAATTGGGAAGCTGCAAAGAACGCAGTTCCACCGGGTTGGCATCTTCCAAGTAAAGAGGAATATGAGATTATGTTAACCGCCTTAGGTGCTGAAAAATTACCGTACCAGGGTGAGGTATTCAACAAGCTCTTAAAGGGTGGAGATTCTGGATATGATGCAATCATGACTGGTTCCTACAAAGAAGAATATGGCAAACGAGGTAGTTGTGCGTTTTTCTGGAGCAGTGATCTTTGGTGGTTTAGTTCCTTGCATTTAATGGAGAATCCATGGCGACTAAGTCTTAGAAAACAAGATTATGTTAATATTGGACATGGTGCAGCAAGTCACTATGGTTTTAACGTCAGATGTATTAAAGATGAATAACCTGATTAATCACTAAAAATTTAAGCAGCCAAGAATATTATGGGGTTCAATGGATTGGAACCGATCAATCAGGTAATCCAGTAAGTATACGGGTGTATTTCGGTCGATTAGATGCAGGTGAATACCAAGTATCGCGGATCGAAAGTGCCAGTTTGAAAATGGCTGTGGACGAAAAGATTTTAATTCCTTGTTTTCACGAATGAGAAACCCTACATTCATCCATGCGATAACGAGGGTTCCCCTCTCCCGATCTCTCATCGACAGCTGAATGTGGTGTGACAGGCCTCTGGCGAGAGCGGGGGAGAACCCTTCATGGTTCATAAATGCTGTCCATCAACTGCGGGATATCCGTGGAAGGATGGAAAACCCAGAAGAGCACGGGGGATATGTCATGAACAGGATTGGAGTGTTGATCATTGCGCTGTCTCTTATGTTGCCCGTGGCGATGCCGGCCGACCAGTTGACGTGCGAGCTGGCCAAGCGGATCGCCTCCGACGGGGCTGTGAGTGACTTGTTCGGAAGTTCCGTCTCCATCTCCGGCGACTTCGGCCTGGTCGGGGCATGGCGCGATGACGACAACGGCACCGACTCGGGATCGGTGTATGTCTACCATCGCGACGGCAGCGACTGGGTCGAGGAGACCAAGCTGACTGCCTCCGACGGGGCGGCGGATGATCACTTTGGCGGTCCCAACTCCCTTTTTGGCGACATTGCCCTGGTGGGGTCGGGGCGCGACGACGACAACGGTACCGACTCGGGGTCGGCCTATATTTTCCGCTTCGACGGCAGTGGGTGGGTCGAGGAAGCCAAGCTGACCGCCTCCGATGGGGCGGCGGGGGACTCCTTCGGTATTAATGTCTCTCTCTTCGGTGATACGGCCCTGATCGGGGCGATGGACGACGATGACAACGGCACCGACTCGGGGTCGGCCTACATCTTCAAGTACGACGGAAACACCTGGGTCGAGGAGGCCAAGCTGACCGCTTCCGACGGGGCGGCAGGGGACTCGTTCGGCGGTAGAGTCTCTCTCTCCGGTGATACGGCCCTGATCGGGGCTATGAACGACGACGACAACGGCACTGACTCGGGATCGGCATACGTCTTCCGCTACGACGGCAGCGGGTGGATCGAGGGGGCCAAGCTGATCGCCTCCGACGGGGCGGCGGCAGACGGTTTCGGCAATCAAATCTCCCTCTCCAGCGACGTCGCCCTGATCGCGGCGACATGGGACGACGACAACGGCACCGACTCGGGGTCGGCGTATGTCTTTCGCTATGACGGCAGCGGGTGGGTCGAGGAGACCAAATTGACCGCCGCGGGAGCGGCGGCCGGGGACTGGTTCGGCATGTCCGTCTTCATCTCCGGCGACATTGCACTCGTCGGGATTCGGTATGACGACGACCGGGCTCACGATGCCGGTTCGGTGCGTATCTTCAAGTACGACGGCAGCGGCTGGAACGAGGAGGCCCAGCTGCTCGCCTCCGACGGGCAGGCTGATGACCACTTCGGCCACTCCGTCTCCCTCTCCGGCGACATTGCCATGGTCGGGGCACGGGATGACGACGACAACGGCTCTTATTCCGGGTCGGTGTACTTTTTCGGTGTCTCAGTCATCGAATGCGGAATCATCTTCGCTGAGTTGCAGTGTGAACCGCAATCCGGCGTTGTGCCATTCCAGACCAACATGCGTGTCCGGATATTCAACAACTACAGCGGTTGGTCGCGTGTTATTGCCGGCCGTCTCGATGTTACGCTCGCCGGCGGTCAGTCCTTTCCCGACTGGCGGGCCGGATACTTCAACGTGGCCGCGGGGATCAGCATCGAGACGCGATGGAATACAACGATTCCGGAGCTGTATTCTATGATCGGTGATAACGTTTTCACACTGATGGCCGAGGACGTGACTCCGGCACCATACAACCAGCCGCCGTATCCGCCGGCGGGTGACACCGACACGGCCACCTGCACGGTGACGGGATTGGCACCGTAGGAAGGCGAGATCCGTGCGTGAGGAAAGACTCTCAGCGAATTTGCTGGACGATAAAATTGATAAAAATTGCCTCAACAGCGTAAATTATCAAGTGTTTACGCCTTGAGGTTAAATTGTATACAACATTAGCCGGTTGTGGCCACCGGCTACGGTTGCTACGGGCCGAGATCCTCCGCTGCTCCTTGATAGTCGAGCAGGAAAGCTCCGCAAGTTGGTTATAATCCTTCCCCCAGCTCCCTTGCAGGTCGTTCTGCCGTGACCGTCATTTAGGGGGCGGCCTGTTTCTGGGGCGACGGCGCTGATATCCCGCCAGTTGTGTGACAAGCTTGAGTTGCCGTGCCCAAGACTGTATGGTTTCAATTATTCAAATTCAGTAATCTGCACATCCGATCCGAATCATTTCGGGGGCATAAATGAATTCAGCCAGGACTGCACGGTGGCTCTTACTCATCCTCGTCCTGATCTTCTGTCTGTTCGCCACAATCACCCATGCCCAGGATGATCTCGCCGCGGGTCTTAAAGCCTTCGAACTTGAGGACAACGAGCGAGCCCGCGATCTTCTCCAGCCCCTGGCCGAGGCCGGTGTGGCCGAGGCTCAATACCATCTTGCGCTTCTCTATTACAGCCATCGGTTGCCCCATGACCGGGTAAAACACCGCTACTGGTTGACCAGGGCGGCGGAGCAGGAATATCTGCCGGCCATGGAAACCCTGGGGGATGACTACTGGGCCTGTGAAAATCTCGCGGAGCAAGACTTGAACAAGGCAGTGGAGTGGCTTGAAAAGGCCGCGGGCAAGGGCAGCGGTGAGGCCATGTTTTGCCTCGGTTTTATCCGTGAGTACGATTTTGAAGGTTTTTTTGGTGATCCCGATTACATCATGATCCAACAGTGGTATCAAAAGGCCGCCGAGGTTGGTGACCCGAAGCACCAGGAGAAATACGCGCTTACCATGCTCGACCGGCGGTTCGGCACACCTGATCGAACAGCGGCCGCCAAGTGGCTGGCCATTGCGGCCGAGGGAGGACAGGACGTGGCCGCCGACTACCTGGCGCTGATGCGGCGCTGTCGTGGCCAGCCCGAAAACCAGATGGATGTCCTCAACTGGCGTGCGGATTACTGTACCGAGCTGCCGCTGAAATCACTGCGCGTTGCCGTTCCGACCTCGCACTCGAGCGTGACGGTGTTCACCGGGAAAGGGAAAGAGGTACTCCGGCTGGGACCCGAAAGCCAACGGGAGCAGGCGGAGGCGTTGTACTACAAACCCGATATCAGTCCGGACCAGCGACGGATGGTATCTATTTGCTGCCAGATAACGTCGAAAGATTCCAGGCCAGGTTCAGGCCCGGTTTATGCGGCGACCGATCCTGCTGAACAAAAGCTGAAATGGAAATACCTGCTCGTCGAAGCCGATCTCAATGCTGGATCACGACAGGTGATATATCAGTCCGAGCGGAGTGAACTGGTGGACAGCCCGGTCTATACCCATGACGGAAAGGGTGTGGCCTTTCTCAGCAGGCGGGACCTGGTCATCCTGGACCGGGACACCGGCGAGATCGTCCGGCGAGTCAAAGACGTTCTCGTGGATGGCTCGATTCTCGACAAACCGTACTATCCCACTGGCTGGCCCGGCAACCGCCAACTGCTCCGCAGCCCCAAGCCGGGCACCTTCTACCTGGTCACCCATGTTGACGGCCGGCAGTGCATCGGCACGGTGAATGTGAATGATGCTTCGGTGCTCTGGCAACGGCGGATCGAAGCACCGGAAGCACTGGGGTATGAGGTCTTTGGCAACCCGGAACTATTCGGCGACGACCCACACATACCGGGATTGGGCCACTTCGACGACTCCCATTCTCTTCTCTGGTCACCATGCCGGCGCTACCAGTTCTTCGGTTACGAAAAGGGCCATGTCGTCGTGAGGGAATGTATCGGCTGCTACGACCACCAGCGTGGCAAGCGCTTTAAAGTCAAAACGGTGAACCGCTATGTGGTGGTTCCGTAAGTTGCTGCAAACATCCCGCCCGGCGGTTTTGTCCAGGGCCAAATCTATCTGATATTTATAATGATCCGGGAGAAAGCGGCGCTCCCGGCCTGGCGTCAAGGGGGTTGAAGACACCGGGCCGGGGCACGCTGATCAGGGTGCAGTTCCTGTCAGCGTGGCGGCCGAAGAGTCCGTTGAGCCTGCCGGGGGATAGGGCGGCGCGTTGTAGGGCGCCGGGGTGGTGTCCTGGGCAACCAGGGTGAATGTGCTCGTCCCGGCCAGCGAGGCCAGCGCCGGGATGTTCTGGATCCAGGACGCAGTGAAACTCTCGCCGCCGGCGATGTTGGTGCTGCCCGCGCGCCAGGACGTGTAGAAACTGCCGTCGGCGAGCAGCGCGTTGAGCTGCGCCGAGATCCGCCGGCTGGAAGCGGTATAGGGGTTGGCCAGCGAGGCGGTCATCCGGGTCTGGAAGGGCAGGACGCCTTCGCCCGGCGTGATGCTGAAGTCGGCGTCAAGGGTGCTGCCGCCGGGTCTGGAGAATGTGTGACACCAGAGGCAGTCGATATCCTCGCTCCCCACATGCTTGTTGTGGAGCGACCGGAAGCTCTCCGGATCCTCAGACCCATGGCACTGGGTGCAAACCTGGCTCTGCGGTCCCTTGAGCTGGTAGCCCAAATCGCCCTGCAGGTCCATCACCAGCGGTCCGCCTGATTCCGAATCGTGACAGGTGCCGCAGTCGAGGGCGTTGTCGTGGGACTCCACGCCGTGGTTGATGGTCTGGAAGGTGTGCACATCCACCTCGGTCCAGCTGCCGGTGAGCCCCGAGGCGGCCTGGCCGTCGGCTACCGCCTGGGCGAAGTCGCCGGTGAGGAAGTAGGTGAAGGTGGAGTGGGGGATCAATACTCCAGTGGCGTCGTGCATCGCCGACGTGGAGGTGTGCTCCTTCATCGGGTGGATCTTCGCTTCCCGGGTGGTGGCGGCGCCGTTTGGTGTGGCGAACGCATACTGGCCGTCGGTGTTCAGTGTCGGGACCTGGCCCAGGGCGTAGACCTCGCTGGTGCCGTCATACCAGGCGTAGGTGGGGATCACGTTTGACGCGCGGGTCTCTTCGGGCTTGAACCCGCCCTGGTTGCTGAACAGCCCCTGGGCAAAGTAGGGCGTATCCCAATGGCGGACCATCTCGGTGGTGCCCAGCTTGGCGAAGGTGGGTATGTGACAGGTCTGACAGGCCACCCGGGCGGTGTGGTTGTTGAGACGCGAGCTGTCGTGCGGCTGGGCCCCGTGGCAACCTCCGGTGAGGCAGGTCATCTCCTCCGGCCGTTCGTTGGGCCGGATGTCGAGGCCGCGGCCCATCACCTTGTGATTCTCCGCCAGGTGACAGTCCTGGCAGGAGAGGTTGCCGGCGGCGGACGACATGTGGATGTCCACGGAGGCCGGGGGGTCGATGGTGCCGGTGCCAAGGTCGCCCCGTTTGCCGCAGTCCGAACCGGCGGCATAGGCGTGGCAGCGGAGACAGGTCGTGCGGGTGGGCAAATGAACGGTGCGTGCCGCCTCGAGGGCAGTGATCCCCATGGCCGCCTCGTTGGGCTCGAAGAGGAAACTGCCGTCGGCATCCTCCACCGGAAGCTGCCAGGAGCGGAACACACTGTCATACCCGGTGGCGCTCACTGTCTCGAAGGGGCCGGCCGGTTTCCTGGCGTAGGTGTCCTGGTGGCACATCAGGCAGTCGATGTTGTTGAGTTGCGCGGGTGTGGCGTTGGGCATCGGTGCGCCGCCGTTGCCGGCGTGACAGCCGGAGCAGGCGATCCGCCGGGAGGTGCTGACGCTGCCGCAGTATGTATTGAAGCCCAGCTCACCCTTGCCGGCCGGCCCGTTGATGTTGGTGACGTTGGGCGTTGGGCCGGTCCACTGGTAATGCACCGAGGCATGAATCTCCAGCGCCTCTTCAACGTGGCAGGCCACGCAGGTCTCGGGACCTGTGTACTCGGTGATCGCCTCATGTTCGGGGATGGCGGCCTGGGCCGCTCCTGGGGCCAGGCATGCTGTCAATAAAATGACAAGTGAAAGCAAGGCTGAGGCTGAACCGGGGCTGAAATGTCGATCTGATCTGGTTTGCATAAAGTCCATCATTTCAATACCTCCAAGATAAGCGGAAGATCAATTGACCGATGATTGTCTCGATTGTGCTGCCGAAGAACCTCGGCAAGCGGGTATCAAAAAGAGCAACATTCATGCCATAAGACGTATAGAATGTATAAACTGTAGATTTGCTAGAGTTGTGATAGCCAGGACACAACAAGGCAAGGCCGACACTTCCGGTATCTTGTTTCAGATGAAACACCAATAATGTAATTTCATCTTACACTCTTGAAACAATGAAACGCTTGAAACAACGGGAGATTGTCTTGACCTACAACCATTCGTGATTGTTGATGTACTTCGTGATCAGCCCCCCCGCAGGGCGCATTACAGCTCCATCACCGGATCCATGCACCAATTGGCCTCGCGTCCTGCACCACGAGGGAAAATTGAGTCACGCCGATTGTCGCATCTCGAAAAAGAACCTATACTGATATCATCGACTGACGGCATCGGCTGCCGATGGCCCGTCCCCCCTGTCACGTATTCACGAGCGGCCCCTGGAGGTACACGTGAACACGAAAGCTGCACTCTCATTCATTCTGGTATTGATCTGCATCGCGCCCACGGCCTGGGGGTACTCCACCGTCTGCTACCCGGACGCGGCCGACTACAACACCGGTTCCACCGACGGGGTCACCAAGACCGAGACGAGCCTGATCAAGGCCGACGAACCCGAGGACGGCTGGTTCAGGTTCAATGTTTCCGCCATTCCCGACACGCACACCATCGCCACGATCCGGATCCATTTCTACGTCAATTACTCGTCTGTCACGAGCTCGAATACTTACATCTACTTCAACCCCATCGACAACGATCCGCTGACCAGTGGTGCTGCAGCCCTGTGGGAGGACATCACCGAGGAAAACCCGAGTCTGTACGAGGATTACGGCCGCTTCAACCTCAGGGACGTGGTGCCCGGGTGGTATGACGAGCAGTTGATCCGCGAGGCGCCGGGAGACCTGGAATACCAGCTGGCCCTGGACTGGTTCGGCGTGGGGTGGAGCACCGCATTCTCCCGTTATGCCCACCTCGACGGGTGGGCGGAAACCAACGTCCCCTATCTCGTGGTGAGCCACACCGATTACAGCGGCACGACCTGGTATGTGGATGACGATGGGCCGGGAGACCCGGGGCCTGGTGATCCCCTGGTCAGCGACCCGCTGGAGGACGGCTCGGCGAACCACCCGTTCGATACGCTCGAGGAGGCGGTCGGGGCGGCACCTTCAGGCGGCCTGATCCTCGTCCACGACGGTCTGTATCAGGGTGCCGGCAATCGGGACATCCGCTACGAGGGCAAGTCGCTCACCATCCGGTCGGTCAACGGGCCGGAGAACTGCATCATCGATTGCGAGGGCGCGGCGCCCGGCGTCTATTTTGGAGAGACCGACGGCCCGGATGCGGTTCTGGAGGGCCTGACCGTCCGCAATGGAATCGACGATTACGGCGGGGCGATTTACTGCCGCCAGGACTCTTCCCCCACCATCCGGGGCAATATCCTGGAGGATTGCGAGACGACTTCCTGGGGCGGTGCCATCTATTGCGGGATGAACTCCTCGCCGCTCATCGAGGGCAACCTGTTCACCGGCAACGTGGGGGGATATCATGGCGGGGCGATCTACTGCAGGGAATCCACCGCCCTGATCCTCGACAACGAATTTCATGAAAACTCCTGTCTCATCCGCGGCGGTGCCATCTACGCTGAACTCGGTGGGTCACCGACCATCGCCGGCAACATTTTCGCCGGCAACCACGGGGGCGTGGGCGGTGCTGTCTGCGTCGGGGATACCTCGGTGACGCTGTTCAACAATCTCCTTTCCGGCAATACGGCAGGCGGCAGCGGCGGCGCTATCTATGTCTTCAACTCGGCCCTCACCGTGGACCACAGCACCTTGGCCGGCAACAGCGCTTCCAATGGCGGGGGGCTGGGAAGCCAGAACTCCTATGTCACCATCTCCAGCTCGATCCTCTGGGGCAACACGCCTTCGGCGATATACGTCAATTCCGGGCTGGATCCGTCGGTCAGCTCTTGCGATGTGCAGGGGGGCTACACCGGCCCTGGCAACATCGACGCCGACCCCCTCTTCGTCACCGGGCCCGCAGGGGACTACTGCCTCAGCCAGCTGGCCGCGGGTCAGGGAATGGACAGCCCCTGCGTCGACGCGGGTTACGGCCAGGCAGCCAACAGCTGCATCACGCTGCCCGATGGCGACCTGTGCCTGGATGTGATGAGCACCAGGACCGACCGGGGCTACGACAGCGGCCAGGTGGACATGGGCTTCCACCGGCCAGGAATGGTCACGGTGTCGGCATCCCTCGGCTGCTGGCCCGTTTCGGGAACGCTCCCCCTGACCGGCACGATGCATGTCACCATGGCCAGCGGCAGCGATGACCAGACCCGGCGGGTCGCCGGCCGGATCGACGTGGACCTCGCCGGTGGCGGGCATTTCGCCAGCTGGCGCGCCGGCTGGACCAACCTCTCCCCCGGGGAGGTCTTCAGCACCAGCTGGGTCCAGCCGTTCCCCGCCCTCGGGTCACTGGTCGGCCTGAACAGCTTCCGGCTGCTGGCCGAGGACGTGACACCGGCACCCTACAACCAGCCGCCCTACCCGGGGGCCGGGGCCAGCGACACGGCCGTCTGCACCATCGAGGGATTCGCGCCCTGATGCCCGTCCCTCACAACCACTCGTGATTGTTGGTGTATTTGGTGATCAGGATTCCGCGCAGGGTGCGGTACATCTCCATCACCCTTTCCATCCGTTCCGTGGCCAGTTCGGTGAGGAACTTCCGTGCCTCTTCGGGTGACTTGCGGTAGAGCGCCAGAGCCTTCTGCTCCAGCCCGGCCTGGGTGCTGAAGAACTCGGCCTCCAGCGGGTCGCGCAGGGCCCGCAGATCCTCCATCCCCTTCTGGAATCTCAGATAGAGCATGTTGTCGACGAAGTCGATCAGCCAGCGGGCCGACCCCTCGCTGTACTGTTCGGGGTCGTAGGTCTGGAAGCCGTGGTGGATGCTCTGCACGCCGGCATGGATCGGCACGTAGGTGCTCATGTACTGGTTGTCGAGGTAGAGCCAGTAGACCCCGCCGATGTCATCGGGCAGCCAGTTGCGGCACTGGGCCACCATGCCGTAGCCGCCCTTGGAGACGTTGCGGTGCCAGGTGATGTCCAGCAGCTGGCGCATGTGCGAGGTGGGGAAGGGCGTGGTGAGCGGGCTCTTGACCAGGTTGCCGTCCTTGTCCGGCACCAGCCAGTCAGTGTCGGCGGTCATGTCGTAGATCGTGCCCTCGAAGGTCGAGCGCTGAAACGTGATCACGTCCTGCACCGAGAGGAGCACCTCCGGCTGGGCCGAGAAGGGGTAAAAGGAGAGCGGTTCCTGGGGGTGGTGGTAGGCGTCATACCCGGTGAACGGTTGGGCCAGCGACTTGTCGGGATACTTTCTCAGCGAGGGGGCGATGGTGCTGTAGAAGAGCCAGAGCCGGCCGATGGCGCTTTCGCCGGTGACGGCTGGCGCGTAGGTCTCCTGCCAGACAAAGGGCTTGCCGCCTTCCGGGTCGTACCAGCCGTGGTCCACGGCGGCCTGCATGTAGTTGCCCGAGGCCATGAACCACTCGGGCCGCGAGAGATCGATCTCTTTGATGATGCTCCAGTTGGGTACCAGGGCCGCGTGGTTGTCCGGCACCCTTTGTGCGGCCCAGATGGCGCCGGGTTTGCCGCTGCCCGGCGCCCACTTCCGGCCCACGCTGAAGACCTCAAACACCCAGGCCTCCTGCGGGTCGGCGATGCACAGCGCTTCGGGGTTGGGGCCGGCCGAGGGGAGAAAGCCGTACTGGTCCATCAGCGACCCGATCAGCGTGATCGCTTCCCGGGCCGTCTTGCAGCGCTGCATAGCAAAGGCCTGGGCCTGCTCGATGGTCATGATCTGCTTCGGCGTAAACTCATCGGTGCGCTCCACCTCCAGCTCGGGCCGCTGGCTCATGGTGCTCTCGGCGATGGCCAGCTGGTGCTCATTCATGTGCGAGTAGGCCGAATGGAAGTAGCGGTAGGTCTGCTCCGCCTGGGGGATCTTGCCGATCACCTCGCCGTAGGTCTTGAACGGCACCGTGGCGTCCAGGATGCCGAAGAAGACCGGGGCCATGGCCCCCTTGGGGTGGGTCATGGCCGGCACCACGTGGACCCGGCAGTCCGGGGCGCAGCCGGTGTGGGAGGTGATCACGCTGCCGTCCACCGTGGCCTCGCGGCCGATAATGATGTTGGTACAGCTGAAGCCGTCGGCGGTGAGGACACCGGACAGCAGGACGGCCAGAAAGAGCAGGGCGGGTCGAGCAGGTCTCATGCCGGAATCCTCCTTAATGGAAACTACCTGATAAAGAACCCCTCGCCGAGGGGGTCGTCTGGGTCGATGCAGAACCGGCTCTGGCCGATGATGTGCGCGCTGCCGGTGACTTTGGGAATAACGGCGGGGAAGCCGCCGAACGCGAGTGTATCGGTGACCTGAACGTCGAAAGTGGTGCCGAGGATCGATTCGATGGTGATGGTTTGGCCTGGCTCAAGCGTGCCTTCCCGGTGGTGGATTGCCGCCCGGGCGCTGACCCCGGTGCCGGTGGGTGAGCGGTCCAGCTCGCCGTCGGCAAAGATGCAGACGTTGCGGCTGTGGTGCGCCGGGTCCAGCGGCGGGCCGGTGAAGATCACGCCGTAGAGAAAGCCGAGGTCGGGTTCGGAGGGGTGGCGGATCTCTTCCGCAGCCGCTACCGCAGCCTTGATCCGGCGGCCCGCATCGATGAGCGTGCCCGCATCATTCAGCTCGAGGCCCAGGCCCAACGTGCCGGCATCCACGAACGCGTAATAGGCCCCGCCAAAGGCCACCTGGTAGTCGACAGTGCCGATCCCGGGGGCCTGGACGGAGCGGTCCGTGAAGTGCACGTGCGACGGGACATTGGTGAAGGAGACCGAGCGGACGCGGCCTTCCCGGCGGTGTGCCGTGGCCGTGATCCGGCCAGCCGGGGAATCGATGCGCAGCACCGGGTTCTCCCCGTCCCTCTCGATCATCCCGGTGTCGAGAACCACGGTGGTCAGGGCGATGATGCCGTGACCGCACATGGAACTGAACCCCTCGTTGTGCAGGAAGAGCACGCCGAGGTCGCCGTCATCGGTCACCGGTTCCACAAGCAGTGCGCCGTACATGTCGGCGTGGCCCCGGGGCTCCCACATCAGGGCCCGGCGTAGATGGTCGAGATTCTGCTGGAAGTAGCGGCGCTTGGCGAGGATGGTGTCGCCGGGGATGGGAGGGATGCCGCCGGTGATGACCCGCAGGGGTTCACCCGCCGTGTGGGCTTCGATGGTGGTGACCATCGGCCAGTGGGGCGGCGGGTTCCAGGTGGGAGTGTTCATGTGTTGTTTTCGGGGGGACGTACATGAATATATGAATTTTTTGCAGTCCGTCGACCTGCATGGGCATTGAACAACGCTAGCCTGCAAACAGCCGCCAAAAAATTCATATATTCATGTACGTCTCCGGTCCCCGGCTTTCCTACCAGTTCTCGCCCAGCAGCTCGAAGTGAGCCTGGGGGTGGACACACGCGGGGCACACTCCAGGCGCCTCGGGCCCTTCGTGGACGAAACCGCAGTTGAGGCAGCGCCAGGTTTTCGGCTCTTCCCGCTTGAAGACCGTGCCGGCCTCGATATTGGCCGCCAGGTCGTTGTAGCGCTTCTCGTGCTGTTTCTCGGCCACCGAGATGGCGTCGAAGGCCGCCGCTACATCATTGAACCCCTCCTCGCGGGCTACCCGGGCGATCTCGGGATACATGTCGGTCCACTCGTGGTTCTCGCCGGCGGCCGCCGCCTTGAGATTCTCCAGGGTGTTGCCGATGACTCCGGCCGGGAAGGCGGCGGTGATTTCCACCTCGCCCCCCTCGAGGAACTTGAACATCCGCTTGGCGTGCTCCCGCTCCTGGTTCGCCGTCTCCTCGAAGATTTCGGCGATCTGGTAGTAGCCTTCCTTGCGCGCCGCCCCGGCATAGTAGGTGTAGCGGTTCCTGGCCTGCGACTCGCCGGCAAAGGCGGTGATCAGGTTCTTCTCGGTCCGTGTTCCCTTGAGACTCATGGTCCGCTGGCCTCCGGAATTCGGGGACGTACTTGCGTTGTTGCGTTTCTGAATGTAGAAACGCAACAACGCAAGTACGTCCCCGGTTTTCTTACTCCACCGGTGAGAACTGGTCCTTTTCCGCTCCGCAGATCGGGCAGAGCCAGCCTTCGGGGATATCCTTGAAGGACGTCCCCGGGGCGATGCCGGTGTCCTCGTCCCCTGTTTCCGGATTATAGACGTAGTTGCAGATCTCACAAACGTAGCTTTGCATCAGGAAACCTCCTCCGTGGCGCCGGTCACTTCCAGCGCTCTCCGGGCCAGCAGGGCCCCGGCCTGGCGGCACTCTTCCAGCTTTTCCGCATCGGGCACATACTGCGAGGTCAGCGGCTCGCGCAGCAGGTCGAACTTCATCGCTTCCAGGTAGCGTTCAACATCCTTGATCCCGGCCTTGGTCCAGCCGTAGGAGCCGAAAGCGAACCCCGCTTTCTTCATGGGCTTGAGCCCCTTGAGGTAGGTCAGCACGGCGGCCGCCTGGGGCATCAGCGTGGCGTTGAGCGTGGACGAGCCAAAGGCGATGGCTGCGGCGTCCAGGGTCTCGGTGGCCAGGGTGGTGATGTTGCTCGAGCGGATGTGGAACAGCTTGGCCTCCACACCGGAGACCGCGGCCCCGTCGAGGATCGCATGGGCCATCTTCTCGGTGCTCTTCCACATCGAGTCGTAGATCACCAGCACCTTGGGCTCGGGCTTGTGCTCCGCCCACTGGCGGTAGGCCTCGAGGATGGTCGGGACCTTGCCGCGCCAGATCACCCCGTGGCTCGGGGCGATGATCTCCGGCTCGAGCGTGGCCAGCTTGTTCAGGTTTTTGGTCACCGTGGAGCCGTAGAGCATCAGGATGTTGGCGAAGTAGGTCTTGGCCTCCTGCATGATCACGTCAAAGGGCTCCTCCTCCTCGAAACGCCCGGCCGAGGCGAAGTGCTGGCCAAAGATGTCCATGGAGAAGAGCAGCTTCTCTTCGGGGATGAAGGTGACCATCGACTCCGGCCAGTGGGCCATGGGTGTGTCGTGAAACTCCAGCGTGCGGTTTTTGCCCAGAGGGATCGACTGGCCGTCCACCACCACCCGCCATTTCCAGTCGGTGGTGTCGTGATGCTTGCTCAGGGCAGCCTGGCACTTGGCGTTGCAGACCACTTCGGCTTTCGGGCAGGCCTTGACCATCGCCGGGAAGGCGCCGGCATGGTCCGGCTCGGCGTGGTTGCAGATGATGTAGTCGATGTCGGCCGGGTCGGTGAGGGCCGAGATGTTGGACAGCAGCTTGTCGGCAAAGGATTCCTTGGCTGCGTCGATCAGGGCGGTTTTCTCGTCGCGGACGAGGTAGGCGTTGTAGGTGGTGCCGTGCGACGTTTCGTAACCGTGGAAGTCCCTCACGGTCCAGTCGACGTAGCCTACCCAGTGGATATTTTCCAGAAGACGGTTGTTCATCAGCGGTGAGCGTCCAGGGGCGGTCAGTGTG
>JAQAZP010000333.1:0-6540 GCA_032127265.1 Acidobacteriota bacterium
GGACCTGCGCCGGTGACGATCTCGTCCATCCCGTCCCCGTCCAGGTCGCCGCTGCTGACGTTGACCCCCCAGATCGGCGTGCCGTAGGCGAAGTAGCTCACCCCCGGCACCGGGGTCACCGCTGTCCCGTCATAGCTGAACCCCCTGACGTGGGGGCCGAAGACCGCGCCGGGCCCGGCGCCGGTGATGATTTCGTCGGTGCCGTCCCCGTCCAGGTCCCCGCCGGTGACCTTCACCCCGTACTTGCTGGTGCCGTAGGCCAGGAAACTCAACCCGGGCAGCTGGGCGGTATTCGTCTCGAAAGCCCGCACGTGGGGACCGAAGACGGCCCCCGGCCCGGCGCCGGTGAGGATCTCGTCATACCCGTCGCCATCCACGTCGGCCGCGGCCACGTTGACCCCGTAGCGGTCGACACCATAGGCATCGATCACGAACTCCGGCGCGGCGGTGTCCGGCGGGGCGTAGGCGTGAACATCGCTGACATTGTCCGGGCCGGGGCCGGGCCCGGTGATCACCAGCGGCCGGGCCATTGGCGGTGTCTCGGCGATCCAGGCCACGGCCCGCTCCACCACCGTGTCGAGGCCGTTTACCACGTCGTCCGGCTCGAGCCAGATTTCCTCGTCCACCGGGAATCCCACGTGGTTCAGGTACTGGCCGGGACTGTCCCAGCGATAGGCGTCGGAAGTCGAATAGCTGGCAATGAAACCGGGATGGCCGCTGAGATTCAGGGCCGTGGGATCGTCAAACGTGCTCGACGTCGGTTTGCCGAAGGTCCGGACCATGGGGTGGTAGGTCATTCTAAGCGCCACCTGGTCCCCTGCGCTCACCACGCCGGGTCCCAGCAGCACGGCGATGGGCTTGTTGAAAAACGTGTCTGGTTCGCCGATGATGGCGAACTGACCGGGGAAGCCATATTCCTGCATGGCCATGTGGTCGTCCGGGTCGGATCGGGAACCGAAATCAACAGTGTTCACAACCTCGTTGAACAGCAGACTCAGGCCGTCGTTGCAAAAATACATCCCTCCACCCAGGTTGGTGCGGGAGTCGATGATCAGGCCGTCCAGGTCCGGGTCGTCCACCATGGCGCGGCAGGCCTCGAGGAAGCTTTCCGCTGTTTCCTCAGGCCAGGCCAGGCAGTAGATGTATCCGATCCTCAGATCACCCCGCTCGAGCACGCCCCAGGTGAGCCAGTTGTCGTCGTCGGTCGAGGGGAGGGGAACCCCCACGTCGAGCCACTCGAAACCGTAGTGTTCAAGGCTCACCCCGGGATCGACGAGCAGACCCGTGGGCAGGTGCTGGATATCCCCGCTGCCATACTTGCGAATGTCGATGGTGTCGAAGAGGTGCCAGTTCAGCCCCGCGGTGATCCCGGCGTAGTGAGCTTCCGCGGCAACGGAGGTTCCCGTGTGCCCCTTGAAGGGCAGGTGGGCATCGATCAACTGCTGGCGCAACTCCATCCAGGGCACCCCGTCATATCCGAGGATGACATCGCCCGGCTCCAGGCCCAGCGGATGATCGGGAACCACGTCGTAGACAAAGCTCTCGCCCTCGTGGACGGTGAGAGAGGCGCCGAAATGGCTATTGATGCCGCCGACAAAACAGACCATCAGCGGGACACCGGGTTCGAGCGCTGTGCCGATGACGGATAATTCACCGAAGTAGGTGTGGCCGTTCAGGTGCGCCCTGGAGATGATATTCATCATGGCCTGAAACCGCCCCCTGCTGACGCCGCCGGGATAGAGTTCGTCCCACAGCGGATCGCACAGCGCCGGGATGTCCACATCGTGGTTGATGTAGCAGGCAAATTCATGATCGAGGGTGTCCCGCCAGAGGGTGAACAGTTCCTGCTGTTCCAGCGGGTCTCCCGGTCCCCAGGTGGCATCGATCAGGGATTGCCAGTCACCGCCCGCCGTTTTGGGCACCAGATCCGGCCGCAGATTGGGCGCGGGGTGGGTGGGCTGCTGCATCAGCTCGAAGATGGGGAGTATGCCCGAACCGCTGGATGGTGCCGGGGACGGTTCGGCAGCGCGGGTCATCGGCCCGCTCGTGAAAACGGCCAGTGACAGGATCAGAAGCAGCAAGAACGCGCCGTGGCGACGGATTCCCCGTGCGTCTCTGGTGGAAACCATGGATTCCCTCCGCTATTCGGTTTGGGTGGGTCCGGGATCAGTCAGTCTATTGTCTGATACGAGAATTGTAGCGTGCGGTTCGCGGGGTGGCTTGGTTATTTGGCGGGGCGGTCAGGTGATACTATCAGGTACCTGGGAGGATGGAAGCTCCATCTCCCCGGGTACTTGGAGAGCCGAGGATGAACTGTTCGACAGGCAGATGGCGATTGCTGTTAATTGCTCTATTGGTGTGGTGTTGGCTGATTACGGATAAAACCGTGGCGGCACAGACTGTTATCGATCTTCACACGATTGATGCAGACACGACGATCATCGGTTCCGGTTATCAAAGCTGGATTAATAATGCCGTTGTTCTGGATATTGACAATAACGGGAAAAAGGACCTATTTCTTCGTGATGCGGCTTATCAGGAATCATATGGAGAAGAGTGTGTTTTTGGATTTCTGGATTTTTCAACAAGTCATGGGCCCCCCATCATCGACGTGGCCGATAAAAGCTATAACGTCGTTATCGTCGGCATTCCGTTGGTAAGTGACAAATTGGGATATTCCCTCGTTTCAGGCGACTGGAATCATGATGGTGTAGATGACCTGGCTGTCGGGGACCCGAGTGCGTATCAGCCTCAACATATTGCACGAGGCGTTGTACATGTTCTATGGGGTGGTTCACGATGGCATTCAGGAACGGTGATTGACCTGTCCGAAACAATAGGCGATATCTTGATCTTTAGTAGTGATATGGCCACTAATCCTAGGTGGGCGCCAGTCTGGCAAACGGCGATATAAACAATGACGGTATTGACGACCTTCTTGTTGGCGCACGGTATGGTCTGAATCAAGCAGGGAGTGAGTCAGGCGCTGTATATGTGCTTTATGGGTCTGAAAGCTTTGCCGAACCGATGGAACTCGACGTTGCCCAGGATCCGGTAGACCCGACCCTGCACGGAAAGTATGGTGGCGACTGGTTCGGGACGTCACTGGCCGTGGGGGACGTGAACGGAGACCAGGTGGATGACATTGTGGTGGGTGCCGGAAGGGCCTGGTACTGGGAGTCGGAGTGGCTGCGGCTGGGTGCGATGTATGCGTTTTTCGGATCGGAGTCATTTCCTCCGCAGCACCACATCGACCTGAGCGAAACGGAGGCCGATATATCGGTCCTCGGCACCCAGGACGACAGCTGGTTTGGTAGCTATATCACGTGCGGGGACATTGATGGTGACGGCCTGGGTGACATGTGTGCCGGAGAGTATTCTCATGATGCGTCTGAATACTCGACTGGTGCGGCATACCTGATCAGGGGGAGAAGCGATTTCCAGAGCGGAACACATATTGACCTGCGGACGGATTCGGCAGACGTGAGTTACTACGGGGACAATATCGAACAATTCGGGCTCGGCAGGTTCCTGTCGGCAGGAGACCTGGATAACGATGGGAAGGACGAGTTGTGTTTGACTTCCTGGGCTTCTACGGAAAATCCATCACTTGTTTCCGGTGCACACCATCTTTTTATCGGTTCGAGTGATTACCCGCCAGATCACGTGGTTGCTCTTTCGGAGACCTATCCAACCGTACGGCTTCTTGGGGCTGACTATGGTGATGGCTTTCAGTCCCTATTCAGTTCGTTCGCCGACATTGATGGTGATGGACATTTGGATATCCTTATTGGGCATGGAACTGCCGATCGCCCTGAAGCCGAGGATTGCGGCAAGATTTATATCTTTTACAACGACGGCAAGCCCATCGACCGGCCGCCACGGGTGCTGGCGGGTCCGGGGCCTAACGCACTGAACCCATCCGAGCTTCGCCTATGGGACCCCTTCTACAATGCTTCAGGCTGGTCAGCGAGTTTCAGTCCGTTTCTCACGCAGGGGTACGGGCTCAACACGGCGGCGGGCGATCTCGATGGCGATGGGTATGACGAGATCCTGGTGGGTCCGGGGCCGGGGCCGGATCATCCGCCCACGGTACGGGTGCTCGACGAGGCGGGGAGCCTGCTCTGGGAGTTCCAGGCCTACGGCACGCCGCGCTACGGCGTGAACCTGGCCGCGCCGGCGACCTGGACGGCGACGGCGACGAGGAGATCGTCACCGGGGCCGGGCCTGGGGCGGTGTACGGGCCCCACGTGCGGGGCTGGACACTGAGCGGCGACCAGGTCGTGCCGCTGGGGAACGTCAGCTTCCTCTCCTACGGCACCCGGCGCTGGGGGGTGAACGTGGCCTGCGGCGACATCGACGGTGACGGCTTTGACGAGATCATCACCGGGGCCGGTCCTGGTGATGTCTTCGGCCCCCACGTGCGGGGCTGGAACGTGGACGGCGGCGCCGCTTCACCGATGCCCGGTGTGAGCTACCTGGCCTACGGCACGCCCCGCTGGGGGGTGAACGTGGCCTGTGGTGATATCGACGGTGACGGCATCGACGAGATCGTCACCGGCCCGGGGCCGAGCGAAGTGTTTGCCGCTCACGTGCGGGGCTGGAACTGCGACGGGGGGAGCGTCGCGTCGATCCCCGGGGTCAACTTCTTCGCCTTCTCGGGTACCACTCACGCCATGGGCTGTGTCGTGGCCTGTGGCGATCTGGACAACGACCGCATCGACGAAATCCTCACCGTGCCGGGTCCCCATCCCGACAACCCGGCGAGTCTCAAATCGTGGAACTACGATGGGGATGAGCTGGCCCAGATCGAGCGGATGAGCTTCCTGCTCTTCGAGGAGGGTGAATACGTGGCCGGGGCGCGTTTGGCCTTCGGGAATTTCTACCAGTCTCCGCCGTTCCTGCCGTGAGTCATCCCCTGAGACCCCAGTGGTAACCTTGCCGGAATGTGCTCTTGTCCGAAGTTCATCGCCCGTACCCCAAAAAACCCCGCCAGGCTCACACCTGACGTGGTTTATCATTCAGCGTTGGTTTCGCCGATCAGCTGTCCGAGCCGGACCGCCCGCCGCGGGGGGGCCTTCTGTCCCGGGCGTATGGATGCAGCGTGAATTCCTTGACGCCGGAAATGGAAAGCCCTATTCTTTGAGCATGACAAAGGATCAACGAATCGAGGTCGACGGGGAAGTCCTTGCAGTGGTCTGCCGGAAGCACAAGATCAGGAAGCTTTCCTTTTTTGGCTCTGTTTTGCGCGAGGATTTCCATGACGAAAGCGACATTGATGTTCTCGTGGAGTTTGAGCCGGATGCTCGGGTGGGTTTCTTGAAACTCGCGGAAATAGAGGCGGAGCTGACGAGTCTGTTGAATCGTACCGTCGATCTTCGCACACCGGCTGAGTTGAGTCCCTACTTCCGGGATGAAGTCGTCGCGACAGCCCGGGTGCAATATGCGCAGGGATGATGTTATCCGGCTCCGTCATATGATCGAGGCGGCTTCCGAGGCCGTTTCGTATGCCGAGGGGAATTGCCGCGACGATCTCGATACCGACCGGATGCGCGCCCGGGCAATTGTCCGCTGTATCGAGATCGTTGGTGAAGCCGCGGCACAACTGGGTCCTGAAGCTCGTGAAGAGATCCGGGATGTTCCCTGGCCGTCAGTAATTTCCATGCGCAACAGGCTGATCCACGCATATTTCGACGTTGACCTTGACCGGGTATGGGAGACGGTTCAAACAGACCTGCCTCGGTTGATCAAGCTCCTGCAGCCTTACCTTCCCCAGGAAGGCGGCGCTTGATCCGCATTGCCACTGTGGCCATCCGGTTCTCAGCGATTATCGACCTTTGACCCACGAAGCACCCACCGGTGTGTCCGGGACGCCGCCGCCGTCGTCGGGCCGGCTGTCGCCGCCGCCCGAGGGGCCGCCCTCTTCCACCACCAGCTCGCGCCGGCTCAGTTTCATCCGGCCCATGGGGTCGAGGAGCCGATAATGGTGATGGCGGAGAGCGTGGGGCGGCTGGAAATTCTTATTATAAGCGGGTCGGTGATTGGGATACAGTGACAGGTGAAGCCGCGAACTACGACGGAGAGCAGCTGACACAGATCGAGCGGATGAGCTTCCTGCTCTTCGAAGAGGGTGACTACGTGGCCGGGGCAAAGATCAGCTTCGGCAACTTCCACCAGCCGCCTCCGTTCCTGCCGTGAACCTCGGGCTCACTCCAGTCCCTGCTCATCATCCCCTGAGGCGGATTCCAGTCTCTTGAGATCGACCGGTTCCTGTGAACGGCCGGCAACTCCTCGTTCCGGCGGATTGCTGCACGGGGGATCCCCTCCGCGCCCCATCCCCTATCTGAGCCCCAGCTTCTTCATCTTGCGCAGCAGGGTGGTCTTGTGGATGCCCAGGGACTGGGCGGTCTTCACCCGGTGCCCGTCGAAGCGGGCCAGGGCGGCCCGGATCACCCCGGCCTCGGCCGTTTCGAAGGCGCTGCCGTCAGGCGCTGCCTCGACCAGGGCCTGGCCGTTGTCACGGATGGCGATGATTTCCGG
>JAQAZP010000334.1:0-22453 GCA_032127265.1 Acidobacteriota bacterium
GCCCGCCCCCGGGGGGGACGTCGGGTCAGCCGGCAAGTTCGTTGAAGTAGTGGGCCGAGGCCTCGATGCCGGTGAAGAAGTTCGGCAGGTGGAGTTTCTCGTTGGGGGCGTGAAGGTTTTCGTCGGGCACGCCGAAGCCCATCAGCACCGTGGGGGCGCCGAGGATCTTCTGAAAGTCGGCAACGATGGGGATCGATCCGCCCTCACGGGTGGTGAGCACCTTCTTGCCGAAGGCCTTTTTCAGCGCCCGCATGGCCGCCTGGGTGGCCGGGTTGTCCAGCGGAGTGATTGCGGCGTCGCCGCCGTGAAGGTCGAGGACCTCGATGCGCACCGAACGCGGGGCCAGTTTCTTTACATGCTGGGTGAATAGCCGGGCGATTTTCTTCGGGTCCTGGTCGGGCACCAGCCGCATACTTATCTTGGCCATGGCTTTCGAGGCGATCACGGTCTTGGCCCCCTTGCCC
The DNA here is from genome assembly GCA_032127265.1 of Acidobacteriota bacterium. Taxonomy (GTDB): domain Bacteria; phylum Acidobacteriota; class JAQAZP01; order JAQAZP01; family JAQAZP01; genus JAQAZP01. Next base: position 465 of record JAQAZP010000334.1, read on the forward strand.
TCGTAGCCTCCGGAGATACCGTTGACGTCGAGGGTGGGTCGGGCAGACTGTCGCTCGGCGGCGGTGAAGCCCTTCTCGCCGGCCAGTTCCCGCACGTCCAGCTGGCGCTTGAACGAGGTGTCGGTTACGTTCAGTGCGGCGTAGGCCTTCCGCTCGGCGGCGGTGAGTTTCACCACGTCGTCGTAGAAGCCGGGGATGGCCACCCGGCCCCGGGCATCGGTCAGTTTGGCCACGATGTCACAGAGCACGTTGATCGGGTTGGCCACGATGCCGCCGAAGGTGCCGGAGTGCAGGTCGCTGTTCGGGCCGGTGATGCGCACTTCCATAAAGGCCAGGCCGCGGAGGCCATAGCAGATAGAGGGCTTGCCGTAGTCGAACATCGGTGTGTCCGAGACCACCACCGAGTCTGCCTGGAGCAGGTCACGGTGTTTTTTCATCAACGGGACGAGGCTGGGGCTGCCGATCTCCTCTTCACCCTCGAAGATGAATTTCACGTTCACCGGCAGTTTGCCGTTGACCTTGAGGTGCGCTTCCACCGCCATGAGATGGATGAAGAGCTGTCCCTTGTCGTCGGCGGCGCCCCGGGCATAGAGGTCCCTGGCCCCCTTGACCTTGTTCGAAGGGCGGACGTCAGGTTCGAAGGGCGGAGTTTTCCAGAGGTTCAGCGGATCAACCGGCTGGACGTCGTAGTGCCCGTAGACCAGCACCGTGGGCTTGTCCTTGCCCGCCTTGCACCATTCGCCGTAGACCGCCGGGTGGCCGCCGGTGGCCATCACCTTCACCCCGAAGAGGCCGGCTTTCTTCATCCGGCCGGCAAGATGATTCGCCGCCGTCTTCATGTCGTTCTTATGTTCCTTCTCCGAGGAGATGCTGGGAATTCTGAGCAGCTCCACCAGTTCGTTGAGGTAGTCCCCTTGATGGGACCGGATGTAATCGAGAACCTTGTCCATGGTTACCCTCCACTGTGGCCCGGCGTGCGGGCCTGGTCAAGACGGTATCGTCGCGTTATCAGTCCATTTCGTAGTGCGGGTCGATGTCCACCGGAACGTCGTTCAGCCGGGCCAGCGCCTGCTCCACCGTCGGCGGCATGCTGCCGTATGTTTTCATGAAGGCCGCAGCGCCCTCGTAGTCTCCTTCGGCCTGCAGGGTCAGCAGGGCGGTGGCCAGCTTGCTGAAACCATCGGCCACCGTTTCCTGGTTGACGCCGAACCGTCCGCTGGCCTCGTCGAGGTAATACCCCCCGTGCTCCAGCAGATAGTTGAGGATCATGATGTTCGCCTTGCCGTGGGCCGCACCCACACCGAAGCGGATCGAGCGGAAGATGCCGCCGAGAAAGGTGATGTAGGCCTTCTCGGCCCGCTCCGGGGCCAGCTCGCCCTGGTCCACCAGGTACTGGATGTTGTAGACACCCAGCGTGTCGGCCTTGGCTTCCTCCATCCCGGAATACAGCTCCTTGAACTCCTTCGCCACGGTGGTCTCGCGGCCGTCGATGGTCAGGTTGCCCGGTCCGAGACCGTGGGAGACCTCGTGCAGCAGAGTGTGGTTGAAAAAGGCCTCGAAGTCGGTCTGTTCGGCCAGCCCCTCCTCCAGCACCTCTTTGGCGATGGGGATGTAGATCTTCTCGTACTTGGCCTGCAGCACGTTTTTCAGCATCACCTTCTTCGAGCCCTTGGCCTCCCGCACTCGCTCGTCATTGGGCAGGTTGAAGGCCAGGGTCTGCACCCCGGCGCGGGTGTCGCCGGCGCTGATCACCACGTCCACCACCGAGATTGGCGACTCGGTGCCGCGATTAAAGTTCTTGTATTCGTCCGGGATCGGCAAGTTGCGTTCCATGGCCGGCAGGTGGCCCTTGATCGACTCCAACCGGGTGCTCTCCACCGGGTCGCGGAGGCAGATGAAGGCCTCGAAGGCCGCCTTGAAGTTGAACAGCCCGTCCTCGTAGACCTCGTAGGGGCCGATGGTGACATCGATCAGGTTGTCGCTGATGTCCATCCAGTCCATGTCGCTCTGGAAGTAGTCGTTGGAAAGGAAAGAGTCGGCGCGGCTGTTGAGGAAGGTGCGCAGCGAGTCGTTGTCGGTACGTTTGGCGGCCCGGCGAAGGTGGGCGGCGGCTTTCTCCAGTTCGGGGCGGTAGAACTCCGAGTAGGGGATGGCGCGCAGAGCGCCTTCTTCGCGCCGGATTACCGTGAAGGTGTTCTCGAAGGCCTCGCGGTCGTCAGGGTGCTCGGCGATCCAGGTCGCAAACTCCTCCTGGGTCATGTCCTCGGGGTAGAAGTTGGCTCCCTTCGGCTTCGGGGTGTCGCCGATGAACGGGGTTTCTTCTTCCAGCCGATCGAAAGGACCGTAATTAATGCGGAAGAACTCGCTCAGCACCTCGTTGTTCGGTCCGCTGCCCGCGGCCAGCTTGTTGCGGATTTCGGCGTTGCGGCTGTAGACCTGGCTGAAGAAGATCCCGTCGATCACCTTGGCCGCCGACACCAGCTCATCGAGCACGATACGCTGGTTCTCGTCCAGCAGGGTCAGGTTGCATTTCATCTCGTGCCGGGCATACTTGGCCAGCTGATTGCCGGCATAGTCCACCCGGGCGGCCGTTTCACCGCCGCTCTCCACGGCTTCGTCCCGCGGGCCGGCGCAGCCGGAGGCCAGGGCCAGCCCCGCCAGGCTGAGGAAGAGCAGCACGAGCTGCAGGGTCGGAATACGCATGGAAAATTCCTCCTGGTGATCACGGCCGCGCCGCAACCCGGGGGCTGCTGCGGTCCGGTTGGGGATTACGATATCATCACCATACTGTTGACGACAGAACCGGTATTATAGGTGAAATAAGCCGGGGAGCGAAGCGAATGTCTGGTGGTCGTTACCACTTGGTATCATACTCCGCTGGTGTGAAATATTCGTGTCCACCGCAGAGGACGATCGGCCGGGCCGCAGGGTTAATCGTTCATCAGAACCGTAAATATTCTGCCGTTTGGGCGTGATGGCGGCGGGCGGCACGCGGATTGCTTTACACATGTCCGGTTGGGGGGCGTGGGAATTGCCCGCCGCCGGCTATCTTTCAGGGTAATGAACGCAGAGGTTATCGATATGGACAAAGGAGGAACCAACAGATGAACGGTCAGCGGCAAATGAGTCGGGTGATGCGAGGGGCCGGAATCGCGGTGGTGGTGCTGGCGGCCGCCTGCTGCACGTCAGCGGCCCTTGCCGATGAGCAATCGGGTCCGGGATTCCGGTTCGATGCCGGGCTGGGCTGGAGCACGATGCGGGATTCGATGTATTCGGACGCTCGCTGGAGCAGTGGTGCACTGGTCAACGTGGAGGAATACTGGGACATCAACTTCACGGGCAATGGCGGTCCGACCTTCGGGGCGGCATTCTTCTACCGTTTCAACCCTGTCATCAGCCTCGAAGTCGAGGGCCGCGGCCTTTTCACCGAGCCGAACATCACCACCGACTACACGATTTACTGGGACTGGGACGACGGCCGATCATTGTGGAACGCCTACCGCGGGTTCCAGTATGACCGGGCGCGGATGAGAACCCTGGTGGGCAGCCTCAACCTGGTGGCCCACCTCACCGATGACGGGCCCATGCGGCCCTGGCTCAGCCTCGGCTTCTCCGCATTCGATACGGAGGTCAGGGGCGCCTATGACACGGCCTATGCCTACACCTACACCAGCGGACCAAACCAGTATCTCGACTTCGAGTATCCGGTGATCGACTTCCGGGCAAACACCAATACAGTGGGCGCCAACTTCGGTGTGGGCGGGGACCTGATGCTGAACCGTCAGATGGCGCTGACCTTCATGGTCAAATACTATTACTCGGAGAAGAAGGATGTGAACCTGCGAGTGATCGGTGGGGGATATCCCGAACTGAGCAACTTCGTCATGGCGGTTGATCCCTCATTCTGGATCACCACCGGCGGGATCAAATTCATGTTCTAGGTGGGGCCGGCGCACCGCGGCCGAGGGAATCGGCCGCGGCGGTGCTGCCGCTAGTCTTCTTCGGGGACGACGATGATCCGGTAACCCGGGATCTTCACTTCTTCCACCTTGCAACTGGTGCTGTCGCTGCTTTCGGGGACGCGCTTGTTCTTGCGGCAACCCTGGAAAGCCGCCCCGGCATTGGGACCGACTTCCAGACTCCAGCAGGAATAGGGCCCCATGTGGGAGACCAGGAAGAGTTTCAATTCATCCTTGCCGTCCGCCGCCTGCTTTTCGCTGTTACTCATGACCAAATAATACCTCTCGGTGGATGACATCACCCCGGTTCCAGCGGACCGGGGCCGTTGCTCAGCTCTTCGCTTCCCTGGCCTGCTTGTCCCGGTAGTTTTCGATGGCCGCCTTGAGGGCGTCCTCGGCCAGCACCGAACAGTGCAGTTTTACCGGCGGCAGCCCGTCCAGGGCCTCGGCTACGGCCTTGTTGGAGATGGTCAATGCCTCCTCCACGGTCTTGCCCACCACCATTTCGGTGAGAATCGAGCTGGTGGCGATGGCCGCCCCGCAGCCGAAGGTCTTGAATTTGGCGGCGGTGATCACGTCGTCCTTGATCCTGATCGACAGTTTCATTACGTCGCCGCAGGCCGGGTTACCGACGGTGCCTACGCCATCGGCGTTTTCGATGATCCCCACGTTGCGGGGATTCTCGTAATGGTCAATTACCTTGTCACTGTATTCCATGATTCCTTCTCTACTCTTTTCTGGGAAACAGCTGTTCTTCCCGGTTGCCGGTATCTAGCGGTCCGGTGACATCATGGGCCGCTGATGCTAGTCGGCCAGCGGTGACATGGCCCGTAACCGGATCAGGGCGGCACTCAATTCATCGACCAGCCGGTCCACCTGGGCCTCGGTGTTGCTGTGACCGAGGCCGAACCGGATGGAGCAGTGTGCCATCACCTCCTCCATTCCAATGGCCATCAGCACGTAGGACGCCTGGAGCGACTCCGAGGTGCACGCCGAACCGGAGGAAAGAGCAAACCCCTTGAGGGCCATCATGATCGACTCGCCCTCGACATAATCGAAACTCAAGTTCAGATTTCCAGGCAACCGCTTTTCCGGGTGGCCGTTGAGCGTCACACCGTCTATCCTGCTGATTATCCCTTCGTGAAGCCTGTCGCGCAAGGCGGAAAGACGTCGACTTTCTTCGTCCATCTCTTCGCCGGCCAGCCGGCACGCAGCGCCCAGGCCGACGATCCCCGGGACGTTCTCGGTGCCTGAACGAAGTCTTCGCTCCTGTCCGCCACCATGAGTCAGGGGGATCACCCGGTTCTTTCCCCGGATGTAGAGTGCGCCCACGCCCTTGGGGCCGTACATCTTGTGTCCGGAAAGCGAGAGCAGGTCGGCATTGATCTCGTCAACGTTGATCGGAATCTTGCCCACGGCCTGAACCGCATCGGTGTGGAAGAGGATGCCCCTCTCCCTGGTCAACGCCCCGATCTCGGCGATGGGCATGATGGTGCCCACTTCGCTGTTCGCGGCCTGGATGCTGACCAGGATGGTGTCGGGCCGGATGGCCGCCTCCACCGCGGCCGGATCCACCATGCCCTGATTGTCCACCGGCAGCACGGTCACCTCGAATTCCTCTTTCTCCAGGAAGGAGCAGGGATCGAGGATTGCCTTGTGCTCCACGGCACAGGTAATGATGTGTTTGCCCTTCTTGCCCAGCCGGTGGGCCACGCCCTTCACCGCCAGGTTGTCCGATTCGGTGGCGCCGCTGGTAAAGATGATTTCCCTTGGCTCGGCGCCGATCAGCTGCGCGACTTCGCTTCGAGCCTTTTCCACCGCCTTGCGGGCATAGCGGCCCACCGGATGGGTGGAGCTGGAGGCGTTGCCGAAGTGCTCGGTGAGGAAGGGCATCATCTCCTCGAGCACCCGCTTGTCAAGGGGGGTGGTTGCGTGGTGATCCATATAGACGATATCCATGATCCATTCCTCTGTTTCCGCCGCGGGCCGCCGGACCCCGGGGAGCAGGGGCCTGCCGGCTGAACAATAGCCCGCCGGGTATCGATCCCGACAGGCTCAATGCCAACCGAGTATCATTACGATAATCGACTAATATTATGGGAGATTGATCGGCCCCTGTCAAGTCGACTTGGGTTTTTTTGTCATTGCCGGTGATTTTTAATCCTCAATGACCCTGGCGGTTCTCCGTCGAGCCGGGTTTACACCGACTGGCCTGTCTGATATTCTTTAATTTCTGTTTCAAGCAATTGAGCCTATTGATATTAGTCTATGGAGAGAGAGCCGGCCGCCGGGGGGTGGCCTCAAGAGGTCAAGGAGAATCATCATGAGCTTTCTGGCCAACGTGGATCCCGAGATTTTCCAGCTTCACATCCAGGAACTGGAGCGTCAGCGCTACGGGCTGGAACTGATCCCCTCCGAGAACTTCACCAGCCTCGCCGTTCTGGAGACACTGGGCGGGGTGATGTCGAACAAGTATTCGGAAGGCTATCCACACAAGCGCTATTACGGCGGCAACGAATTCATTGACCAGGCCGAGGAACTGGCCATCGAGCGGGCGAAAGCGCTCTTTGGCGCCGAGCATGCCAACGTGCAGCCCTATTCCGGTTCTCCAGCCAACATCGCCTGTTACGTGGCCCTGCTGGAGTTCGGGGATACGGTATTGGGCCTGAATCTGGCCCACGGCGGCCATCTGACCCACGGACACCCGGTGAATTTCTCGGGCAAAGCCTACAATTTTGTCCAGTACGGGGTGGATCCCGTGAAGCACCTCCTCGACTACGATGCCATGCGTGACCTGGCCCGGGAGCACCGGCCGAAAATCATCCTCTCCGGCGCCACCGCCTACCCGCGGATAATCGATTTCGTCAGAATCCAGGAGATCGCCGACGAGGTTGGGGCCATCACCATGGCCGACATCTCGCACATCTCCGGGCTGATTGTCGGCGGTGTTCATCCCTCGCCGCTGCCTTTCACCGACGTGGTTTCCAGCACCACACACAAGACCCTGCGCGGCCCGCGGGGGGCGATCATCCTCTGCAAGGAAAAATACGCCCAGGACATCGACAAGGCGGTTTTCCCCGGCTTGCAGGGCGGTCCCCACGACCACGTCAATGCGGCCAAGGCGGTGGCCTTCCTCGAAGCGGCCAAACCGGAATTCAAGGAGTACGCCGCCCGCATCGTGGAGAACGCGAAAGCCCTGGCCGAGGAACTGAAGGTATTAGGGTTCACCCTGGTGTCCGGGGGCACGGACAACCACCTGGTGCTGATCGACCTCACCGACAAGGATATCCCGGGAAAATTTGCCGAAAAGGCCCTGGACAAGGCGGCGATCACAACCAATAAGAACATGGTGCCTTTTGACACTCGCTCGCCCTTCAACCCCAGCGGCATCCGCCTGGGCACCCCCGCGCTGACCACCCGCGGCATGGGGCCCGATGAAATGAAGCTCACCGCGCGGTTTATTGCCCGGGTTCTGGCGGACCGTAAGAACCAGGACAACCTGGACAAGGTACGCGCCGAAGTGCGCGAGATGTGCGAACAGTTCCCCCTGTATCCCGAACTGGGGTAGCAGGCGGCCTTCCTGATGGCAGGGCCCCCGATCTGCCGGTGGACGGGGCCCGGTCAATTAGTTTCTTGCCAATTCCAACCGGATTCATGTATATTATGTAGTATATGGTGCGCCTCCAGGGGAGGCGTGTCTGTCCGGAATCGGCTGTTCCGCCGGTGGCCGGCTCCTGATCCCCTGAAGTGCGATTCCGAGGGGCTGTGGGGAGTTCCTCAATCCATCGATCAAAACCTGGAGGGATGACACATGAGGAGAGTTTCTGTACTCCTGCTCACTTGCATGGCCGTACTGGCCTTCACCGTTCCGTCCATGGCCGGTGTCCTGCACAGCGGTCTGGCAAAGGATCTGGCCCACCGGCCCGACACTGAATTTTATAAAGTTATCGTGAGACTGGCCGACCGGGCCGACGTGGTCTCGCTCAACGCCCAGCTCAAGCGCGAGGGGGCGACCCTGGCCCTGCGCCACCAGCAGGTGGTGGAGGCGCTGCAGACCGTGGCCAACGACAGCCAGCCGCGGATGACCGATTACCTGCAAAAGCAGGTGATGAGCGGCGAGGTGCGCGACTTCAGGACCTTCTGGATCGAGAACATCATTGGTGTGGAAGCCACGGTGCGCGAGATCAAGAAGATCGCCCAGCGCCCCGAGGTGGAGATGGTCTACATCGACTACATCATCGAGACCATCGCTCCGGTGGAGAACCACAAGGTGCGCCCCACCGAGCCGCCCAAGGAAGGGCAGGCGGTCCGGGCGGTGGAGCCTGGTATCGCTGCAATCAAGGCCCCCGAAGCCTGGGCCCTCGGTTACACCGGCCTGGGCCGGGTGATCGCCAACATGGACACCGGCGTGGACGGAAACCACGAAGCGCTGGCCTCCCGCTGGCGCGGTCTCACTGAGCCGGCCGCCCAGTGCTGGTACGATCCGGTGACCTCCACCACCTTCCCCTTCGATTCCGGTTCCCACGGCACTCACACCATGGGTACCATCGCCGGCTACACCGCGGTCAACGAAATCGGCGTGGCCAAGGACGCCCAGTGGATTGCCGCCGGTGTTATCGACCGGGTGGATATTCCCACCACCATGACCGATGCCGTGGCGGCGTTCCAATGGTTTGCCGACCCGGACGGAAACCCGGGCACTGTTGACGACGTGCCTGATGGCGTGGGCAATTCATGGGGCATCAGCCCGATCTACCACGGGTCGTATATCACCGGCCCCTGTGACGTGACCTTCTGGACTGCCATCGACAACTGCGAGGCGGCCGGCTGCGCGGTGATCTTCTCCGCCGGCAACGAGGGCCCCACCGTGGCCTCCCTGCGCACCCCCGGCGACCGGGCGGACTCTCCCTACAACGCGTTTTCCGTGGGATCGGTGGATGCCAACGGGGCTTTCCCCTATCCCATCTCCAGCTTTTCCAGCCTCGGGCCCGGCTGTAACGACGAGATAAAGCCCGAGGTGGTGGCCCCCGGTGACAACATTCGCAGCTCGGTGCCGGGCAGCAGCTACAGCACCATGAGCGGCACTTCGATGGCCTCGCCGCACGTCACCGGTTCGGTGGCCGTGCTGCGCCAGGTGGACCCCAACCTCGACGTGGACACGATCAAGGACATCCTGCTCACCACCGCCGTCGACCTGGGCACTACCGGCGAGGACAACACCTACGGCATGGGCATCATCGACCTGGAGCAGGCAGTGATCTACGCCTCCCAGGGTTTCGGCACGGTGCAGGGCAACGTCTCCGACTCCGGAACCGCGGCGCCGATCCCGGCCCGGGTGGAAGAGTTGAGCAGCGGCCGCATCGTTTACGCCAACGCGGTCACCGGCGACTACAGCATGTCCGCCGCCGGCGACCAGAGCTACACCTTTGAAGCGACCTATTTCGGTTACCTGCCGCAACAGCAGGTGGCCTACGTGCCGGTGGACGGCACGGTGACCGTGGACTTCACCCTCGACCCGGCGCCCGCCGGCATCCTCCAGGGGACGGTTACCGACCTCGAAGGCGCGCCGATAGACGGCGCCGTGATTTCGGTGCTCGGCACTCCGCTGGCCCCGGCCACCACCAACGCCTCCGGCTTCTACCAGTTCACCACCATTCCCGGCGGTTCGACCTACACGATCCATGTGGCGGCCATCGGCTACGGTGACGAGATGGCCAGCGTCTTTGTCCCGGTGGGCGACACGGTGGTGCAGGACTTCTCCCTGACCCCGGCCGAGGCTTTCGAAATCAGCGACGGCAACTACACCGGTTCAGGCGAGTGGGAGTGGGGCGAGGCGACCGTCGGGCCATCTGCCGCGCACTCGGGGCTCAAGCTCTGGGGCACCGACCTGGATGCGGCCTACAACAACAGCGCACTCTACACCCTGGACAGCCGCGAGTATTCGCTCAACGATCCGGGTGCGGCCCTCGGTTTCTATCACTGGCGCTCCATCGAAACCGGCTACGACGGCGGCAACGTGAAGCTCTCAACCGACGGCGGCGGCACCTGGACCTTGCTGCTCCCCGACGGCGGCTACCCCGATGACAGCATCGTCGGCCTCGGCGAGCCCGGTTTCACCGGCAGCGGCGACTGGGAACTGGTGACCTTCGACCTCGGCGCCTACCTTGGTCAGACAGTGATCTTCCGCTGGACCTTCGGCACCGACAGTTCGGTGGCCTACGACGGCTGGTATATCGACGATGTCATCGTCTGGGGCGCTTCCAGCGAGCTGCTGCTTCCCGACATGGTTTTGTCGGCAAGCGAGATCCACCTCTATGCCGACCCCGGCGGCACGGCCAGCGAGACGCTGACCTTCACCAACAACGGTGACGGCTATCTCAACTTCTCGATCAGCGCCGCGGTGGATTCGGGTGCGGCCAGCGGTTCCGGCGGCCCCGATACCTACGGTTACAGCTGGCGGGACAGCGACGAGGCCGGCGGCCCGACCTACGGCTGGGTCGACATCACCGGCATCGGCACACAGATACTCGGTCTGGGCGACGACACCAACGTTGGGCCTTACGACATCGGGTTCAGCTTCAACTACTACGGTTCGGCGTACACCCAGTTCCAGTTCTGCACCAACGGCTGGATAAGCTTCAGCTCAACGCTGATTTCTTACAGCAACACCACACTTCCCAACGGCAGCGCGCCGCTGAACATGCTGGCCCCGTTCTGGGATGACCAGACCTTCACCAGCGGCGGTGAGGCTTACTACTACAGCGACGGCAGCCGGTTGATCGTCTCCTGGATCAACGTGCCGCACTACAGCACCGGCGGTCCCTACAACTACCAGGTGATCCTGGGCAGCGACGGCAGCATGGTCTTCCAGTACGACACCATGGCCGCCCCGCTGGACAGCGCCACCATCGGTATTCAGAACGGCGACGGCACCGACGGCCTGCAGGTGGTCTACAACGCGGCCTACATGCACGACAGCCTGGCCATCGAGTTCGCTACCGGCTGGCTGAGCACCGATCCGGCCGGCGGGCAGGTGCCCGCTCTCGGTTCGATGCCGGTGAGTGTCATCGGTGATGCGTCCGACCTCGACACTGGCGACTACACCGGTTCGCTGACCATCAACAGCAACGACCCGGTGACACCGACCGTGGTCATTCCGGTGACCTTCCACGTTGGTGCCGGGGCCAATACGGTGAGTGCGTCTCTTGGCTGCCAGCCTGCTTCAGGCGTGGTGCCCTTTGTGGCGCAGTTCACCGCCGGGATGGCCAATCTGACCAGCGAGAACCGTCGCGCGGCCGGAACCATAGAAGTGATTATCGCCTCCGGTTCCTCGTACAAGAACTGGCGGGCCGGGTGGACAAACCTCTCGCCCAGCGAGAACTTCACCCTCGTCTGGAACCAGTCTTTCCCGGCGCTGGGCACGCTGATCGGTATCAATAGCTTCAATCTGCAGGTTACCGATGTCACACCGGCGCCATACAACCAGCCGCCGTACGCCCCTGATGGCGACACCGCCAGCGCAGGTTGCACAGTAACAGGTGTTGCACCGTAAGTCTTATAACTGCTGATGTTATTGGCGTGGTCCATCCGGGCCACGCCTTTTTTTATGTGCGCATCAGTGATGGTGGCCAGCGGGAGTTGTGTGCTGGGTACAAAATAAACCCCCTAGTGGGGTAGGGGGCAGTTTCGCGGGTGTATTGAAACGTATGGTCGAATCCGACCTCGCTGTGTTCTTATGTTTTTCTACGGACTCTCTAGACGTCCTTGTATCCGTCGGCCTGAATTTTCGGTTGCTTACTTCTTCTTGGTGGCTTTCTTCTTGGTAGCCTTCTTCTTGGTGGCCTTCTTCTTGGTGGCCTTCTTCTTGGTGGCCTTCTTCTTGGTGGCCTTCTTCTTGGTGGCCTTCTTCTTGGTGGCCTTCTTCTTGGTAGCCTTCTTCGTGGTGGCCTTCTTCTTGGTGGCCTTCTTCTTGGTAGCCTTCTTCTTGGTAGCCTTCTTCACAACCTTCTTCTTCGTGGCCTTCTTCTTCGTGGCCATGCTTACCCTCCTTGGATGTTAAAGAGCCCGCGAACATTTCTTGTTTCAATTACACTAATTAAAATTCAATGTCAACTGCAAACAGAGAGCTTACTTGCGTTTGAGAGGAATGAATTTTTGCGGACGCAGTGAGGTGAAGATAGGCGGTCTTCTGAAACCCGCGCCAATAAAGGGCTGCGGGCGAGTAAGACGTGCGGCTACCTGTTCCGTGAGCTGATTGGCATAAAAAATAAGTGTCCAAAATATGCAACGGAGATTGCCGGATTTACGATGGCGTATCGTTTCCGAACCGCATCGTTTACCTCATGTTCAACGTACAATGCTCATCGTGCGACGAAGCTGCCCGGTGAAGGTCGGCCTTCTGGATAGGGTTGAAGTATGTTGGACGGCCATGGTCTCATCCCCGCAAACCCGCTCCATCAAAGGGTTGCCGGCAATCGCGTAACGCGGTATGCCCGGGCCGGGCATGCGGCTCTCCCCGTGGAATGAATATGAGAAGAACAAGGCACTCTCTGCTTCACCATGAAATGATGATTGCGAACGATCAAGTGATGGCACAAAGATCTTCGAAAGATAAATCACAAACATTATCGGCTGGTTCAGTGTATTTCCGGTGCCCGGATACGGGTCGGCGTGCCGAGCGGAGGCTTGGGGCTCACTGCACTCTGAGCGAATATGTCTGAACGGGAGGGCTGATAGATATGGTGATGGTGAAGCGCTGTCCAGCGCCAACTCGCATCAGCAAAGGGTTCACGCTGAGTGCCGCCTCGCTGCGCATGTTGTGGGTGTGACTTACTTGATCGCCGCGATGTAGCTGATCCAGCAAATGTCGGCAGTGCCGCGCTCTGTTTTCCGGTAGATGTCGTTCCCTTCTCCGTTCTTGTCGGTGCCTTCCCAGTAGACATCCACTTTGCTGAACCCCGCGTCGACCAGCGCTTCTTTAAGTTCGGGAATGGTCCACAACCGCCAGTCGTAGGTGTAGGCCTTCCGCAGTGCGCTTCCGTCGCGAAAACGGAAATGAATGTGACAAAGGATTTCAGCGGTGATCGGGTTGTAACGCTCCTGGTCCCAGACGTAGGTGAAGCCGTCCTCCTTCCGTTCCTCCTCCATCTCCTGGATCGCTTCCGGCCCGCCGTAGAGATCGAGGACAAAGCAGCCTTCGCTGTTTAGCCCCTGCCGAACCTTGCGGAAGTAGTTGGTGAGTACCTTGCGGTCTTTGAATACGCAGTAGGAGAAGTTGAATGCCGCCGCCACATCGACTTTTGGCGGCCTGACCCGCAGCACGTCTCCCTGGATCAAGCGAACGCGGTTCGGATCGCGCAGCGCGGAGAGGTTGTTCCGGCGGCCCCAATCCAGGGTATCGTCGTCCATGTCAATGCCCACTGCCGTATTCCGGCGGTTGAGGGACGTCCAGCGACAGCAGAGGAGCGCCGTACCGCAGAAGTCCTCACGAAGCGAGTCGGGAAGGCGGCCGAAATTGGTACGGAAGACCAGGCGGAGAAAGTCCACACCGCTATCCACGTCCTGCACAGAGTCCTGGTAGAGGATGAAGGGGTCGGCTGTTTTGGCGGTCAGTTTCTTTTTCTTCATGATACGGTTGGTTGCCCTCGCTGTTCGGTGATATGTGTCCGTTGCTTACCGGTTCCCGATAATTGTTTCGGTGGCCACCGCCGGGCGGGATAAGGCCCGTGCGATGGGATAGTCGCCCACACCGGGTGTGGGATAGGCTGAACGTTCCCAGAAGAAACGGAGCCGGGCTTCGCGATCTTCGAGAAAGGTGTCGTCCTCTTCGGCACGGCAGCGGAATTCTTCGGCCACTGCCGGGTCATTCATCATCTCCCGGGCCAGGCGGGCCAGGACCCAACCCTCGCGGACCTTGCCGTCAGTGGTGACGGTGTTCATCCTGTTCCAGGCCAGAAGGCCGTCGCTGCTCCCGGGTTCGAGAAGCAGCGCAATGATTTCGCTGCACGGCTGGTCGAGCGGCACGATACAGGTGCCGGCTGGATAGGAGACGTTCGACCGCCGAAGCTCGCTTATCTTCGGCGTGGCCCGCACGTGTCCCTGGTACGGCGAATCGTCGAAAGTCAGTTCGTCCACGTGGTAGATTTCCACTTCCGCCGCGAAGGGTTCCACCGCGCGCTCCACCTGCGCGCCGTGCAGCAGCAGGTGGTCAACCACCAGACTGCGGTACTCGGCGGGAACGATATAGGCCGCGGGACGGACCACCGAGCGCGTGACCTCGATCCGGTCGCGGAGGGGCACGGTGTAGTCGCAGGGCGTGTCGCTGTAGGTGATGAACTGCAGCCTGGTTCGCGGGTCCGTATCCACTTCCAGTTCGTAGGTCTCCAGGGTGATCCGGCCATCCGAGTCGCCGGACTCCATGGCCAGGGCCACCCGGTCGGCGGGGTCCATGGCGGCCCCTCGTGCAGTGAGCGATGCTTCGGCCTGCTCCACCGCCGATACCACCTCAGCGCCACGGGCCGCCACATCCTGCAGTACGTTGCGCAGGTAGTTGTAGGCGGCGTTGACCCTCGTCTCGAAGTCCTTGTGGGCGTGTGCTTCGGCGAGCAGGGCCAGACGGCCGCGGGTGGCCACATATGAGGTGCAGAGCCTGGGGTAGGGCGGCCAGATGGTGTAGCCCTTCTCCGGTTCGAGCTTGTCAATCGAGCCGTAGACCTGGATCGGGTAACCGGCCTTGCGCATCGTCGGCGTAATTCTCTCGATAATGCCGGCCACCGTCTGCTCCAGCGCCGGCGGCATTAGCGGGTGACGGTCGTAGAGGTAGGTCAGCGCGTAACGGTGGTCCCAGCCGTCGGTGGTGTGCATGTCGATGGTCAGGTGGGGCAGCCAGCGGTTGAACAGGTTGCCCACCCAGGCCCGGGCTTCCGGCGAGTCGAGTTTCATGAAATCCCGGTTGAGATCGAAGCCCAGTGCGGTGGCCCGATGACCCATGCCGCCCTCCGGGCCGTTCTGGTTCAAACGGTTGTGCACACTTATGCGCTCATGTCCGTCGGCGTTGAAAATCGGGACGATGAGCAGCGTGATCTTGTTAAGCAGCCCCGCGAGATCGCCGCTCACCAGGTCACGCATCAACATCAGCGAAGCGACCTTGCCGCAAATCTCCCCGGAGTGAATCCCGTTGGAGATCAGCACCACCGGCTTGCTCCCCGAATGGGCCCGCGGCGGGGAAAACCTGCCCTCGCTGCTCAGCACCACCACATACAGTGAGCGGCCCTGTGCGGTTTCGCCAAATTGTTCCAGGCGCAGAAACGGCGACCGGCGCTGCAGTTCGCGGATGAACTCGAAGGTCTGGTCGTACGAACCTGTCTCGCGAAACCCGGTTTCCTCGGCGTGGGTCCGGGGCAGCGGCTCCTCCGCCGTCAGCGGAACGCTGCCGGTCAGCAGGATGGCCAGGGCCAGTAAGATGCTGCGCACGATGGTTGCGGCGAATGGTTGGTGCATGTGGGTATCCTTCTTCATTCACATGGCGGATTTGATAATGCCAATCAGTTCCACTTCCGTCAACGTCACCGGGTTTGCCTTCATACTGCTGGCCTGCCGGGCCGCGGCGGCCAGAGGGACAAGGTCATCCTCGCCCATGCCGAATGACCGGAGGCCGGGTATTTCCATCTCATGGCAGAAATCCCTGACCCAGCCGGCGGCGGCCAGAACCGTTTGCGAAGTCCCGCCCACTGTTCGGCCAAGCAGTCGGGCACCGGCTTCGGCCAGCCGTTCGAGGGAGGGGCTTTGCGGATCACGGCTCTCCAAGGCGCGGAGATTGGTTTCCAAAGTTGGTGCCAGCAGCCGGGCGCAGGCGATACCGTGGGGCACCGGGATCCGCCCACCAAGCGGGCCGGCAATACCGTGGGCCGCACCGAGACCGGCGTGGGCCAGTGTGATCCCGCTGAGCAGCGCGGCCAGGGACATCCCCTCCCGGGCCTGCAGATCGTTTTCAGCGGTACAGGCCCGGCGCAGACAGCGGCCCACCAGGTCGATACCCTCCATGGCCAGCGAAGTGGTCAGCGTTGTGGCCCGTCTTGACGCGCAGGATTCCATCAACTGGGTCAAGGCGTCGAGACCGGTGCTGGCCGTGACCGCGGGGGGCAGACCGGCGGCCAACCGGGGATCCACCAGGACCACCCGGGGCAGCATGAGGACGCTGCGCATGCTGGCCTTGATCTTCCGTTCCGGGCAGGCCAGCACCGCGTTGTGCGTCACTTCCGATCCGGTGCCGGCGGTGGTGGGCAGGGCGATCATCGGTGCTGCCGGCCGGGTCAGCGGTTTGCCCTCTCCCACCAGTTCCATGTATCGGCGGGCCGGTCCATCGTTGCCCAGCAGGGCTGATACCGCCTTTGCCGCATCCAGGACGCTGCCGCCGCCGGCGCCCACCACCAGGTCGCAACCGGCAGTGCGGGCCAACTCCGCCAGCCGGTCCACGGTATCGATGCGCGGTTCGCCCGCCAGCCGGTGGACCACGCTCTGCACCGCCGAGGCGGACAACGAATCCACCAACCGTTCCAGCGCGCCGTTGTCCGCCAGTGCCCGCTCGCCCAAGAGCAGGAAGGCTTTCCGTCCCAACCCGGCAGCGATTTCACCCAGCCGTCCCGCCGACCCGGCGCCAATGACGATTCGCCCCGGGATGGTGAATTCGAAGGCCGGGAGGGACATCACCACTCACCCTCCCCGGGGAAGAGACTGTAGTGCTTCGCCCCCTGCCGGGGTGCGGCCATCATGTTCACCACCGTTTCGCGCCAACGGAGGTAGTGCTCCGTTTTCTGGTGGGCGGCGAAGTCCTCTTTTTTCCGGTAGACTTCATAGAGGAAGAAGCGGTTGGTGTCCTCTTCGGCTTGCAGTACGTCGAAACGGAGATTCCCCGGTTCGTTCCGGGTGTTCTCCGCGTTATCCAGGGTGGCCGCGGTGAACTGGTCGGTCATTCCGGATTTGACCTGAACGGTGACACAGACCACATACATCGTCTATCCTCCTTGAACCTTTGTGGTGTACGAATCATACGTTTATATATGAGCCGCGGAAAGGGATCAACCTCGCGCCAACCGTCGAGCCGGCGGTTCCTCGGCGGCGGTCTCCGTGGTATCATTGCCGGACTCGTTCCCGGAGCCTCCAATGAAGATCCCGAAACTCCAGCCGGCCCTGGTCAGCGGTTCCTTCTTTTTCATGGTGGGATCGGCGGCGTTCTTTCGCCTGGCCAATTACGACATCTGGTGGCACCTGGCCGCAGGCCGTCTGATCGCCGGCGGCGGTGGCATCCCGCACACCGATCCCTTTTCCTTCACGGCCCAGGGTGTGGAATGGATCGACCACGAATGGCTCTTCCAGTTGCTGATGTTCGGGATTCATTCCCTGGGCGGCCCCACCGGTCTGGTGCTGGCCAAGACGGCGCTCATCCTGGCCGCGGCGGCGGTGGTCTACCGCTTTGTCCGTCGCGAGACCGGTCTGCCGCCCGCCGCCGTTGGGCTGATACTTCTCCCTTTTGTCCTTGCCGGCCGGGATCGCTTCATCGTCCGTCCCGAACTGTTCACCCTGCTCTTTTCCGCCGTTCTGCTTGACGCGCTTTTCAGATCGCGCTCCCGTCCGGCCACCATGGTGGATCTGTGGTGGATT
The DNA here is from genome assembly GCA_032127265.1 of Acidobacteriota bacterium. GTDB lineage: Bacteria > Acidobacteriota > JAQAZP01 > JAQAZP01 > JAQAZP01 > JAQAZP01. Next base: position 18,083 of record JAQAZP010000334.1, read on the forward strand.
CCGTTCGTTTTTGTCGCCTGGGCCAATCTCCATGGCGGGATGATCGTTGGGCTGGTCCTGCTGGGGCTTTTCCTGTTGGGCCGGGTGATGCCCTGGATCTGGCGCCTGGGTGCCGCGGGCCCCGGGATGCCGGAGCTGAATCTTCCTTCATGCGCCACCGTGCTGACCCTTCTTACCGCTTCGGCCGCCGCCGGCCTGGTGAACCCCTTTCTCTACCGGGTCTACACCGTACCCTTCCGGCTGACCTCGCTGGTGGAATCGGGTGTCTTTCACAACCTGGAATGGATCCGCCCCCCCTGGCCGGACACCTGGCTCTACTACCTGGTGCTGCTGGCCGCCTTGCTGATCATCGGTATGCGGCTGCGCAGGCCCGACTGGATCTCAATTTTTCCGCTGCTCTTCCTGATGGCCATTTCCTGGCAATACGTTCGTAACATCGCCCTGTTCGGAATGCTCGCCCCGATGCTGCTGGTGCGGGTCTGGGGCACGGGTCCGGCAGCGGCACGGCCTCCTGGTGAGCGCCTGACCATTTCGCAATTGCTCTTCGGCCGAGGGCCGGTGGCGGCGGCCGCGGCAGTCTTGTTCATCATCCTCGGCTTCTTCCTGCTCACTGTACACTACCGTTTCGCTCCGGGATGCGGTGTGGATCCGCGGCGTGTTCCGCTGCAGGCCGTGGACTTTCTCCAGCGCGAGCAGCCGCCGGGCCAGCTGTTCAATGCCTACATCTTCGGCGGCTATGTTTCCTGGCGCCTCTGGCCGGAAACACACATCTTCATCGACGGCCGCAACGAGGTTTTTGCCGAGCTGGGTCAGAAGGTGGTTCAGGCCAGGGAGGACAGTCGAAAGTGGTTCGAACTTCTCGAACAGTACGATATCGGTTATACGCTCCTCGAATACAACCCCCGTTTGGAGAAAACCACCCTGGTGGACACTGCCGGAGGCGCTCCCCGGGTGGTCTACCGCCCCTCCACGATGAACCACTTTCCGCGCAGCCGGTGGGCCCTGGTCTACTGGGACGACACGGCCATGGTTCATGTCCGGCGCTCGGTTGAATCCGCCCGGCTGATCGAGACGCACGAATACCGCCATGTCTACCCCGAAGACGCCGCCTGCCAACTGGAGTTGATTGCCGACGGCGAGGCGGATCCCGGCCAGTGCCGGCTGGAACTGCAGCGAAAACTCCGTGAGGATCCCCACTGCCGGCGGGCCCGGGAGCTGCTTGCCGCGCTGGACACTGCCGCTGCTTCAGCCTCGTCCCCCTGATCGTCTCTTAACCGAATTGTGGCCAAGCCGATACGGCACGCGGGGAAACTGTATACCGCCGCCTGAACCGGACGGCTATCCTCAATCCCTGTGATCCAGATGTTGACGCACCGCCGGCGGGACAAAAATGCCGCTGAGGTCTTCCCCGCGGAGCGCCTCGAGGAGCGCGGAGCATTTCTCGCCGGCCGGGGCGCCACGGTCGAGGAGGATCAGCCGCCGGCCGCGGAGGACGCAGGCTCCGCTGCGCACCGTCAGTTCCTGGTCCCTGGGCGTCAGCGGCGAGGTGCGAATCTCGAAACCGAGGCGCTGGGCCAGGTCGAGCAGCAGCTGGAGCAGGGCTGTGTTATCCATCGTTGCTCCCACCGCCCTGGATCCGGAAAAAGGCTTCGACCTCGGACAGCTTGGAGACCGTGGGGAATGCGGGCAGGCTGTCGAGGAAGATTTTGCCGTAGCGTTTGCGGGTGATGCGGTTGTCAAGCACGGCCAGCAGGCCGTAGTCCAGGGTGCTGCGGATCAGCCGTCCCAGCCCCTGTTTGAGCTCGATTACCGCACCGGGAACCTGGTAGCCGAAGAACGGGTTTTCCCCCGCCTCCTCGATCTTCGCCATTCGCGCCTGGACCAGCGGCTCAGTGGGAACCTCAAAGGGCAGCCGGTCCACTACCACCGCCGAGAGCGCTTCGCCGCGGACGTCCACACCCTGCCAGAACCCCCGGGTGGCCAGCAGCACGGCATTTCCGGCGGCGCGGAACTCGTCGATCAGGGCGCGTTTGGGCATCTCTCCCTGGCTCAGCAAGGGGTAGGGCAGCCGGCCTTCCAGCAGGGTTCGGGCGCGGTGCATGTTGCGGTAGCTGGTGAAGAGGAGAAAGGCACGGCCGCCGGTGATGGTGAGAATCTCGGCCATCCGCTTCGCGGCCTGCTCGATGAACTCGGGGTGCGAAGGTTCGGGAAGGTCCGGAGGCAGGTAGAGCACAGCCTGCTCCTCATAGAGGAATGGCGAGGGCACCTGCCGCTCCCGGCAGTCGCCGGCACCCAGGCGGCGGCGGATAAAGCCGAGATCGCCGCCAACGGCCAGGGTGGCCGAAGTGAGGATTGCCGAATCCAGGCGGCGGAAAAGACCCTGTTCGAGCAGCGGCGCCACTTCGATGGGGGACGCGTGGAGGGTCCCCCCGCGAACGCCGCGCAGTTCGCTCCAGTAGACGTAGTCCGGATTCTCCATCTTCAGGATCAGGCCCAGTTCCTCACGCAGCAACATGGCCCTGCGGGACAGCGCTTCGGCATCCTCGGAGGGAATCGCCCCTTGCACCACAGCCTCTCCCAGAGCCTCCTTCAGCCCTTCCAGGGCAACGGCGAGAGCGGACCCGCGCTCCATGACGCCACTCTCCACCAGACGTCCCGCCTCGAGCACCAGACGGTCCTCGCGGGCTCCGATTACCCCGGGGCGCAGGCGGTGCAGTGCCGCGAAAAAGAGATCCGCCTCCATGGCCAGCTGCTGCAGCTGCCCGGACACCATGGTGCCGGAGCCTTCGGCGCGGCCGGCCAGCAGCCGGCGGGTGTCAGCGCCGAGGTCGTCGATGCGCCGGCGGCTCACCGCACTGCCGAAGTGAGTGCAGGCCACGTCCTCCACCAGGTGGGCCTCGTCTAAAACCAGGACGCGGTAGGGCGGGAGGATCTGGCCGAATCCGCCCTCGCGCACCGCCATGTCGGAGAAGAGCAGGTGGTGATTCACCACCACCAGGTCGGCCTCCTGCGCCCGCTGCCGGGCCATGGTGACGAAGCAGTCACCGAACTCGGAGCAGTCCGAACCCAGACAGGTTTCCCGCCGGGCCGAGATGGAGATGAGCAGCGGCGAACCTTCCTCCAGGCCGCGCAGCTCGCCGAAATCGCCGAACTCGCTTTCCTCGGCCCAGCGCTGGAGACTGTCCAGCAGCGGCCCGTCCGCCGCACCGGGGAACAGGTTCGGTTGAGTGCGGGCCTGGGCCAACCGGTTACGACAGAGGTAGTTGGCTCGGCCCTTGAGGTAGCAGTAGCTGAAGTCAGCCGGGTGATTCTCGGCCAGGAAGGGCAGGTCGCGGTAAAACAGCTGTTCCTGGAGGTGGCGAGTGCCGGTGGAGATAACCGCCGAGACGCCGGCTTCGACGATGGCGACGAGGTAGGCCAGGGTCTTGCCCGTACCGGTGCCCGCTTCCACCACCAGGTGCCGGCCGCTGGTGATGGCATCGATCACCTCCTCGGCCATCTGTTTCTGGCCCGGGCGAAACTCATAGCCCTGGAGTTCCCGGGAGAGGATGCCGCCGGGGTCGAAGAAGTCGCTCAGACTGTGGTCGGGTATCGGGCCGTGGTTCATGTTGTGGGCGGTTTCTCGATCAGGTCCAGACGCCGCTGGTGACGGTCGCCGCCAAAAGCGGTGGTCAGCCAGGTGTGGACCATGTCCAGCGCCACCTCCACGCCCAGTACCCGGCCGCCCAGCACCAGCAGGTTGGCGTCGTTGTGCTCACGGCTCATCCGGGCGGTGAAATTGTCGTGGCACAGTGCGGCGCGCACCCCGGAAACCCGGTTCGCCGCGATGGACATGCCGATGCCGGTACCGCAGATCAGGATGCCGCGCTGGTAGTCGCCGGAAGCCACTGCCCCGGCAAGCTGGAACGCATAGTCGGGGTAGTCAACGGAGGATTCGTCGGGGCAGCCCATGTCCACCGGGTGGAAACCCAGACCGCTGAGGTGCTGCTTCACCGTTTCCTTGAGCTGGAAACCGCCGTGGTCGCTGGCGATTGGGATGGCTTCTCCTGGGGCGGCTGGCTCGGGCATGGTCGGGTCTCCTCACTGGTTGCGGAGCGGGCGCTCAGCGGCGGCCCAACTCCCGGGGGTAGGGGCTATACAGTCGTTCATATTCGTCGAGGGCGTACTTGTCGGTCATCCCGGCAATGTGGTCGGCCACCAGGCGGACAAAGGCCGGGTTGTTGTGATATGTGCGGCGGATTTCCTCGTCCACTTCCTCGAGGCCGAAATCCCGCAGGTAGGGCCGGCCGATGGTGTCGCGATAGCGGTGCAGGACGTAACTGTCCAGTTGCCGCGGATTGGTGTAGTAGGATCTGAACAGGGCGGTGACAA
>JAQAZP010000335.1:0-14963 GCA_032127265.1 Acidobacteriota bacterium
GGTCTCACCGTGGCCGACCGCCACCTGGCCGAGCTGTGGGCAGGGGTGCTGCCCGACCTTGTGATCCGTGACGACCTTGTGGTGCACGAGGGGGGCGGCATCGGCTGGGCGGTGCGCAGGAAGTGCCCGCAGCTGCTGGCCAGCCTTGACTCCTTTGCCAAAAAGAACCGCAAGGGCTCGATGCTGGGGAATATGCTCTTCAAGCGCTACTACCGTGATGGCGAGTGGATCAGCAACCCGGTATCCGCGGCGGAGCGGAAGAAGCTGGACCAGCTGATCGTCCTGTTCCAGAAATACGGCGAGCAATACGAATTCGACTGGCTGGCCCTTGCCGCCCAGGCCTACCAGGAGTCGGGGCTGAACAACAATCTCCGCAGCCGTGCGGGCGCGGTGGGAATCATGCAGATCAAACCCAGCACCGCCGCGGACACGGCCGTGGGCATCGGCAATGTCCACGAGCTGGAGAACAACATCCACGCCGGGACGAAGTATCTCGACTACCTGCGCGGCCGCTACTTCAGCGACCCGGAGATCGACCCGGCGGCCCGGGTGGACTTCGCCTGGGCGGCTTACAACGCCGGCCCGGGCAACATCGCCAAAGCACGCCGCACCGCCGCCCAGCGGGGCCTCGACCCCCAACCGCTGGTTCTTCAATGTGGAGAACGTGGTGGCCGAGCAGGTGGGCAGCGAACCGGTGCGCTACGTGGCCAACATCAACAAGTACTACGTGGCCTACCGCCTGGTCTACGAGTCACGGCAGCACTGAGATCATTCCCGCCGCTTAAGCATGAAGAGGCTGATCAGGTAAGCCACCACAATCGCCATGTAGAACTGCCCCATCACCACCTGCAGAACCACCAGCCGCTGGGCCATGATGGATTTCGGGGTAATGTCGCCATATCCCAGGGAGGACTGGGTGACCATACTGAAGTAGAGGAACATCATCGGTTGTACTTCCTCTTCCACTGCCTGGACAACGGCCTCCATGTCTGCAGGTGTGTCCGCCTGAACATCCGCCAGTTTGTCGGTCTCTTCAGTCAGATCGATGAGCTTGAAGGAGCCGGGATGGGCCCTCTCCAGAATATCGTATGAAAAACTCCAGATGAAGGCGATGATCAGATAAAGGCTGATGGCGCCAAAAATCTCATTGACCGACACGGAACGGGCCTGGAGCAGGGATTTGAGGATGAGCCAGCCGCCGTAGCCGAGCGCGATGAGGACCAGCACCTGGATGATGTAGGTCAGCCAGTCATCCTGCAGGATTGTCCGCCGCCTCGATCCGGGTGGCAGAAACTGGACAACGAACAGGATGATAGCCGGAAGGGCCATGATCGCGATCGCCGCCCTGGTTCTTCGTGCTTCACGGTCGAGGAGGGCTGCCACCACGGCCATGGCACCGAGAAAAATGGCCGTGTTCAGCCTGGCTCCGAAGAAGGGTCCAATCAGAATGAGCCCCAGCAGCACTCCCAGCAGCGTGGTGTGACGGAGCGTGCGGTGTTCCGGGTCACCATCGGTATTTCCTGCAGCGGCTTTCTTCATGAGCATCGGCGATTCCCCTACTACTCTTCAGGCTTCTGCTGCGTCACCACCAGGTGCGGCACCGAAATCCGTATACCGACCTTGTCGAAGGTTTTCTTGATTCTCCGCAGGAGTTCACGCCTGACGGGGAATACCTTGTCCGGCCGGGTCTTGAGCATGAACTTGATCACGACTCCATAATCGGTGAATTTGTCCACCCCGAGCATCACCGGGTCCTCCTCGATCCATCCACCGAACTCGGGGTCAGCTTTCAACTCCTTTGACACCCCCTGCAGAACCTCCATGGCGCGGTCCACGTCCTGATCGAAGCCGATGGGGACTTCCAGCACGGCCCGGCCCCAGCCGTAGGTCCGGTTGGTGACCCCCGTGATCTGCCCGTTGGGGATGAAGTGGACACGTCCCTCCAGGTCGCGCAGAACCGTGATTCGCATGTTCACTGATTCGACGGTTCCGGTGATGTCGCCGATGCTGATCAGGTCGCCCAGCTCGTACTGGTCTTCGAGAAGAATCAGGAATCCGGTGAAGTAGTCCCGCATCAGGTTCTGCGCCCCGAAGGCGATGGCAATACCGAGGATAGCCGCTCCGCCGAGGACGGTCTGGACGTCCAGCCCCGCCTCCTGGAGCACGAGCAGCATCCCGCCGACCATGACCACGACACTGAAGGCGCTGCGGAAGCTGAAGGCCAGGGTATCGGCGCGGTTGGCCCCCCGGGCTTGCTCGCCCCGCCCCCTGCGGACCAGGAGCCGCGCGACACGGCGCACGGTCAGCCGCAGCAGGAGGAGCAGCGCACCGGCAACCAGAAGGACCAGCAGCATGCGCGGCCCGCGGGTGCGCGCCCACTCCAGGAGGTTTTTCGGATGGAGAGGGCTCTGCAGCCAATTGAGTGTTCTCCTGGCCTCCCGGACCTCCTTGCGTTTCCCCTCCACCTCCCTCATGACCCGAGATTCTTCGGGACCGGCAAGTTTCATTCGCTCGTTCAGTCCGGCCAGATACGTAGTTCGCCGGTCGATCTCTTCGGTAACCTCACCGATCAACGCGCTGATCCGCTGTCTGCTCTCTTCGAGATCGCGGATCTCCTGCAGGGGGGCGTTGGCGGCATTCTTCTGCTCCAGCTCTTTCCGACGCCAGCGCAGGGCCTTCTCCAGATTCTCCTTCGACCCCCGGGCGGTCCGAAGAAGCCGGTCCTCGAGCAGGATCAAGGTCTCCATGGCCTGCCGCCGTTCGACAAAGGCCACGATGGCTTGCTCAGCCGCTCTCAGCTGGATCTGCCGCCGCTCCACTTCCCGGCGGGCGCTGATCTGTTCTGTCGTCTCCAGCCGCTCTTCGATCGCCGCCGGGGCGGCTGGTGCCGGCCCCGTGGGAAGGCCGGGCATGATGAGGGGGGAGATCGGCGAACCCGCTGGCGCCGCCTGCTCCGGCGCCGGGGAGACTCCCGCCGCCGGCTGACCGGGTTCGGCGGGCGTCGCACCTCGAAGCAGAGCCCGGGCACGGTTCTCGAGTTCGATGGTCAGCGCCATCGCCGTCTTCTGCTCTCGAAGCGCGGCATCGGCGGTGAGCGCCAGTTCCCCCTGGGTCTTGAAGAGGGCCAGCTCCGTTTCAAGTGTTGAGATCTGATCCCGCACCATGGCGATCTCATCGGCATCGGTTTCCGGGTCCAACCCGGCCAGCCTCGCCCGGCTCTCGTCAAGCCGCCCGGCGATCTTCAGGGCCTCCTTTCCGAGCAGCTCGACAAATCGCTTCGCCTGTTCCAGTTCCTGATCCAGTTCCGCCAGTTTCAGCCGGTCCTTTTCCAGGACCCTCACGAGATTCAGCAGGCGATCGGTCCTCGTCGGCTCCGCCGGCTGGGTATCGCTGCTCTTCGCTGCCGGTTCATCCACCCCGGACGCTTCGCCAACCGGCTGGTCCTGGGCCAGAACCACGGGCAGTAGCGGACCAGCCAGCCAGAGCGCCATACATGCGGCAAGGAGGAAACTCATGATCTTCATGTTTCCGGGCTCCAATACTGTCAGGCAGCGCAAGGTTATTTTGGACGACGAGACGAGTATGCCTATCGGTATCAATAGTTAAGAATAGAGGCATCCTCGGGAGGAGTCAATGATGCCCGGGAGGCCCGGCAGGCGGGTGCCGCCGCGGAACGGGATGTGGCAAATGCCAGCGTGCTGTCCAGCCTGGTCAGGCCGGACGGCACATCAACGATTCCTAGAACATGAAGTGGAGATACGCTTCAAACCCTGAAAGGTCGAAAGCAACGTCCCAGTCGAGGAGGGACCCTGTCTCCTTGGTGATGTCGTAGGAATCATAGCTGTACTTAAGGCCGAATCCCACGTGTTCGAATGTGTGATGCTCCAGGCCGATGTGGCTCCGCCAGACATTGCCCTTGTAATCAGGTATGGGGCTGAGGGTCATGTAGCCCAGTCCGGCAGTGAGGCGCAGCCGGTGGACCAGGAGCTGGCGAAGCTCCATGGCAATGGTGGGGACCGGGACATTGGAACTGAGGTCGGTGCCGATGCTGCCCTCCTCGCCCTCGAGGCCCAGGCCGGCTTCCATGGAGACCCATGACAGGCTGAGCCCGATGGAGAGGGCCGTCCGTTCTTTGGTCAGCATCCAGTAGTCGTAGCCGAACTCGAGGAACGTCATGTCGAAGTAGCCGGTGACGGTGGCATCTATGGGGAAGGTCTCATCGCCCCACTCCAGGTCGAAGCTGAGCTGCTGCGTTGTGTCCCGGTTGAGATTGAAATAGCCCGCCGAGATCTGGTGCCGGCGGCCGATGCGATACGCCGCGTTGAGGTGGAAGCTGGTGCCCGAATTGTCGAAGCCCAGGTCGTCCTCCAGGCTGAACTTCGTGCCCTCTTCCAGAACGTTCGAGTAGAGGGTTATATCGGTATTGGACCCGAGGAAGAAACTGCCCAGGTCGAACTCCCATTTGTCCACCATGGGGTTTTCATCATCGGCCTTTGCCGTTGAGCTGCCGATGCCGGCAGCCAGCAGGAATATCGTTACAACGGCAACCGCGATCAACCCGCGATGGCTCGGGGAAGGCACCTCGTTCCTCACGGTTATCGGCTTGCGCATTCGGACTCTCCTTGTTGTGGCCGCCCGGATCGGGGGGCTCTGCGCCGGACCTCCTCTTCAGGGGAGGATTCTGCAGACCGGCCATTCTGTGTTCTCTCATGATAGTGTGCGATGCACGGATTATATCGAAATTCCTGTTCTTTTGATAGTTGGATTGCATGGCAACTCTTCTACCCCGTTCATTTCCGTAATCGGCATCAACCCTCTTCATGCGTACGGCCTGGTTGATGATCGTGCCATGGAGTCAACCGTGGGCCGCAGCGGGACAGGAAACCGGTTCTCTTTGTTTATGGACCGGTTTTTCATAGAATGGGCGAATGGATCGCCGATGACATTCCATGATCAATGAGGGGCGAGGTATGAACCAAGAGCGACAGGATCACTGGAGCCCACGACTCCTGCCCTGGCTGACGCTCATCGTTCTGCCGCTCCTCGTCTTTTGGAAAGCGCTCTTCCTCCGCGGCGCTTTTTTCATCCTCGACGCCATGGTGCTCAACTTTCCGCTGCGCACCTGGGCCGCGTCTCGGATGCTGGAGGGGCGGCTGCCCCTCTGGTGCCCGGAGATCGCCTGCGGTTTCCCGCTCTTTGCCGAGGGTCAGGCCGGCGTGCTCTACCTGCCCAACTGGCCGCTCTTCGCCCTCATGCCTGCGCACCACGCCGCGGCCTACAGCACCATCCTGCACTTCATCCTCGCCGGGCTGTTCACCTACGGCTATCTCCGCGCCCTGCGCTGCCGGCCGGCTGCGGCCCTGCTGGGCGGGCTGGCCTTCCAGTGGGGCGGGTTCCTGGTTCTGCGCGCGCTGTTCCTCAACATGATCAACACCGTGGTCTGGCTCCCCGCGCTCTGCTGGCTGGCCGAGCGCTGGCTGGCCCGGCCTTCGAGCCGGCGGGGCACGGTGGCGATGATCATCGCTGTCATCGCCCTGGTGCTGTTGGCCGGCCACCCCCAGGTGGCGGCCTACACCCTGGTCTTCTGGTGGCTCTCGTTCCTCTGGCGGGCACTGCCGCTGATTCGGGGGGGATGGAAAAACCGGCGCGCCCTGCTGGTCCCGCTGCTGCTGGTGCCGCTGGCCGCCACCGGTCTGGCCGCGGTGCAGCTGGTGCCCACCCTGGAGCTGACAATGGCCAGCGCCCGGGCCGGGGGGATCCCCGAAGATCTTTTGATGGACGGCTCGCTGCCTCCGACCCACCTGGCGGCGCTGATCCTTCCCGGCCTCTTCGGCGAACCGGCGGATGGTTCCTGGCGCGCGGCAAAGGACGGCTTCTACTGGGAACTGCAGGCCTGGCCCGGCATCATCCCGCTGTATCTGGCCCTGCTGGCCGCCCTGGCCTTGCGCGCGCCCCCGGCCCGCTTCCACGCCGCCGCGGCACTCATCGCCCTGATTCTGGCCATGGGTAAATACACCCTGTTCGGCAAGCTGCTGGTCTGGCTGCCGCTGCTGCAGAACTTCCGCATCCCGGCCCGCTTCCTTTTCATCTTTGGCTTCTCCGTGGCCGTGCTGGCCGGGCTGGGTCTGGAAACACTGCTCTCCGCCGTCGGCCGGCAGGATGACGAGCCCCTCGAGCGCCGGCCGGCCTTCCGTCTGGCTGACCTGGTCTTCGCCGCGGTGGTGGGCCTCTGCCTGCTTGCCGCAGGTGCCGCCAACGGCATGTCGCTGTTCAAGCCTGCGGCCCTTCGCGGCGGCCCACACCTGCTGCTGGACCTGCTCCACGCCCCGGCGCTGGCCACCGCTTTCAGCCTGCTGATCCTGGTGGCTTACCGTGCTCGCCGCGGTCCGGCGCTGCTCGCCGGCGGCGCGATCCTGCTCACTCTCCTCGACCTGGGGCTGCACGGCTGGGGATACAACGCGGTGATTGACCCGGCAGCCTACCGCAACTCGCCGAGGACCGTCGGCTTCGCCCGCCGGGAGATCGGTGGACGGGGGCAGCTGCGGGTGGCCGGCCTGGTCAACGACAGCAATTCGCCATTCCGCTGGCACGACGGCTGGGGCCTGGACCCTCAGAGCTACATGAAATACTTCTCCACCCTGCACATGTACGGCCCGGCCGCCTTCGGCCTGGAGACCGCCTGTTTCGACGCCTGGAGCCCGCTGCAGATCCTCCGTTACCGCGAACTGAACCGGCTGCCCCTGGACACCCTCCTCGACCTGGCCGGTGTGGGCATTGTGGCTTCCCCCCGGTTGCCAGCCGGGCGCTACGAGGCGCTGCTGGAAGAACCCGGCTTCACCCTCTACCGCAACCCCGACCCGCTGCCCCGGGTTCAGCTGGTCCACCGGGCGCGGCTGATCCACCGCGTACCCCGGATGCTGGCCTGTCTTGCCGACCCGCTCTTCGACCCGCGGCGCGAGATCGTGCTCGACGGGCCGGCGGGCGAAAACAGGAACCTGGGGGATGCAACACTCACCGGGCCGGAGGACGGGGCGCGGATCGTCCGCTACGAGGACCGCCTGGTGGAGGTGGAGTACCAGACAGCGGCGGAGGGATGGCTCTACCTCGGCGATGCCCACTACCCGGGCTGGGTAGCGGAGCTGGACGGCGACCCCCTGCCCATCCTGCGGGCCAACGTCGCGTTCCGTGCGCTCCACGTCCCGGCCGGTAATCACACGGTGGTTTTCAGCTACCGGCCGGCGTCGCTCACCATCGGGCTCTGGACCAGTGCGCTCTCCGCTCTCCTTCTCCTGCCGCTGGCCCTGGTGCTGGCCGGGCTGGGCCGCCAGGCGCCTTTGCCGGACAGGCCGTTGCCGGCCGCACGGAAAATGGGCCGGCTTCAGCTCATGGCCCTGGCCGCCGTCATCCTGGTCCTGCTGGTCTCCGTCGGCCTGCGCTGGCCGCTCTGGAAGGCGGCTTTCCAGGGGCTCAAGCTGCCGCCGCTGTGAACCGGGACGGAAACGAAACTTCTGGCAATCCCCGAGAATTCATGGACAATAGACGGTGAAGCAGCAGCATCCGCAACCTGTGTTAGAGAGGAGGAATCGTGGCCAAACTCAGTTACAACAAACCTGGCATCGGCACGCAGATCTGCTTCGAATCATCGGCCCTGGCCTGTGCCAAAACAACCGATCCGCCACCCGGTTCCTGGCATACCGGCAGTGCCTACGATACGTTTACCGGCCATCGTGGGTGGAAGGCGGGGTCAGAATCTGTATCAGGATCAATGGGGATTGGATTCGGCCCGGGAGGAACATCCGGTTTTACAAACTACAGCGGGTTGTGCGCCCTGTGGATTACCTACAGCTCCTGATCTGCTTGTAGTGCTTACGGTCGTCAGCCGGCGTTTAACGGCCTAACCCTCCTGATCATCCCCCGAACTCCTCCGCCAGCACCTCGTCCAGCACCGCCACCAGTTGGTCGGCGTTCTCCGCGGTGAAGGGCATGGGCGGCCGGATCTTCACCACGTTGTGATATGGGCCGTCGGTCCCGGCCAGGACCCCCTTCTCCCGCATGCGGTCCACCACGAAGGACGCTTCTTCACCCGCCGGTTCGAGGGTCTGGCGGTCGCGCACCAGCTCGACGCCGATGAAGAGCCCCGACCCGCGCACGTCCCCACCAGGGAGTAGCGGCCGAGCAGGCCGGACAGCGCCTCCAGAAGGTGCGTACCCACGCGGAGGGCATGTCCCTGCAGGTCCTGCTCCAGCGTCTCTTCCAGCACGGCCAGACCCACGGCGCAGGAGACGGTGTTGCCGCCGAAGGTGGAGAAGAACTCCATCCCGTTGTCGAAGGACGCGGCGATCTCAGGGGTGGTGACCACCGCGCTGATCGGGTGGCCGTTGCCGATGGGCTTGCCCAGCACCACGATGTCGGGCACCGCGCCCTGGGCCTGGAAGGCGTAGAAGTGGGTGCCGATGCGGCCATACCCGGTCTGCACCTCGTCGGCGATGCAGACGCCGCCGGCGCCCTGGACCGCTTTATAGGCCGCCTTGAGGTAGCCGGGGGGGGTAATGATCTGGCCGCCCACGCTGGGGTACGACTCGGCGATGAAGCCGCAGAGCCCCTTGCCCTTTTTCAGCAGGCCTTCGACGATGGCCTCCACGTGCCCGGCATACTTCGCTCCCGCTTCGGGATCGTCCGCCTTGTAGAGCCCCCGGTAGGTGTCGGGGACCGGCGCGGTGTGCACCCACCCGGGCGCGCCCCGGCCGCCCGGCCCGTCGTGCTTGTAGGGGCTGATGTCGATCAGCGTGCTGCAGTGGCCGTGGTAGGCCGCCTCAAGCACGATCATCTCCTTCAGTCCGGTATGGGCCCGGGCCAGGCGCAGGGCCAGCTCGTTGCCCTCGCTGGCCGAGTTGACGAAGTAGCAGACCGAAAGCGACTCGGGCATGGTGGCGCTGAGCCGTTCGGCGAAGGTGTTGATCGTGTCGTGGAGGTAGCGGGTGTTGGTGCTCAGCACCGACATCTGCCGCGTGGCGGCTTCCACCACCCGGGGGTGGCAGTGGCCCAGGTGAGGCACGTTGTTGTAGGCGTCGAGGTAGCGGCGGCCGGTCTCGTCGTAGAGATACTGCATCCAGCCCCGCTCCACCTTCACCGGGTCGCGGTAGCCGGTGCTCAGGCTGGGTCCGATCAGTCGGCGCCGGGCGGCGAGGGTTTCGCTCTTCGGCTTTTTTGCCGGGGGCAGGACGCCCTCCGGCAGGCCGAGGATCAGGTCCGGGTCGGGGGAGAGCGCGCACCAGATGCCGCGCTCCGACCAGGCACAGACCCCGGGGAAGTCGAGTCCCTGGCCCAGCAGGTCGGTGATCACCTGGAAGTGGAGGTGCGGAGGCCAGTTGCCGTTGACCGCGGCATAGCCCACGGTGGCGAACGGCTCGCCCTGCCCGATCTCCTTCCCTTCTTCCAGCCCTTCCAGAGAACTCTGGGACAGGTGGCCGTACAGGGTGTGGAACGGCACCCCGTCAGCCGTCTGGTGCCGGAGGATGATCACCGGCCCGTAGTCCTGGGGTCTGGCGTTGTTGGCAAAGGCGTGCACCGTGCCGGCCAGCGGGGCGTGGATCGGGGTGCCGGGATCGACGTAGAGGTCGATCCCCAGGTGGACCGTGCGGTTCTCCACGGCCCCCTTGGGTTTGAAGGCCAGGGAGGTGTAGATGATCCGCGGTTCGTCATAGAGCCCCACCCCCACCAGGGCGCCTTTGGAGGCCATCTCTCTCAGGATCCGCCAGGTCAGCATCGGCTCGCTGTACAATTCGGGGTCGCCGCTGACCAGCGGGCTGGCGATGCCCAGGTCCAGCGGGGTCATGGGGGCATTGCTCAACTGCGGCGGCAGGACCGGCGCGAAGGATCCTCTGTTTGTTGCCAGCCAGTCCCGGACGGAAGCGGCACGGGGATCCGGTTCCAGTCCGCAGGCCTGGCGGAAAGCCATCAGGGCCACCCGGGCGTGGATCTGCAGCAGCCGGGGCAGGGTGCGGCGGATCGGCTGCTGGCTGATGCTGAGATAGGGGTCGTCCGGCCGCTGGCTCACCTGGTGCGCCGCGATGCAGGCGCTGACCGCCAGGCGCAGGCAGACCATGCCGAAGAGCGCGGCCAGCTCATCCTGCTCCAGCGGGAACTCGGCGTGGTAGCCCTCCACCACGCGGCCGGCCGCGGCCAGGGGCGACGGCTTGTCCAGCACGGCGTAGGCCAGGGCCACCGCCAGGTTGCCCGCGGTGAAGCTGTGCACCATGTCGCCGAAGTCGATGATCCCGGTGACCTGCTGGTTGCGGGTGTGCAGGTTGTCGCCGCCGCCCACCAGCACGTTGTGGTTGTTGGCGTCGTTGTGGATCACGCTCCGGCGCAGTTTGGGGAGGAGCGGCAGGGATTCGTACTCGAAGAGCGTGACAGTGCGGTCCACCATCGATCCCAGTTCCTGGTCGGTGATCAGCGAGCGATAGTCACCCACCACCTCCAGCCCCCGGGCCAGGTCCCAGTGGAACTCCCGGTGCAGCGCCTGGTGGTCGAAGCCGGCAAAGGCCCGGTCGATGGCGCCCACGGCGCGGCCCAGGCCGCTGAGCAGCCCGTCGGTCTGACGTTTCAGGCGGGCCAGGGGCATGCCGGGGAGCCAGCTGACCAGCCGGGCCAGGTGTTCGCCGTCGCCGCCGTCCACGGTGACGATCTCCGCCCCGGAGGGGGCGGCGATCACCCGTGGCGTCAGGTCGGTGGAACCGGCGAGATGGCTCATCGCCCGGTTCTGGGCTTCGAGAAATGCGGGGTCTTCCAGCCGGTTGGCGACCTTGAATACCCGGCAGGTCCCGTCACTGGTCTCGATGCGGAAGTTCTGGTCCCGCTCGCCGGGCAGCCGGGTGGCGCGGCCCGCCACGCCGTACTGCTCGAGGACCAGGCGCGCGGCCTGCTCTTTGCTGAATTCCGGGGCGTTTTTGATCAGGCTCATTGTTCGATCTCCCGTGCGCCGTCACCGGTATCGGCCGGGTAGAAGTCGGCGGTGAGTCCGGTTGTTTCGGTGTAGAGTGCAGCGGCCCGGGCGATGAAGGCCTCCGCGGCATTCTTCCTGACCAGGGTAATGGTACAGCCGCCGAAGCCGCCGCCCATCATCCGCGCACCGAGAACGCCATCCGCCCCGCGGGCCGCGTCCACCAGACTGTCCAGCTCGAGGCAGGAGACCTGGTAGTCGTCGCGCAGCGAGTCGTGGGAGGCGAACATCAGTGCGCCAAAGGCCCCGAGGTCCCCCTCCATCAGTGCCTGCACCGCCCGCATCACCCGGCTGTTCTCGCTCACCACGTGCCGCGCCCGCCGGCGCAGGGTCTCGGTGGGGATGCAGTGGATGTTCTTTTCCAGCCGCCCCGGGGTCAGCCGGGAGAGGCTCGGGGCTTCCAGCACGCCAAGCAGGCTCAGCTCAACCTCCCGGCACTCCGCCACCCGTTCATTGTATCCGGACCCGGCCAGTTCTCGCGATTTTTTTGTGTCGGCGATGACCAGCCGGTGGCCGGCGAGGGGCAGCGGCACGTGCCGGTGCTGCAGGGTTGTGCAGTTGAGCAACATGGCGCACCCTTCGCGGCCCATGCCCGAGGCGAACTGGTCCATGATGCCGCATTCGAGGCCGACGAATGTGTTTTCCGCGGCCCGGGCCATGCGGACCAGCTCCTCCATCTCCAGGTTGGCGCAGGCCAGGCTGTTCAGGGCCACCGCCGTGGCCAGCTCGAGGGAGGCCGAAGAGGAAAGCCCGGCTTCCCGCGGCAGGTCGCCGGAGAAGAGCAGCTCAACGCCGGGGAGGCTGCCCCCGCGCCGGATGAACTGGTCCGCCACGCCCAGCGGGTAGTTGACCCAGTTCTTTGCCTGGGGCGCCAGCGGCCGGTTGAGCGGGCCGGTGCAGTTGAAGGGATCGTCCATCGAGGCCAGGGCCAGGTGTTTCGCCGTGGTGCGCCGCGCGGCGGCCAGGGTGCCGAGCTTGATCGCGCAGGGCAGCACCAGCCCGCCGGTGTAGTCGGTGTGGCCGCCGATTAGGTTGATCCGGCCCGGGGCGAAGAAGAGGCGCAGCGGCTCCGGACTGTGGCCGTAGCGCTCGATGAACTGTGTGCGCAGGGCTGCGGTGTCCATGGTCTCTCATCCCTTGGGGCCGGCGTACTGTTTCGGGGCTGCAAAGTTGTTATACTACAGGACAAGCCGTTTCCGTAAGGGACGCGCCGCTTGGTGAACCATCCGTCGATCCTGATCACGAGGCCCTGATTTGCCCGCACCCGTTCAGGCATTGCGCATCTTCATCGCCAGCAATGGCATGTGTACCCGTCGCTACCTCGACGAGGAGCGGCTGAGAGAGTATTTCCGGCGCAACGGGTGTCTGTTCTCCGACGGACCGGAGGAGGCGGACCACATCCTGCTGGTCACCTGTGCTTTTGTGGGCGGCAAGGAGGACGACTGTTTCGAGCTGCTGCGTGATTTCAGCCGGCACCGGGGTGAACTGGTGGTGGTGGGGTGTCTGCCCGAGATCGCTTCGACCCGGCTGGAGCGGGAGTTCGGGGGCCGGACCGTGAGCACCGGGGAGCTGGAGACCATCGACCGGCTGTTCCCGGAGTTCGAGGTACCCTTTGCCAGCGTGCCCGACGCGAATCTGCTGCCGGGCGCCCTGCAGTCGTCGGCCCGGCGCTCGCTGGGTCCGAACGGGGTGCGCTCCCCTGTCCGCCGGGCCCGCTCGCTCCTGCGCAAGCTGGTCCCGTTCCTCTCTTCCCCGCATTCCGATCTGGCATACCTCAGGGTGACCAACGGCTGCGCCAACGATTGCAGCTACTGCGGCATCCGCAAGGCCATCGGTCCCCTGAGGAGCAAGCCGCTGGCGGTCTGCGAGGATGAGTATCGCGGTTTGCTGGATGCCGGTCACCAGAAGATCAAGATCCTCGGCGAGGACGTGGGGTCCTGGGGCCTGGACATCTCCCTCTCCTTTCCCCGGCTGCTGGAACGATTGGCATCGATCGACCGGGACGATGGCGTGCGCTGGGATTTTGAATCGATCTACCCCAGGTGGGCCATCGCTTACCGATCCGACCTGCTGGGGCAGATCGAGCAGGGCCGGGTCCGGGAGATCTGCTGCGAAGCCCAGTCGGGCAGCCCGCGGATTCTCCAGCTGATGAAGCGCCGTTACGCCATCGACGACCTGGCAGAGACCCTGCGCTCGTTCAGGAAGGCGGACCCCAGGGTTTCCCTGCACACCCACCTGATCGTCGGGTTCCCCACGGAAACCGAGGCGGAGTTCCAGGACAGCCTGGATTTCGTGGCCGGCGTGGGGTTCAGCCATGTCTATCTCTTTTCCTACAGCGATCGTGACGGCACCGAGTCCTCGGGGATGGAGGGGAAGATCGATCCGGAGCTGATCCGGGAGAGAGTGGGGCGGGCCCGGCAGTTCATGCGGCGGCACGGGATCCCCTGCGAAACAGAGGAGAGTTTTCTTATCGACTGGGAGGGTCGGGCCTCGATGGCCTGATCGCTTTTTGACCTGCCGGCAGCGCGGCCTGCCAATCGGGTTGAGATGACAGCAGCACGGTCCGAATTCGACATCAGCCGGCCGTCAGGATTTGCGGCCGGCGGCGTTCTCTGCGGGCTGCTGGCCGGCCTGCTCACCGCCGTCGCCTTTCTCATGCTCAATCCGGACTTCCTCGTCGATTCCGCGGTCCGTTTCCTGATCTATTTCATGCTGTTGCCCATGGCCGCCGGGCTGGCTTCCGGGTTGCTGCCCGCCCTGGCCATGGACACCGACATCTTCGATCACCTGCTGCTGCACCATAGGCCCGAGGCGGTTTTCTACTACCAGCAGACCATCGACCCCATCTCCCACAACTACTGGGAATATTACGAGCCGCAGCGCTACGGCACGGCGCCGGAGGAGATCCAGCGTTACGGCGGGGTGGTGGAGGAGACCTATCGGGCGGTGGATCGTGCCCTGGGCCGCCTGCTTTGCCGGCTCGACCCGCGGACGCCGCTGATGATCATCTCCGATCACGGTTTCCAGTCGATCCCGGATCAGCCGGGCTTCGCCGGTTCGCTGATCAGCATCAAAGCCGATGTCCTGCTGGAAACCATGGGGCTTGACGGCCTCGAGGGCTTCCACACCATGAACAACGCCTTCATCGCTGCCCAGACCGCAGACCCGGAGCAGGCCGACCGGTTGCTGGGCGAGGCGGTGGAGCGGATTTCCGAATACTGGATTCCCGAGGTGGACAAGCCGCTCTTCGTCGCCCAGCTGATGGACAACCCGGGCACCGATGCGACTACGTGCGGGTCCTGTTCAACGAAAACCTGACCGAGGATTACGATGCCGGCCGCCTGGCGGAGGAGGAAACGGTTGTGCGGTACCGGGGCGGACAGCGCATGGTGGGCCGCTTCGTGCAGATGAAGCGCCACACGGGGATCCACCACCCCCAGGGACTGATCATGGCCCGGGGAGCGGGAATCCGGCGCGGTGTGCGGCTTCCCCGGGACGCGTGCACCGTCCTGGACGTGACGCCAACCCTGCTGGCCCTGCTGGGCCTGCCGGTGGCCCGGGACATGGACGGCCGGGTGCTGGACGAACTCTTCGACCCCGCCTCCGGCCCGGCCGCTCCCGGGTGGGTCGAGACCTATGGCGGCGGGGAGGAGAAGCTGCCCATCGTGGGACAGGGTGCAGATGAAGGACAGGACCAGGAGCTGCGCCGCCGGCTCCGGTCAATGGGCTACATGGACTGACCGGGGGCTGTTCGACCCGGTGGGCGGTCCGGTGATACCATGGCTGCACTGTGGGCCCGGTCCATCGCTCGATGTCCCGGCCCGCATCTCCAGGCGAATGGGGTACTGCGTCAAGGAGAGGATACCCGTGGCGTGAAGAATATCGTCAACATCTCCCTCTACTCGTTCTTTGGCTACGCCGTCCGGCGGTTTCACAACCAGCTCATCCAGAGCGGCGTCAC
>JAQAZP010000336.1:0-6655 GCA_032127265.1 Acidobacteriota bacterium
GCGGCAAGGGCGCCATCTGGGTCGCTCTCAAAGTCCCCGACGGCAGCGTCTGCGCCTACGCCAACAAATCGCGGATCGCCGGCTTCCCCCTGGACGATCCCGCGAACTGCCTCTACGCCCCCAATGTGATCTCATTCGCCGTGGAGAAGGGCTACTACGACCCGGAGAGCGGCGTCCCCTTCAGCTTCCGCGACGCTTACTGCCCGGCCACGCCACAGAAGATCGGCTACACCTCCAGCCGGGTCTGGAGCCTCTACCGCCGCTGCGCCCCCTCGCTGGGCCTCACCGTCGACTACAGCCGCGCCGCGGCCGGCGCCGAGCACTACCCGCTCTGGATCAAGCCGGATACCAAGCTCTCGGTGGGCGACGTCTTCGACCTGATGCGCGACCACTACGAGGGCACCGAGCTGGACATGACCAGGGGCTTGGACGCCGGCCCCTTCGGCACACCCAACCGCTGGCGGCCCATGACCTTCACCGTGGACGACGCGCTCTACTCCTGGGAGCGGCCCATCTCCACCCAGCAGACCGGCTTCTCCATCGTCACCCAGTCCCGCTCCTGGCTCCCCGACCCGGTGGGCGGCGTGCTGTGGTACGGCGTGGACGACACCGACGGCACCTGCTACGTGCCGCTCTACTGCGGCATCGACCAGGCCCCCGAAGCTTTCACCCGGGGCAGCTTCAATCGCTTCTCCTGGGACTCGGCCTGGTGGATCTTCAACCTCGTGGCCAACTACGCCAACCTCAAGTACTCCTACATGATCCAGGACATCCGCGCCGTGCAGTCGGCCATCGAGGGCGAGTTCATCGCCCTGCAACCGGAAGTGGACCGCACCGCCGCCGCCCTGTACGAGAAGGACAAGGCGCTGATGACCCGCTACCTCACCGACTTCTCGGTGGGTCATGCCGAGCAGACCGTCACGCGGTGGCAGGCGCTGGCCGAGCACCTGATCACCAAGTACAACGACGGCTACGTGCGGAACGAGAAGGGAGAGCCCGAGGAGGTGGGCTACCCCGAAAGCTGGCTGCGCACGGTGCTGGAGAGCCGGCCCGAGCAGTTCAAGCTGGACAACCGGGGCAGGAAGGTGGAGACGGAACTGTCATACTAGGGCAACTCCCGAGAAGGGATGAAAAGGATGGCGGCACCATGGGGTTCAAATCCCGTTGGGCTCGCCATTTTTTTGTACGATGGAATCAGGATCTGGAGAGAGACAGTATTTCCATGGGGTCGAGTGGACGAGCACCATCAATTTCCTGCCCAACCAGGCTTAGCAGACAGGGTTCGAACTCTGGATTCTGATCGCAGAATCTGAACAGTCCTTTCAATTCCTTTTCTGATGTCTTCGATTGCTTGACCTCGATGGCCCACTTCTCGTTTTCCGGTCCGATAGTGACAAAATCCACTTCATCATTCCGGTGCTTCCAGTAATAGGTTTCCCAGCCCGCTTCGATGAATCGTGCTCCGACAGCGTTTTCCAGGTATCGGCCAAACCTCGTCGGGGAGAGTTTAGCCGTCACGGGCCGTTCGAATGCGCGGCAGAGCCCGTTGTCGTGGACGATCAGCTTAGGAATGCTTCTCCGTGCACGGAACTGGCTTTTGCTGTATTTTTGCAGTCCCGTGACGAGGAATGCTTCACCGAGGAGAGAGAGATAGTGACCGATGGTTGGCACGGTGCCTTTCTCCTGAGTTGCCACCTGGAGTTTTTGCAGACTGATCAACTGGGCGGGAAGCGATACCGCCGCACCGAAAATCTGACGCATCAGCGCCGGATTCCCTATAGGGTGCAACTGGAGCAGATCCCGGCCGATGGCCGGTTCAACGATTGAATCGCGGATATAGTCGCCCCATCGATTCTTGTCTTTCAGGAACGGCACTGCCCCCGGATAACAGCCGAAGTTCAGATACTCTGGCAGTGTCAGCTTGAAAATCTCAGAAGCCTCGGCGAAATTCCAGTGCTCTGCTCGAATCAGTTCGTAGCGGCCCGCAAGTGTTTCTTTCAGCCCTTTCTCGACGAGTAGGGACGAGGAACCGGTTAACACGAGCTTCATCCCCTCCGAACGATCCCAGATATATTTGACCATTTCACTCCAGCCGGTGACCTTCTGAATTTCGTCGACAGCGAGCATTCGGGAAGGATGCGCTTCGGCTTCTTCCCACCAGGCCAAGAGGGCATCGCTGCCCAGTGGTGTGGGGTAATCAGCCGTTTTGTAGACACCACTCTCCTTGAGCGCAGCCTTCAAGGCGGTGGTTTTTCCCACCTGTCGGGGGCCGACCATAACCTGGATCAGGGGGGCTTTTTCACTCAACCGTGCACTAAGAATGGAGACAAGAGTTCTGTTCTTGGACGATTGGGCAGACATGATCCATGCGTCTCCATATTGTAAAATGAGATTTACAAAATGTATTAGACCAGAAAGGCTGGCATTGGTCAACCGAACTGGCGTTCAGTGAGAATTGGGGAAATGGTCAGAACCTGCCCGCCGCCACGTTTGCACCGTGGGTCATGCCTGAGAAGGCTTCCAGTGCGATCCACTCCGTGACTGTCACCCCATCGTAGGTGAACACCTTCACCACAGTGTCTGCGGTGGGATCAGGACCGCGCCCCGCCACCAGTTCGGCCCGGCCGTCAGCGTCCAAGTCGGCACCGGCAAAGACATTGGCCCCATAGCTGAGGGGCTCGGTATCCCAGGCAAAAAAACTGAAGCCGGGCAGGGGGGTGACGGAGGTATTGTCATAGTTCCAGCCGCGGATATGGGGGCCGAAGACTGCACCCGGACCGGCTCCGGTGACGATCTCGTCGATGCCATCCCCGTCCACGTCGCCGCAGCTGACGTTGACCCCATATTTCAGGGTGCCGTAGGCGAAGTAGCTGACCTCGGGTATAGGGGTTACAGACGAGTCGCCGTCGACGTTCCAGCCCCTGACATGGGGGCCGTATACCGTGCCGGGGCCAGGGCCGGTGACGATCTCGTCATAGCCATCACCATCGATGTCTCCGGCCGATACGTTCACGCCCCACTTTGGCGTACCGTAGGCGAAGTAGCTCACCCCGGGATAGGGGGTGACGCCGGAGGGCCCGTTGTAGACCCAGCCGCGGACGTGGGGGCCGAAGACGGCACCCGGCCCGGCGCCGGTGATGATCTCATCAATGCCGTCGCCGTCTATGTCGCCGGCGGCAACGTTGACGCCGTATTTGTTCGTGCCGTAGGCGATGAAATTGAGGCCGGGAATGGTGCTGCCGTCCTTATGGAATCCCCTGACATGCGGTCCGTAGATGTCGCCAGGCCCGGGCCCGGTCAGGACTTCATCGATCGCGTCACCATCGACGTCACCGCTGGTCACGTTCGTCCCGTAGTGGGTCGCTCCGTATGCGTTGAACTCGTACTCCAACGTTCCACCATGGTCTGGGACATACACGCGAACGACCGGGTGGTTGCCGTACCCGGGACCGGGACAAGCCAGCAGGCGGGTCCGTGTGGTGGGGAACGGGTGGTGATACCCCATGTCCCGGACACCGGTGTCCGGTTCGTGGTCGGTGCGGGTGGTGCCGTAGGGTTCCCAGGCCGGATCGCCTGTGTCGACGCAGGGGCTCTCCTCCGCCTGGCCGGCAGCGACCTGGCTCAGATACCAGTGCCCCTCCGGTCCCACGGCGAAGAGCGGATCATCGCCGATGTTCCCGGGTCCCGGGTCGAGGGCGACGAAATCTTCGACATACCATACATCGCCAAAGCAGCTGTAGCTGTAGCTGAAGATGGAATCCCCCCCGAGGAAGCCTTCGTCGCTTGGCAGGGGGTACTCCAGTTCGGCATCGTTGCCCCAGATGATGCAGTTGTCCATCGTCAGGTTGCTATACCAGACGCCGATTCCGCCTCCGAGATCAACGCAATGGTTTTCAGTGATGGTGCAGCCCCGGACCAGCTGGTTCCCGCCCCGGGTGCAAATGCCGCCTCCCATATCGAAGGCATCATTCTGCGTCACGAGGCAGTTCCGTGCCTCTACGTCTCCGCCGAGGGCCAGGCCACCCCCGATTGCAGCCGTGTTTTCCCGGAAGACGCAGTCGGCGATCAGCCCGCCTGAGTCAGAGGTCACATTGCAGCCCCCACCGAACACAGCTCCGTTATTGCTGGTAAAGATACAGCCGCTGATCAGCGGAGCGGCGCCGTCGATCAGGATGCCGCCGCCCCCCTCCGCATGAAAGGGGTCGACAGCGATACCGTTTCGGATGGTGAAGCCCCGAACTACGGATTCCAGGTCCTCCCCGCTGTGGAAGCGGAAGCCGCGCCCCTGTCCCTCGCAATCGATGATACAGTCCACCGGGCCGTTCAGGGAACCCACCGTGATCGACTTGCCGTCGAAGTCGAGATCGCGGTTCCCGGGGCCGGTCCAGACCCCGTCGGCCACCAGCACGGTATCGCCATCCACCGCCGCGTCAATGGCGGCCTGGATGGTTGGCTGATCAGAAGGGACATGGATGGTCGCCGCGGTGACCGGAACTGAAAGAAAGCAGAGAATGAACACCGCCAACACCGGGATTGATTTCATGGATTCCCTCTAAGTGTTGTATCGATATGAGATGGAGCGCTTTTCGCCGAGTACAACCATTCGGAAAGTTCAAAGCACTGTATTGTCCATGAAAAACGGGTTCTGCTGCTACTGATTATTACACCGTACATCCTCAGGAAGTAGCCTGGGAACAGCCCTTTTGGGCCTTTCCGGCCATTAACGGTGATGTTGCCTCAACGGTTTGCCTCAGCAACTCCAGTTCCTTCAACCACTCCTCGATCTGGTGCCAACCGGGAACCATTTGGGTCGCCATTTTTTTCCGAGTTCTGTAGTGTCAGGTGTGCTGATCGAGGAGCGACTGTAACTGATCTCGGAGTGGTTCAAGCTTTGTCGTGGCCACATCCCATATGACCTTGTAATCCACGCCGAAGTAATCGTGGATCAGCCGGTCACGCATGCCGGCGATCTTCTTCCACTCGACTTCCGGCAGGCGATCGCGGATGTCTTGCGGGATCTTCTTCGCCGCCTCCCCGATGATCTCGAGGCTTCTGACAAATGCCCGCTGCAGGACCGGATCACGGTTGAAGACATCGAAATCCCGGCCCTGGACCTGCGATTGAATGAAGGCGATCTCATCGAGTATGTGCTGAATATACTCAGGCGAAGACAGGGACACGTTCAACCTCACTGAGGATTCGTGGGCCGATATACGGGCTGAGCGATTCGGGTGTTACCAGTTCGATCTTGCGCCCCAGGAGATCTTCGAGAAAGAACGAGAGATCCATGAAATTATCGAAGGTGTGCTGATCCGGCGCGAAGGAAACGAGGATGTCGATATCGCTTCGGGGAGTTTGCCGCCCGGTGAGAAATGAACCGAACAGTCCGATGCTGGTGACCCCGAACAAGGCCAGTTCCTTTTGGGACGAGAGCAGGCGCTGGACAACCTCATCCTTGTTTCTGGCCGGCCTGATCATCAGAGTCTCCTTCACCCGTACTAAAGCCACCATATCGTAGTAACTTACGTCATATTGGCGTCTTTTTCAATCCTGGCATCTTCCGGTTGGAACCTCAACCAGTGCTCGACAACCGGGGGAAGAAGTTGGAGACGGAGCTGTCTTCCTGAAGTGAACCCGGATCAGAGCTGGATGGGATGACGGCACCATCGGGTTCAAATCCCGTCGGGGTCGCATTTTTATTCTGAGTTCGCAGGATTGCGGCGAAGGATCGGTGAAAACCTGTGATCATCGGATGCCTCCATGATGGTGGGTGATCAGAATGTGGAAGGGTGATAATTTTTTTGCGGCGTCAAGATTTCGCGGCAGCCCGCAGGACGGTTTCGATTTCATCCGAGTCGGCGAGGTCGAGGGCGGTCTCGCCCTTGTCGTTCTCGATCGCAGGGTCGGCACCGTGTTCGAGCAGCAGCTTCACCATGTCTTCGCTGCTCTTGGCGGCAGCGTTCATCAGGGCCGTGACGTGTCTCCCCTCGGAGAGCGCCGCGTTGACATCCGCACCGTTGTCCAGCAGCCAGCGCACGAGATCGAGGTCCTCGTTCCGGGCGGCGAGGAACAACAGCGTGGTCCCGTCGTCGGCGCGGGCCAGGGGGTCGGCGCCGGCTTCCACCAGCCTCCAGACCACCTCGTGCTGTTCCCGTTTGATGGCCCGGAACATCGGCACGCGGCCGAAATGGTCCCGCGCATTGACATCGGCGCCGCCACCCAGCAGCAGGTCGACGATCTCCAGATTCCCCTGCTCGGCCGCCAGATGCAGCGGTGTGAGCCGCAGGGTCATGTTGACTTCCTCGCCCTGCTCGATCAGGGACTGGACCACCACGGCGGCTCCCTGCTCAGTTGCCGTCACCATGTTCCAGTCGTCGCCGCCCCTGAAGGACGGCAACTGGAACAGGAAGATGTACGCAAGCACCGCGAGCAGCAGGACGATCATGTAGCAGGTCATCCCGAGGATGTATGAAATACAGGTCTTGAGCACGGTGAGCACCCGGCCGCCGAAGAAACGTATGGCGGCATAACTGAAGTAGGCCAGGGTCACCGGGACACCCAGGATCGCCGGGTGCAGGGAGAACAGCATTGACAGGGGAAGAAGTACCACGCCGAACAGCGCCGTGTGCCCAACGGTATACATGGCAAACACTGC